>CAXTTV010000095.1:0-16034 GCA_964247295.1 uncultured Ktedonobacteraceae bacterium | reverse complement strand
GACCCAGTCTGGTCGTGAGTGAATTGGACATCACCAAAGTGTGTAAGATCGTCCAGAAGCTGTCGATCCATCTGAGTGGGATTGAAGCTGACCGGCTGGATCTGCTTCACCTGGAAGATGGAGAGGAACTGAGATGCCACAGCGCTGGCATTGGGGAGAAGCAGAACCGCGAGCAGCACTGCCGCAGCAGCCACACCGATCCATCCCAGGCGTCTGCGGCTCTTCGGCATAATTGTCCGACTGACAGGCAGGGTATGGATCGTCGCTTGATGAGTAAAGCCGAGCTCCTCATGCTCCAGGTGAGCCTTCAAAGACGTATAGGCTGCCTGAGGGTCAGGGATCTGCTTGGGACCCAGTTGATCGATCAACTGGTAGACTTCAGAACTGTTCTCTTGCTCTTTCATTGTATTTTCTCCAGAATTCTTTTTCCGCACGCGCTAATAATGATCCAACAGAGGCCGGAGCCACACCAGTGGCGGCGGCTATCTCCGCGTAAGTTAGTCCGACACTACGTAACAGTAGATAGGTTTGCTGGCGTTCTGGCATCCGCGCGATCACCTCTCGGATAAGCCCGATCTGCTCTCCTATCAGAGCCTGTTGTTCAGGATCGTTCTCTTGTCCAGAGAAGCTTGTCTGTCCAGCCTTCTCCTCATTCTGTGTCCTGCGTTGCTGTGAGCGCAAAGCATTCAAACTAAGATTGGTCGCGACTCGACAGAGCCAGGCTCGCCTCTCACCCTCGCTGCGGTAGGCTGGTGGGGTGCGGTAGAAGCGCAGAAACACCTCTTGCGCGATATCATCCGCCTCATCCTGTTTGCCCGTACAGCGATACGCTAGCTGGTAGACCAGAGTATAGTAGCGCGCGAAGATGCTTTCAAACGATGAGTTATCGTCAACTACTGACGGCTTAGAATGCAAGTGTAGCAACATGAGCCGATCTTTCCTGCTCTTACTTTGTTATATATATCCTCGCTATGTCATAGCACCTATAGAACACCGGTCAGCTAGGATTTGTGACAGAAAAAAGAAAGGATTCTCACTCATTTTTTAGGGACGGGAGAATCCTTTCTCATACAGACAAAAAAAGAGATTATTGATCCTGAGGCTGAAGTAATGCAACACCAGCCATCTGGCTGGCTTGACGTTGCAGAGCCAGCAATCCCTCGCTAAAGTGAACTGGGTAGGGATGCTCAATATCGAGCGCTCGATACTGTTCAGGCATACTCTCAAGATTCTGCTGAGCCAGTTCGCGGATCTCAGAGAGCGGGGGAAGGCTACCAGAGACCATCTCCCCATTGCGCATTACCGGGCGTAGTAGGCGGTGATAGCTATCTGGCCGGGCCTCATGGCTGAGTTGGATCAGATCCTCTTCCCAGTTGGGATGGCGGTAGATCTCTTTTTTACCAGGAACCGTTGTCTTTGCTCCGGCGATCTTCACCTTGGGATGTTCAATCCCAGCCTCATCTACATACCAGACCTCTTTATAGACCGCCCCCAGGGTGCCCCCAGAAATCCCTCGTTCGACCGAACCCGCGCCGCTTCCCAAGGTTGTACCGATCCCAAAGGAGTCTACCTGGGCCCCGGCCTCCAGCAGCTCCGTAATCTTCCACTCATCCAGATCCCCACTCGCCAGAATTCTTACCGTTTCCAGCCCGGCCTGATCCAATTGCTGGCGCACATATTGACTGTCAGCCGCGATATCGCCGCTATCCAGGCGGACCGCCGCCAGCGTATGGCCCTGTGTCTCCTGAGAGCGCAGGGCCACCCCGATCGCCGTATGGATCGCGCGACGGACATCATAGGTATCGAGCAGTAGCGTATAGCGATTGTAGGCCTCGGCGATTGCCTCGAAAGCCTCCTCCTCTGTCGGGAAAAGCTCAATCAGGGCATGTGGGACCGTTCCCGTCGCGGGTAGGCGATACTCGTAGGCGGCAGTCAGCAACGAAGTGCTGGTACAACCACCGATATAGGAGGCGCGGGCCACAGTCAAGGGCTCTTGTGCCCGGCGAAACGCGAATTCTGAGACCCGACGAATCTTCCCCTGGTTCGCGGCCTGGACAATTCTTGAAGCCTTTGTCGCGATCAATGTTGAGAGGCCCAGAGCTTGAAGGAGCCCGGCTTCCAACAGGAGAGCCTCGCGGAAAGGAGCTGTGACGCGTAAGAGAGGCTCATTTGGGAACGCGATCGAGCCTTCGGGCAGAGCCGCGATCTCACCAGTAAATTGGAGCCTGGAGAGCTCATCCAGAAAGCCAGCATCATAATCGCGGATGTGGGCGAGAAAGCGTAGCTCCTCAGATGTGTACCGGAAGGATCTCACAAAGTCCAGCGCGGCTTCCAGGCCCGCAACCAGCAGATAGCTTCCCCCAAAGGGAGCCTTGCGAGTATAGAGATCAAACGTCGTCATGCCATTGTAGCCGGTTCGCCAGCTCACGTAGGCGGAATCCGGGTGGTACATATCGGTCATCAAACCCGGATGATAGTCTGGTACGCGACGAAGCATAGCTTCCTCCCTCTCACTCGTATAGGATTTTAGTTAGTGTATAGTGTACCATATCCCAGATGAGACGGGGGAACGCTGTTGCTTCTAGACTTTTGCTCTCACAGGTAAGCTGATATACTAAAAGTGAATTTGCTTTCTTGCTTGGATGCCTGAAAAGGCATAGTAAGAAAGTTCAAGTTTGTAGAAAATGTGGCTTTCAATGAAGGGCAGCTAAAGTATGCATGATATTCGCATTAAACGCTGGGCGCATACACTTGTTCATTATTCGCTGTATTTAAAACCGGGTGATATTCTAGGGATCTACTCGACTCCTCTGGCGCTACCGCTGATTGAGGCTGTGTATCGCGAGGCTTTGGCGGTTGGCGCGCATCCCGTAACGGTGACAGAGATAGAGGGGTTGGATGAAATCCTCTTACGGGAGGGGAATGATCAGCAGATTGCTTGGGTCTCGCCAGTGCATCAGGCCATGGCGGAGCGGATCGATGCTCGTCTTTATATTGAGTCCGCCTCCAATCCCCGCGCCCTGACCTCTATCAGTCCGACCCGTATGGCGTTGCGTCGTCAATCCTCGCAGGAGATCCGCAAAACGCTGCGCCGGCGTGAGCAGGAGGGAAAGTATCGTTGGGCCTTAACGCTATATCCAACGAGTGGCTATGCGCAAGATGCTGGCATGTCCCTACGCGAATTTGAAGAGTTTGTATTTGACGCATGTTTCCTGAATGATCCCGAACCGATTACTCGTTGGCAGGAGCTTTCGCGGGAACAGCAGCGGCTGGTGGAGTGGTTGCATGGTCATAAGCAGGTGCATGTTAAAGGGGTGGGAACAGATCTACATCTTTCGATCGAAGATCGCGTATTTATCAATAGTGATGGGAAGCGAAACTTTCCCAGTGGAGAGTTTTTCACCGGACCGATAGAGAGTAGTGTGAATGGTGTTGTGCAATTTGACATTCCAACCTCAGTAGATGGAAGGACTGTTGAAGGGGTGCGCCTGGTTTTCAAAGAGGGTCGTGTAGTGGAGGCAAGTGCTCATCAGGGGCAGGCCTATCTTGAGCGGATGCTCGATCTAGATGACGGTGCGCGGTACCTGGGGGAATTCGCTTTTGGAAACAATAGCCGTGTCCATCGTGGCACGAAAAATATTCTTTTTGATGAGAAAATGGGTGGAACCATTCATGTGGCTTTAGGGGCCAGCTATCCCGAGACCGGTGGTCAGAATCAATCGGCGCTACACTGGGACATGATCTGTGATCTGCGCCACGATGGTGAGGTCTGGATTGATGACATTCTCTTCTTGAAGGATGGGAAGTTCCAGGTCTGATATCGCTTGAGACCATAGCGGAAGATACTGGTGTGTGATACAATTTTTTTTACTAATCCTTTCGCATAGATAGAGATTGTGGCGTATCCACTTCTACTCAGGAGGCCTCTTTTGGAGCAGGAACATCAAGCTCTCGTCTCTTTTTCGTCGATTGAAGAGATTCAGCGGGCGATGTTTGCCCGTCACTATATCGCGGATCGTAGTCTGGCAACCGCCGTTTTCCTGGCTCTGAAAAGGCGCAAACCTCTCCTTTTAGAGGGCGAGCCTGGCGTCGGTAAAACCGAGATCGCCAAGGTCCTTTCAACGCTTTTAGACACGGGCCTGATCCGCCTGCAATGTTATGAAGGAATCGATATCAGCACAGCCGTTTATGAGTGGAACTACACGCGACAGATGCTGCATATTCGCGCCACAGAGTCGGCAGGAGTGGATGGGCGGACCGAGCTAAAAGAGATCTTCGGTCCCGACTTTCTTATGAAGCGGCCATTGCTTCAAGCGATCGACGCCGCCAATACGCGCCCGCCTGTGCTGCTCATTGACGAGCTGGATCGCAGCGACGAGGAGTTTGAAGCCTATTTGCTGGAGCTGCTCTCAGATTTCCAGATTACTATCCCCGAGATTGGCACCATCAAAGCTCAGGAGCCGCCAGTGGTAATTATTACCTCTAACCGGACTCGTGAGATCCATGATGCTCTGCGCCGGCGTTGCCTGTATTACTGGATCGATTTTCCCACCCTGGACAAAGAGTTCTCAATTGTGATGGCGCGAATGCCAGAGGTACCGGAGCGACTGGCCCGGCAGGTCTGTGCTTTTGTACAAGAACTGCGGAACATGGATCTTTTCAAATCGCCGGGGGTCGCGGAGACGCTAGACTGGATCGGTTCATTGCTGGCTCTGAACCAGTTGGAACTGGTGGATGGTCCCGTTCGCGATACGTTGGGAGCCCTGCTAAAATATCAGGACGACATTCTTAAAGTCGGAAGTAGTGATCTCACCAAACTTTTGCAGAAAGCGCGGGGCGCGTAATGGCAAACGATCCAGTTTCCCAGGCTACTATCCAGACGGGAGTCGCGCTTACACCGAAGGAGATCGAGCGAGGTGAGCGCCTGCTCTATCGGCTAACCGAGTTTGGGCGTCTGCTCTGGGAGTCAGGGATCGATGTTGGGCCAGGCAAACTCATCGATCTGGCCCAGACCCTGACCTGTATCGACCTGACGAATAAAGAAGACTTCTACAACACTTTGAAATGCAGCCTGTTGAGCAAACATGAGCAAGAATCTCTGTTCAACGAACTGTTTGGCTACTACTGGTTTGTACGGGATAAGCAGGACCAGAAGACCACAGCAAAAGACAAATCCCATCAGAATCAGAAAAAGAAGCAGTTGCGGCTTCCGCCTTCCGAGCGTAAGCGTCTGGCCGAGCACCTCAACGCTCAAGAGCAGAAGCGTGAGATGCGTACCGAGCTGAAAGAGAGTGAGCGTAGGGGGTTCTTAAAGAACCTTTATGACCATGAGGACGAGGATCTGGACGAAGGAAATCCTCAAGGGGTTGCTTACAGCCAGATTGAGCTGTTGCGCAAAAAAGATTTTGAATCGTTTTCTTGGGACGAAATTCAGGAGGCGAAAAGGCTGATGTCAGCGATGCGCTGGCATGTAGGAATGCGAGCGACGCATCGCAGAGTTCCGGCTCGCAAGGGAGACTCTCCTGATATGCGCCGTTTGCTGAGACGCAATATGAAATATGGAGCCGAACTGATCGAGCTCACCTGGAGACAGATCAGTTATAAGCCCCGTCCCCTGGTGATTATCTGTGATATTAGCGGTTCGATGAGTTTGTATTCGCGTCTACTGCTGCACTTTGTGCATACCATCTCCAGTGGATTGATGAACGTCGAGTCGTTTGTTTTTGGAACCCGCCTGACCTGCATCACGCATCAACTAAAGCGTAAGGACGTAGATGATGCGGTGCGAGAAGTCTCCAAATCAGTGCAGGACTGGTCCGGTGGGACACGGATTGGTGATTCTTTGCACCAGTTCAATCAGAAGTGGGCGCGGCGCGTGCTGGGGCATGGAGCGGTCGTGCTCGTGATCAGCGATGGGTGGGATCGTGGAGACCCAGCGATCTTGCGGGCCGCAATGGATCGACTTCAACATAACAGTCACCGCCTGATCTGGTTGAACCCGCTACTGGGCTCGTCGGAGTATCGTCCGTTAACGATTGGAATGAAGACAGCCCTGCCCTACATTGATGATTTTTTGCCAGCGCATAATGTAAATAGCCTGATCGCGCTTGGACAACTACTGCAATCGATTGATGATAGCCGGCCAGCGAGGAGCGCGGGGGCGCGTCGTAAAGCGATCGCGTCCTGGACAAAAAAACCTTTGAGTTAGCAGTATTTGTGAGATAGTTCATTGTGCAACCGCAAAGAGGTAGTTATAATGCGTAATGTTTCTTTTCCTATTGGTTAATCTCCTATGGACAGCGCGTGAAAACATATTATATATAGGTTGACTTTTTAGGTATGCGATTGTGCTTGCTGGCTTTGTAGCGTATCATAGTGACATATGTCGATTAGCAAGAAACATATTATCACAAAGGACTAATGAATAATGGGCAATAATCCGTATCATCCTGAGCCACATTCAGCCGATCAGAGCCATCAGGGAAAGTTGGTTCTAGGAAGTTTTAACGAGCCACAACACCATCATCGTGGGCAAGCACCAGCGCATTCCGATCAGCTTGCATCGCAGCCCACATCCTATCCAAACCAGCATAGACAGCGCCATCAGGAGCCGCCTGTGAGGCATGCTCAGAGTTCGCGACCCGTGCCTGATCACCCACATCGTCCTGCTACACCTGGACCGACGCCTTATGGCCGCCCACAGGCTCGTCCGCGTCGGCGTAACACACGTTTAATTGTGAGCGTCTCGATTCTACTGGTGCTTTGTGTCGTTGGCATCACATTCATCTCCATGTTTCAGAAGGCAATGACGTTAGGTTCGGCGATCTCTACGCAATCGCCGTTGAGCACACAGACCGGATATATGACGACCGGCGATCGTACCAACCTGCTGGTGCTTGGGTACGGTGGTGGAGATCATGATGGCGCGAACCTGACCGACTCGATGGCCGTCATCAGCATGTTGCCGCAGAACCAGCATACCACCATGATCGCGGTCCCGCGCGACCTTGAGGTAAAAACGCCTGACGGTGGGACTGGTCGGATTAACAGCATTTACTCCCTAAACTCTAATAACGGGAAAGACATGAATACTGGCGCGGACGCCGCCGCCAAAAAAGTAGCGTCGGTTACCGGCATGGACGTAAAGTATTGGATGCTAATCGACTTCCAGGGCTTCCGTCAATTGATCAACTCCCTGGGTGGCATTGACGTGTACGTCCCCAACTCATTTACCTCGTTGTATCCCAAGAACGATGACCCCAAGATCGATCCCAACTACATCACCATTCACTTTGATAAAGGGATGCAGCATATGGATGGTGAGACAGCGATCCGCTACTCGCGCGCGCGTAAAGTCACCGATAATCTAGCTGAGGGAACCGACTTCGCGAGATCGGCGCGTCAGCAGATCATCGTGAAGACAACGCTCGCCAAGATTAAATCGCCATCCAACTGGTCGCGGATTCTTGACTCCACCGACGCCTTTAAGGGGGCGATCCATACCAACATGTCGCTGGCTGATCTTGGCCTATTCTCCTTGAAGATGGATACCAATCATGCTCATCAGATTGGTCTCTCGAATGAGAATGTCCTCACCGACTTGAACGATGACAATGGCGCGGTTCTGACCCCGAAAACAAGCTGGCAGGATGTTGCCAACTATGTACAGAGTCAGTTGTATAACTAAATTTTATAGTGGTTGGGGGGTAGCATGACAGGGCGAGACGCGCTTCTCATCGCTGGAATATATCGAGTGAATCAGGTCTTAACCCAGAGCTCGATGTACTTTAGTGCCACCGCCTACGATCAGCGGACCGATGATATCGTTGGTTTGTATGCGATTGAGGCACCATTACAGGTAAGCCGAGAGGATCTCCTTCAGCAATTTCAGGGATTAGATCTGCGAAAGCGTGTGCGTTCCGCCCATGTGCTACGTATGCGAGATTGGGGCGTTGAGGGAGCGCGTGTTTATATTGCCTGCGATCCCCTTCGGGGCGTCACATTGCGGCACCTGATGGGGACCGAAGATCTGCCACTTCCGAGAAGCATCGAGTTGGCACAGCAGTTGTTGCAGGGTGTTCAGGCTTTTCATGAGCAGCGGCTTTTTGGTCTGGATCTGCGCCCCTCGCTGATTACCGTGGATACTTTAGATCACCTGGAGCGTGTGCAGATAGATGATATTGGGTTACGGGCCTATCTAAAGTTGCTGGGGTATCAGACACCGGAGCAAGCATTTGATATCGCGTATCTAGACACCCGTTATGCGCCGCCCGAATATATTCATGAAGGGGCTATTGGACCAGGAAGCGATATTTATCAGGTTGGTTTGCTGCTATTTGAGATGGTGACTGGACGCCCACCTTTTGTTGGAGGCAACGCCGCCGAGACTGGAATCATGCAGCGCTCGGCCCCTTTGCCTCCGCTTCAGCAGTACAAACATGAGGTGCCAATTGAATTTCAACAACTGCTTGAGCAAGCCCTGGCGAAGCGGCCCGAGGAGCGGTTTCAATCGCCGCTAGCAATGATGCGCGCGCTTGACTCTCTAAGGCCTCTGGCCGTTTCACAACCGATGCAACCCAGAAATCTGGGATTGGCTTATCAACGGACGCAGATACCCTCTGTGACTGGTGAGATGAAGGCCAATGCTCCCTACACTCGTGATATGCCTGTAATCTCCGAGAGTATGTTTTTGAAGAATCCTCTACTGACCAGAAAAAAAGTGGAGATTACCGAGGTCGTTGCACCCGAGGAGCCGGGTGTATATGCCTACCTTTATGTACTGAGAACGGATGGCGAATATGACTCTTTACCATTGCGCGATAAAAGCCTTATTATAGGCAGGCTGGACCCCAAACGCAAGATCCGCCCCGATCTGGACCTGCGTGAGTATGATTCGCGGATGACGGTTTCGCGTCAGCATATTCGGATTCGCCTGGATGGAGAGCTTTTCTATATTGAGGATCTCAAGAGTCACAACAAAACGCATCTCGGCGAACTGGTATTGGAACCCTTTAAACCAATTCTGCTCCGCAATGGGGATAGAATCCGTTGCGGTGAGGTGCGTATGGTATTTAAGATACCTGGCGTGCGTGAACAAGTGCTTTTCACCAAAGAGCTTTAATCCCGGTTCGCCTCGTCAAGTAGATCCGCGATATGCATCACTTTGATAGGGGAGTCTGCTTCCTTGAGGCCGGCCTGAAGTTGAAGGAAGCAGCCTGGATTCGCGGTAACCACAATCTCAGCGTTGGTCTCAAGAATATGTGAGATTTTGCGTTCCCGTAAGCGTTTTGACATTTCTGGCTGGGTGACATTATAGATACCCGCGCTACCGCAACAAAGAGCAGATTCTTGCATCTCGATCAGTTCAATACCTGGAAGCGCTTGAAGAAGCTGTCGTGGTTCTTGCCTGACGCGTTGGGCATGGACAAGATGGCAGGGTTCCTGATATGTAATTTTTTTTCGACCGCTCCCAATCGTTTGTGGAAGCCTTTTTTGAAGATACCCAGGACGTTGATCTACCAGAAATTCCGTGAGATCGCGGACTCTAGCGCTCAACCTGGCCGCACGCTCCTGGTACTTGGGATCATCTGAGAGCAGGTGTCCATACTCTTTGAGCGCGGCCCCACAGCCGGCGGCATTTACCACAATATAATTCAGGCCGCCGGCCTCAAAAGCCTCGATATTTCGACGAGCCATTTGGCGGGCCTCATTAAGGTCACCAGCATGAATCGTGAGAGCGCCACAGCAGCCCTGATTGGTCGGAAGTCTAACCTCACAACCCGCCTGATTGAGCACACGGATCGTCGCTCGATCCGTCTCAGCAAAGGCAGTACTCATAACGCAGCCGGTAAACACTGCCACCGATAAAGGGCTCACGTCGGTAATCGAGGGGGGGGAGTAACACTGGTTCTCTGGAATGACAAAGCTCTCGGGGATCTGGGGTAGCAGATTTTCCATCTCCTCAAGCCTGAGCAGCTTAAGCAGGCCCAGACGGTGTGCCAGGGTGCGTAGTCCGGATCTTTGATAAAGAGAAAGCAGGGAGCTGAACAGGCGGAAAAGCGAGAGTTTACCAAAGAGCTGACGGAAGATCAACCAGCGCACTCCCTGTTTAACGGGATTGCCAGGTTGGGCGCGCTCGATCTGTGTGCGGGTGGCCTCAACCAACTTCCCGTACTCCACACCAGAGGGGCAGACCGCCTCACAGGCCCGGCAATCCAGGCATTGATACATCTGCCCAACAAAGCCGGAATCCGTCAGAGAGAGGTGTTTTTTCGCGACCGCCTCGATCAGATGGATGCGGCCACGGGGAGATGAGGTTTCGATCAGCGTTTCCACATATGTAGGGCAGTGAGGCAGGCAGAAGCCACATCGAACGCAGCGCTGATAGATCTCCTCGTCAGGTTGATCTTGTCCAGTAAAGCCCTTAAAGCGATCAGGGAAAGGCATACTCATCTCTCAGCTTTCTTTGTATAGCATCCATCAGATTTCTCTTCTCGTATAGCTTTTTTGATGGAGGGAGGTGATCGAACACAGTCCCTTGTAGAAAAGCGCTACATGTAGATTGCACCCACAGTAAGCCCTTTCGAGAGTAATGAAAAAGATTTATCTACTCTGACTAACCGCGATCAGATCTGAGAGCAGCCCCTGACCAGTCTCTTTACTGCCAGCGCCGGGCCCGATAATCGTCAGCTCTTGAAGAGTATCTGTCTGGATACTGATAGCATTCAGGACCCCATTGACCCAGGCAAGTGGATCGCTCAGGGGGAGCGCCACCGGTACAACACGGGCCTCAAGGGGAGATGTGACACTTCCATCTTTAGGAAGAGACAGAGTCGCGACCAATTTCATGCGTTTTCCCTCATCAAGGGCGCGTTGAATCTGGCCCCGGCTGATATCGGTAATGCCCTTGCGCGCCACCTGATCTAGCTTTAGAGGTCGCTGAAAGGCCACCTCTGAAAGGATCAAAGTTTTCGCGAGCGCATCGTAGCCCTCAACATCGGCTGTTGGATCGGCCTCGGCGTAGCCAGCCGCCTGTGCCTCTTTTAGTACCTCGGTATAATCTCGCCCACTCGCCATCGCGCTCAAAATATAGTTTGTGGTACCATTGAGAATGCCTCGAACAGCCGTGACAGTGGTTCCAGCAAGACCCTCCTTCAACGTACTAATCACCGGACTGCCAGCCATCACCGTTGACTCGATCCGTAGCTGAACTCCCTGGTTATGAGCCAGCGTAAAAAGCTCACGAGCTGCCAGAGCCAGCGGTCCCTTATTCGCGGTCACAACATGCATTTTTTGGGAGAGCGCCATCCGAATATGGCCGATCCCTGGTTCCGCATCGATCAGATTGGTACCGGTCGCCTCAGCCAGCGCATCGGCCTGGGTTGCCTTGAGGCCATCCAGAGCACTGGACCAATGTTGAACATTGGGATGCTCAGTTAGAGAACGGCCAGAGGTACTCAACTCTAGTAGGAGCGGCAGGTCCAGACCTGCTTCTCGGTAGATAAAACCCGAGTGGGCGGTTGCTACACTAACCACAGAGATCCCTAGATTATACATCTGCCGCAGATGCGTGTTTTTCTCGATCAGCAGTTGGGCCAGACCCCGCCCGACTACACCAAAGCCTATAATTGAAAGGCGAAGTTGTTTCATAAAAATAATCTTTCTACGTAAAGATAGGATGTTTCCGTTAGATATGAGGGAACTGGAGATAAAAGCGCGTTCCCTCAGCCTCACTACTTTCAAACCAGATACGTCCGCCAAGACGCTCAGTAATCTCTTTCGAGATAAATAGACCCATGCCCAGACCAGGAAAAGACTTTTCTTTCACTGTATACGCGCGATAAAATTTCTCAAAGATATGAGGTTGATGTTGCAAGGGAATGCTAACTCCATAATCTCGAACGACAAGCGTTACCGCCTCAAGTGTCGTCGAAAGATAGATATCAATCTGATTTGCTTTCGGAGAATATTTCACCGCATTGGTAACTAGATTGCTGATCACCTGACCCAGCCGATCGCGATCGCCCTGGATCAAAGCCTCGGTGCTACCAACAACGTTTAGCTGATGTGTAGGATAAGCGGACTGTAGCTGAAGAATAACCTCTCTCGTCAGCGCGGCCAGATCCACCTTTTCATCCGCATAGTCCAGTCGATCTGCCTGGATTTTAGTGGCATCCAACAGTTCATTGACTAGCGCGGTAAGCTTATCGACCTGAGCCTCCATCGTAGAGAAAGCATCAAGATCACTTGTCAGGCCCTGTCTCTTAAATTTTCTGATGAGTAGCTGAAGCATACCCTTTAGTGCCGTCAGAGGTGTTTTTAACTCATGGTTCGCCATACTGATAAAGTCATCTTTGCGTTGTTCCAGTTCCTTCGCGTCTGTCACATCTCGACTGATGACCAGAATCGAAGTGAGCACGCCGTCCTCTGTATATTCTGGGACGAGACGAGATTGAAAATAGCGTTTGCCAGTAACGGTTGGAAAGGTATATTCAGTTGTTGTTGGTTGTCCAGTTGTGCGTACTTGATCTAGCAGGGTATCGAAAAGGAGACATTGCTCCTCAGGCATCCCAGCTTCACGATACGTTTTCCCGATATAGTGCTCAGGAGTCAGACCAGTAATCGTGAGCATCGCCCGATTGGCATACATATAGCGGTAGTGCAGATCGTGGCGCGTAATGGTATCAGGCGCATTATCGGCCAGCGTCATGAACTCCAGGTTTCGTCTCGTGAGCTCAACCTGAGCGGCTTTATGGGCTGTCACATCTCGCAGGGTCAGGATTGCCAATTGAAGTTGGCCATGTGAGTCTAGGCTGGGATTGCCATCATAGCTTCCAATCCATTCTCTACCATTTTGTTTATTTCTAATGACAAATTCTAACTCTGAGAATGTCTCGCCTCGAAGGACGCGTGAGAGCGGCCAGGAGGATAATGGCTGAACTTCACCATTTAAAGACAGGATCTCAAAAAAATCTGAGAACCGATTTAGCTGCCATTGTTCGGCTGGATTATAGGGAAGCCCGTGGAGACGGATCGCAGCGGGATTCATCTGGATAACTTTTCCATGCGTGTCCGCGACAATCACGCCTTCCGTAAGGGTTTTGAGTGTCGTCTCTAGTTGCCAGGCCTCTTTTCTCGCCTGATCTCGCTCCTCTTCTACCAGGGAAAGGGATTTTTGGATATCGGTAATATGCGTATATTCTGTAGTATCTGTAAGGGGAGACGCTTTTTGAGAGGTCCTGCCGTCTGTTCGTGAACTGTTCATCTTATACACACCTCCTTTGCTCCTAAAGTAAAGCTAGTATACTGTACAGCATACTATAAAGATGAGGAACTTCACAAGAAAGAATATGGCTGTTCTCGCCATTTCACAAAAAAGCAGAGTGCCCTTTTGTAAAGGCACCCTGTTTTGTGAACTTCCCGTTTACATGTACAGGTTAAATCCAGGAGAGCTTGAAGCGGTTGAGAAGGCGCTGGATCGGTCCGAGTTCCTCAATGCCGAGCATGCGTGAGACGCGGATGTAAACAAAGAGGCCAACAAAGATCTCAATGAGTAGCTTAAGCACAGCCGCCAGCGTGCCACCTAAGCCTAAGGTTGGAGTATTGGTGGTTATCAGGAAAGGGATGCGATCCAGAACAAAGCTTACAATCCAGAGAGCCGCGCCGACCACAACAGAGGCCATCAACACGCGTCCCGCAAAGTTGAGCATATCTTTTACCGCGAGTCCTGGGATGCGCTGGCGAACCAGCCAGAACAGGACAACTGCCTCAGTTAATCCCGCGATCGAGGTTGAGAGGGCTAACATTGCCAGACCCCAATTGGGCCCACCAAAGACAGCGACATTAATCAGCATCAGGCCCAGGCAGATCTTAATGATAAACTGCCCAACACTAATGATTACCGGAGTCGTGCTATCGCGTAGCGCGTAGAAAGCGCGTGTGAGAATTTCTACAGCGGCATGACCGGGGAGGCCGATCGCGAAAAATGAGAGGGCCAGAGCTGTCCCATTCGCCTTCTCCAGAGTATAACTACCGTGCTGGAACATACTTTGGATAATTGGGAGAGACAGTACCGCCAGACCGACAGCGGAAGGGATTGAGAGAGAGAGAATGCTGCGGAGCGTCTCCGTAATAATATTCCGTACGCGCTCCATACGTCCTCTAGCGACATAATCTGAAATTGTTGGAAAGGCCGCCGTCGAGACCGCCATTCCGAAGATGCCTAGAGGGAGCATAAGTAACTGGAAAGCATTAAAGTATTGTGTTACCAGACCATCACTTTGATTCTTATTAATGACAACTGCTGCCAGTAAGAGAATCAGTGAGCGGTCCACAATTGTCGAGATATTGAGCATAGCCGCATTGATAATGCGGGGGATCATCTGCTTCCCAATTTGTTGTACGCCTGGGTGTTTCCAATCAAGAGTAAATTGGTAGCGCATCCCAACTTTTGGCAGGCCGGGGATCTGAATTGCCACCTGCAAGAGCGCGCCGGCAATTACACCATACGTTGCGAAATAGATAGCTCTGGTCTGAAAATCGAGCAACTGCGCGGGAGTCGTCCCACGTTGTCCGAGGAACGCAAGCACGACACCCGGTAGCAGACCAGCGATCAGGCCAACATTATAAAGCACTGTTCCAATCGCCGGTCGTAAGAAATCCTGTCGGGCATTCAGCACCGCATTGACAATCACACCCCCGCCCAGGATCACCGCTTGTAAAAGCATAATGCGAGTCAGGGACGTAATCAGAGCCAATTTTTGTGGATCGGTATGTGGGTTATAGAGAGGCACAAGCTGTCCCGCGAAGATAATGACAACCAGAGCCAGGACCACCATAATCGCGATCGCGAGATTAAGCGCCGCATTAGCAATATGCCAGGCGGTCTTCGAGTCTTGCTCGCCGGACATATAATTTGTGAAAACGGGGATAAATGCCGAACTGAGCGCGCCCCCCGCGACCATCTGAAAGATCAGATCCGGTATAATGAAGGCCTGAAGATAGGCATCGGAAATGACACCAGCTCCAAACACAGAGGCAAACAGTGATGAACGGAGCAGACCCAGCACCCGGCTCGCGATAAAAGCTCCCGTCAGGATCATTGTTGCCCGGCCCATCCGGACTTTGGAGAGCATCCCGGTATCTTGTGAAGAGGTTGAAGCTGGGATCGCCGAAGCCTGATCCAACTTTGGGAATTCCTTTGGCTCGACCGAAGAAGGGCGGACCGTTGACTCTCGAACCGGCATATCGGCCATTGGATGTTGAGCGGGCATCAATTCTTCCGGCATGTTCGCGGGATCGAGGCTCCAATCCAGCGATACCTGATGCGATAAGGCGGGTTTCCCTTCAGGTATCTGACGAGCCATCGTCGCGTCAGGAGACTGCATATGACGCTGTTGTCGTCGCATCCGCTCTTCGCGCAATTGTTGAAGGCGCGTCTGGCGTAGAAGAGGAATTGGTTGAGAGAGTTGGGGAGCGTCAGAATACTGAAACTCCATCCCCTGTCCATATCCCAGTGATGTTCCCATATCCGCGATTGGCTGTTGATATTGGGACGGTAAGGGTCTGCTGGGAGACTCCTGTGCTGATTGGAGCGGTGAGGATAGGTGAGGCGGTACAGGATGCTGCGGCGTTACAGGAGGCTGACCGCTCGGCTGAGGCTCCTGGTCGTATTGCCATCCCTGGAATGGAGTTATTTCCGGTGATCCCTGAGATGGTGGTGTGTATTGTCCTTCGTTTCCCACTTTTTAACTCTATGATAAATTAATATATGCACGAATAAAGAGGATAAGAGCTCGAAGTTGTCCGCTCTGTTGAAAAAAAAGAGACGTTATGGACAGAGCTTTGTTCATCAAGCATAGCATATCTTGGGGTAGCATGGCTAGTAAAGTTAGGGAAAGGGTACTTTTCGAGCCTTTTTATAATGTATTTGAAACATTTTAGCTTAAGATAATCGTGTAAAAACCGGTTAAAAGGATAGTCACTAAGATTGCAGATTTTTTCCAAAGGGGCTAAAAGATGGAAAGCATGAAGAT
>CAXTTV010000094.1:0-18098 GCA_964247295.1 uncultured Ktedonobacteraceae bacterium | reverse complement strand
GAATATCTGGTTCCAAGACCGCTAATGTATACGTATTAGCGGTATAGTGAACGTGTGAGCGGCCATCGGCATCGGTTTTTAGCGTTTCCGGCTGATAGAGGTGGTAGACGCTCATCTGTAAGTGCATCCGGCGGAACTGCTCCCGTCCGCGATCTTTCATATCCTTTACCAGGCTGCGATAGTAGCGGGGGAGAGCAATTGTAATGCGTCCAAGACCGGTATCCAGTGTGAGAAAAGGCACATGCTCCCCATTAAGGAAGCGTTCATAGGCCGTCACAATCCGACCGCTGATCTTCTGCTCAACGCAGGAGCGAGAATCAAGAGTGCAGAGAAAGCAAGAATTTTCCTGTCGGGCTGGTTGTGTCTCCTCAGACGATGGTATCGCCATAACGCTCCCTCGTTGTTCGTAAGCCTATCTGGTCCAACATCCTTCACAGCTCCTTCGTGTTTACAAACAGCTATTCTTTTTGCATAGTATTAGAAAGGATGTTTTAGCTTATTATAGCCGATAGAGCCAGAGCAGCAAGAAGTGAGGTACATATTTAATGACCAATGTTCCAATTATCCGCACGATCACTCTGGGGCTAGCAGAGCCGCATCCACTGCGACCAGAGATTTTAGAGCATGCTGCGCGCCACTTAGAACAGGTCCGGCAACACTACGAGCAGAGAGGCTATGAGGTTCAGACCGTCCGGCTCTCCACCCGGCCCCTGCTGGAAGATCTGGCGGAGTGGAGTAATCAGGCCATCCTTCGTTATACCCATGATCTCCAAAAGCGCCTGACCCAGTTTGGGCTGGGTTATTGTTCGCTGGGTCCAGCCCCGGCCTATCAACCGAAAATTTCTCTTCAGCGCCTGGATCTGATCGCGGAGATCCTCATTGAGACCGAGAGTATCAGCATGACCGCGCAGATAGCCAGCGGCGAGCATGGAATACGCTTTGAGGCCGCGCTCCCGATCGCCAGGATCATGCAGAGGCTGGCGAATGAGACGGAAGGGGGCGAAGGCAATTTCCGTTTCGCGCTGCTGGCCCATGTGGGGCCAGGCATCCCCTTTTTTCCGGCGGCCTACCACCGTGGGCCTGATGGCCTCTCAGTGGGGCTTCAGGGGGCCTCTATCATCGAAGATGCTCTGAGTAGAGATCCCCAGGAAGCTATGCTGCCACTGGACTCCATACGAGCGCGGAGCAAACGGGCGCTGGAGGAACAGGCAGGACCGATCGTGCGCTTGGGACAGGAGTTTGCTGACAGCCTCCATCTACAGTTTGAGGGAATTGATCTCTCGCCGGCTCCTATGGGGGAAGTGAGCATTGCGCGAGCCTTAGAGATGTGTGGTTATGGCCGGATTGGAGAACCTGGAACGCTGGCGGTCGCCGCAGCCATCACCGGAGCACTGAGAGAAAATAATCTCCCGACGTGTGGGTATAACGGCCTCATGCTGCCCGTTTTGGAAGATGCCCTGTTGGGAAAGCGCTGGGGAGAAGGGGGAATCAACGCGTATCAATTGCTATTATACTCCTCGGTCTGTGGCACCGGGTTAGACACCCTGCCACTACCAGGTAACATCGCCGATGAGCGGATCGCCGCCCTTTTGCTTGATGTTGCCGTTTTAGCGGATCGCTGGCGGAAGCCTCTCTCGGCGCGCCTCTTCCCTGTACCGGGCAAGGTTGCCGGTGAATATACCAGCTTCGCCTCACCCTATCTCACAAATACTCGGATACAAAACATCTAAAGCTTTATTTTGGATCGTTGGTTGAGATGCCCCAGAGGGCATCGATCACCCCATCGTAGGAGCGCTTCAAATTATCGTAAAGGCGAGCATTCTCAATGGCAAGGGCCGAGAGGCTCGCCAGAACCGAAAGGAACCGAATATCGTTCTCGGTGAAGTTTGTAGGCTGATCAGCATAGACACGCATCACCCCAATCGACTCCCCGCGTACATCCATCGGCACACAGAGCACCGAAGCGATCCCTTCTTTTCTAGC
This sequence comes from uncultured Ktedonobacteraceae bacterium, assembly GCA_964247295.1. Taxonomy (GTDB): domain Bacteria; phylum Chloroflexota; class Ktedonobacteria; order Ktedonobacterales; family Ktedonobacteraceae; genus CAXTTV01. The sequence continues at coordinate 16,115 of CAXTTV010000094.1, read as the reverse complement.
CGCCTCCTGATACTGAAAGCGATCATCGCGACTGAGATCGGGGATCGCGACAGGTTTTCCTTTTACTGCCTCTGTATCAATCGGACTTCGCGCGAGATCGACCGAACCTTTGCGCAGATAACCCTCACTCAGACCGTAGACGGCTCCCAGATGCAGGAGGCCAGTCCTTCTGTCCAGCAGGCGGAGCAAGCAGGCCTTCACATGCATTGCCTCCGTCGTACTTTTCGCCACGCTATGCAGCACCTCCTCCAGCTCCAGGCTAGAAGAGATCGTCAGCGCTGCCCGATAGAGAGCCGTATAATAATCCTTTTGATCCAGAGTTGCCGCGTCTTGTGGATTGAAATCTATCGTCATAGCAGTCCCTTCAATAGAGATCAGAGACATGGATAGCCAGGATTTCTGTAACCCCTTATCATCCTATCATAGATCTCTATCGGTAATTCTCAGGGAAGCTATAGAAACGGGTCCTGAATAACCCAGACGCGACAGGGAGCATTTGCCAGAACATAGGGAACCGTCTTCCCGAGATCATTATGAGCTTTATGAGTATCGCGAACGAGTCCAAGCATAATCAGCGCGCACTCGTGGTCCTTTGCCTCGTCCACAATCGCGGGTCCTGAGTCGCGAGCCTGTACCACCTCGGCCACAGCTTCACAGCCGGCCTCATCGGCAATAGTCAGGGCCTCATTAAGAAGCTTATCGGCCTGTTCCGACTGTTCAGTTAGAACCGCCTTCAGCGGGAGCGTCCGGGGGACCTCAATCACATGTACCAGATGAACTTTTCGTTTTGCTTTTTTCGCCATAATGCAGGCCAGACGTACCAGTTCGCAATCCAGCTTTTTGCCATCGACGATGACTGCGATATCGCCGACGGGGCCGACACCGGGAGCCGTTTTGCCGACTTGCGTCTCCTCTTTAGGTTTGGTGCGCCATAAGTGAACCATTTGTTATCTCTCCTCCTGGATGACTCGGGCTACAAATCCTTTATACAAAGACTTTTTGACACCGGCCAGTAGTATCTGTAAATAGAACATCCAGGCTTACGTAGTTTGTTATAGGACAAGAATGCGAACGTACCTTCAGCATTCTTAAATGACTCAACGCAAAAAGACCGGTAAGAGTCCCTTTTGCATCATAAGTAATTTACGTATAGGGTCATGTGCGGGTTTTGGGTAACCTACTCTAGAAGTATAAAATTTAAATGACGGATGTCAATACAAGAACATCATACACTTCTGAGATGTTTCCCTACCGAGAATACGCAAGCAAGGGTGGCGTGTTTCACAACACCTGGACGAATAGCTACTATTGGTAGTCGGGTGGGGGGGCGCAAAAAAAAGGGCCACTTTCAGCGGTGGCCCCAAATGTTTTAGAAAATAAGCACTATTCCGGCTCGATGGTCGCAGTCAGCCCATAGCTGAGCAAACGTTCCTGATAGTATTCGGCAGTCTCCTTTGGGCAGACGATGACAATCGCGCTCCCATTTAGGTGAGCAGTGAGCATAATGCGTTCTGCTTCTTGTTCTGTCAGGCCAACAACGGCATGTAAAAGCGCGGCGATGACATAATACATCTCATTATAATCATCGTTATAGAGGATTACCTTATAGGGCGGGAAGAGCTTAGCTCGTAGATTAATAAGCTTCTCTAGCTCCACCTGATCGCTAGGTACGGTTAAACGCTCAAAGGACATGTCTCGCATCTCCGCTTAGCAGTATTTGCCGGTTACAGTATTCCTACATTTAGCATAATTAAGCCGGTTCTATCTTGCTTCGCTACTAAAAAGTTATCCTATTTTTCCCGAAAAGTAAAGGTAATTGAGACCAAAAAAGACGACTATCGAAGAGATAGTCGCCTGAAAGTCAGTTTTTGCGTATCATTCACGAGTCGCAATGCTCCGATCGATCTTGCCGCCATTATTCAACATAATCGCGCGAGCTCGTGATTTGCGGCTAACGTTCTCGGGATCAGAGAAACGGATCGCGATCACATTCAGATCGTCTTTACCAGTAGCGCGAGCTGGAGTGCCCTTTGTTGTGTCCTGCCCGATATTCCCACGGACCTCGCGTTGTAAGTAGCCAATGATCGCTCCCAAAACGATACCCACAACTGCGCCGGCGAGGGTCGCAGTCAGCACCGGAAGCGTCGCAATCGCGAAATGGGCCAGAAAAGCAACCAGGCCAAGGATCAGCCCAAAGACAAGCGCGAAGACAATTACCTTCGCGGGATTGGGGCCTGAGCGAGTTGTCTGTAGGAACACCGAACCACGGTTCTGATTTGGGCCATGTTCGCGAAACTGGGCCTTGCGGAAAAGCGAGTTCGCCAATCGGAAGACCTCATCGTTATGAAAGCCCTCCTTCAACAGTTTGGTTTCAGCGGCCTCCGCCTTTGTCTCCTCATTAAAGATCGCTACCAGGTCATACTGACCCTGGACTTGTTCTTGTCGTTGCATCTGCGCATTGCTCTCCTGAATTTGCAAATGGATCTTACTCTTGGTGTATTATAGCCCAAACGTTCGGTCTAGTGTTGGATTGTCTCCAGCAGAGCCGCGATCTCCTTGCGCACCCGATCATTGTTTTTCATCTCAGTCTGGACCTTTTCCCACCCGTAAAGGATGGTTGTGTGATCGCGTCCACCGAGTTCCATCCCGATCTGAAGTAGCGAGGCGGTTGTCTCCTCGCGCATCACATACATCGCCACCTGGCGGGGCCAGACGCTCTCACGATCCCGCTGTTTGCCGCGCAGACGTTCGGGTGGAACATTATAGAAGCGACAGACTCCATCCATCACCTCTGTGATCGTCAGGGTTGTCTTAGGCCGTTTCTCGTTATAGAGATATTGTAGAGCCTGGGAGGCCAAACTGATCGACAGTGGAGCATCGTGTAGTGTTGCATAGGCGATCACACGGTTGAGCGCGCCCTCCAACTCGCGGACACTACTGCTCTCCAGACGGGCAATAAAATCGATCACAGCATTGGGGACCGCGAAGCGTAGCGACTCCGATTTAGAGCGTAGAATTGCCAGACGGTGTTCATAGCCCGGAGTCTGGATATCGGCCAGCAGGCCCCACTCAAAGCGAGAGCGGAGCCGATCTTGAAGGCTGGGGATAGCCTTGGGTGGGCGATCGCTGGTCACCACAATCTGTTTATTCGCGCTATGCAGCGTATTGAAGGTATGGAAAAACTCTTCCTCAGTTGACTCTTTTCCCGCGATAAACTGGATGTCATCAACCAGCAGAATATCGATCTGCCGATATTTCAACCGAAACTCCTCAGTCTGCTGATAGCGGATCGCATTGATGATCTCGTTCGTAAATTTTTCCGACGTAGTATAGAGCACAGTCAGACCTGAAGCCTCGCCCACATGACCGATCGCGTGCAGCAGATGTGTCTTACCCAGGCCCACACCACCATAGAAGAAAAGTGGATTATAAATGTGACCAGGGTTCTCTGCCACTGCCAGGGAGGCGGCATGCGCCAACTGGTTAGAGTTACCAACAATAAAGGTATCGAAGGCATAGCGTGGGTTCAGCATACTACCGCCGTTGGGCAGAGGAAGAAGTCTGGGCGCGGATGTTTTCAAGTGTCCATTCTTCGCGGCCTCATTTTTTATAGAAGTGCTGTTCTCCATCTCAGGGGCAGGCCCCGTTAAATCAATCGGTTCAATTATCGAGTCGGGTGGGGCTGGAGATACTTCTTCCGGTGCCAGACGTGATGAGGGTAGAGGAGTAAGGCTGGGCATCTCAGATTGTTTCTCGCGCGCGCGCTTAAATGGGTTACTGCGAGCCCGGTAAGAGCGTTTTGTAACGGCTGGCATAACCACCGTTTCATCGTCGTCTTTCTCAGGAGTCTCAAGAGGCTCACGAGCTACCAGGAAGCGCACCTCGACTGATGTGCCAGTGACCTCCACAAGAATCAAACGGATCAAATCGATAAAACGACCCTCAAGATGGGCTTTCACGAAAGGTGAGGGGACGCGCACCACAAACACCCCATCCTGAAAGGAGTGGGCTGCGGTCCCTTGAAACCAGGTTCTGAAGACGGCAGGCTGAACCTTGGTTTGTAGGCGATCTATTGTTGTTTGCCAGATCTGTTTCGCATTCACACGACTCACCTCTCAAAGGAACAATGGTTGCAGGCAAGATAGGTTTTTTCCCTTTTTGTCTTTACCGGTCGTTGGCTCTCGATTATACCAGATAAAGCAGAGCAACAAAAATAAGGCCTATGTATATAGAGCAGAGGATAATGGTAACACTAAATTTAGAGCCTGTAAAGATCTTGGATAATCTCGACTATTCTCTTTGATCTCTCTTTGATCTCTAAATGAAAGGCCCATTGGCAGTTCAGGGATCTCATGTAGGGTCTTGTTCAATTTTTGTAATTCCATCTCTCCTTCGATCGGACTTCCTTACCGGCAATGAAGACAAAGGGGACAAGGGCGTGGAGAAGTCGCCCTCCGCGCGTGGCACGCATAATCTTGAAATGTATAAGATTGAGCAAGTTTGTGAGATGAACGATCACATCAAGCCATTATTAAAGAGAAGATTCGCAACTTATAATAATTGTGAGAGCAAGCGATCGAAAGCATTCTCAGCTAAAAGATCCTGAAATCTATAAATTTCAAGGTAAATCTGGTATCATGACATGGTTGAAAAAAGATCTTCATTAGTTTTCTACCGTGATCAGTCTTCACTCGTTTGTTTGTATGATAGATTGTAAATGAAGTGTGATACTGGGAGATAGTAAACCATAATGGTCAAAAAAAATTTCTGTCTATTCAATGATTAGCATCAATTTTATACTTTCAAAAGGATTTTTTGGGTGAGGTTTGTTGGCTTTCTTGATGCACTTCTCGTCGTCTTAAGCACACACATTATACTGAAACAGAAGAACTTTCATTATCTATATAAGCTTTTGGATCTGAGGATCTCTGCGAAGAGCATGAGATATACCTCTATTTGTCAAATGTATAGACATCCGGGCCCAGTACATGATCTTACTTTAAGGAGCTTTTTCTTATGAGTATTGGACGAACTTTATCCTTCTTCACCTATTGGGGTGGGCGGTTAAGCCTTCTATCTTGCATTTTGGTCCTGTGTTTACTAACAGCCTGTTCCACGGGCCCCAGCTCTCTGGTGCAAACAACGGCGAGTACCGAGATGGTGGACCTTAACCAGTTGCACTGGTGTGACAAAACTTTCATCGTTTTTAGCGACCAAAAAGGTTCTGCAACCGCGACACAGAGCGCTGGTACCAACACGCCGGGAGTTGAAGCGACTCCGACTGCCGCCCCAAAAACGATCAGTGATTGGCAACAGGTAAAACCCCAGTTAGGCTTCGATGTATATCTTCCACCAACGTTGCCAAAGGGGTCCTGCTTAATAGGTGTTTCCGGCACACTCAATGATCCCATCTTTGGGTCCAGCTTTTCAATTAATTATCTGATGCCAGACCATAATGCTGTGAGTCTGGCCGAGGCACCGTTAAAGGCGCAGAGCGCGGATTTTCAATGCAGCCCCTCAGAGTCTATGAAAGCGCAGCCTGATGATAAATCAGCCAAAGGCACGCCCACGGCGACTTCAAAATCGCAAAACAATCAACTGTGTTCATCCGCGAAAAACAAGACCAGCATTACATTTTCCGCGCAAGGGAGTGATAGCCAGATGAAACAGTTCTTTGACTCCCTTCAATCGGGAGTAAACTGGACCCCTGCTGGAAAGTAAGAGTACAGGTAGGGGTTAGAAGCGTACCGCTTTGGCCCGGTTGGGTAAAGAAACGCCGTCCACTCGACGCTTCAGACTTGTGTTTGATATAATGGCAACAGTTTTGCGCGTGGACGTACAGACAGGTACGTGAAATTCAAGGGAGGAACTGAGAATATGTCTACTTGCCCCTATTGTAATGCCGAGACAAGGCCGGGGGATGTGTTTTGTATGACGTGTGGTAACCGTCTACAAACTTCCTCAACCCCTCAGGCCGTGCCCGGTGTTGGTGACTCAACCGTACCCACCTCAGAAGAATGGGAGAAGCAGCAACAAAATGGGGCTTCCGTGCCTAATCATGAGTGGTCCGATCCCGATGCCCTGACCACTGCGGGCCCTGGATCTGAAATAGCTGTTGCCGAGGCTCCATCTTCTGTCGCTCAAGCCACTCTGGATAAGATTAAGCAGCCGGCTCGCTTTATTCAGCATTCCGAGAATGGTGATGTTGTCAACGAATATACGCTTGATAAACTTGAGACGAATATTGGCCGTGCTCCCAACAGTGATATTCTGCTTTCAAAAGATAAATTGACCTCGCGCCGCCATGCCGTCATTACGTATGAGAATGGGAAGTATTTGCTGGTAGATCAAAGAAGCGCCAATGGTACCCTTATCAATGGTGAGCCGCTTGAAGAGATGGTGTCTCATCCACTTGTGGATGGAGATCGCGTTGGGATTGGGGAGCACGAGTTTATCTTCCGCGATCATGGTGTTACAGATATTGAGGAGATGCCCACGCAGTCGGTGCTTCATAGCTCGAATGACGAGTTTACGAATCGTACCCAGGACGAGCGCGTCTATGCATCTTCGGTTCTCGATCCAGTCACTTATAACGATGAAAATGGGACGGTTTCGGAACAGATTGAGTTGCAGCCACAACCGGTAGCAGAGCTGGAGCCAGCTCCTGAGTTTTCCGGAGACCCTATTCAGGCTCCCGAGGCTGTGCATCAGTTCGCTTACCAACCAGAGGAGCCGGCTGCTCCTGTTCAGCCTATCTCACCACCCGTTCAGCCCGAGCAGGCACTTGAGACTTCCCCGGTCAGTCAGGCCCCGGTTGAGGAGAGCGTTCCCCAGTCATTTGATCACGATGGTACATTGAACTTTGGGCAGCTCACTAATCTGTCACAGCCTGGCTTACCTGATATCGCTCCCCTGATGGCGGCGTTGTCCACGCTGGATGGACAGGTTTCCTCGCTGCGAGAGCAGTTGAACTCCACCCAGGACGCGATGCGTAGCCATGACTCAGAGCTTGCCCGGACCGCCAGTCAGCTTCGTACTGGTGTGCGGCGTGTGGCTGATCGTATGGATAGTACGATCGGCGATGTCGCGCGAAGCCGTGAGTCTTTGGCCTGGACGGATCTGCTCCAGTTAATGGAGGATGTCATAAATAACCCTCGCGATATCGAATATGTAACCAAGCTGGCGAAAAAGGCGCGCGAACTAAATAAAGTTTTCCAGCTTCACCAGAGCGTCCTTAATACACTGGCCGAGTGCAATAGCTTGTTGCGCAGTCTGATCGGCGAGGAACGCTAAGACAAGAAACACACACGTATACTCTGTAGGGACGCGATTATTGTGGAGGCAAATGCTGCTTCTCACCTTCGCGTCCTTACATTTGTGGTTCGACCGGAAAGTTTCATGCAAACATATACTTATGATGCGATTGTTTTGGGTGCGGGTCTTGGGGGATTGTTGAGCGCGGCTCAATTAATGCAGAGTGGTAAGCGAGTGTTGATTGTAGAGCGTTTACCTCATAGTGGTGGCCGCTTCACCGCGAAAAGTTTTCATGGGGTGCAGGTGAGTACCGGAGCGGTCCATATGGTTCCCTTTGGCAGTAGCGGGGCGCTTTCGCGTACATTGCAGCGGCTTCAGATACCGCATCATTTATTTGATGTCGATGTTTTTGGCTCGTTCCATGTGCGTGGTAAGCAGGTGAGGGCGCGTGGTCTGTTGGGTATGTTGCGTGTTCTGGGCCCACGTCAATTTTTCTGGTTTATGCGCGTTGGCTGGTTGATGTTCTTTCAATCGTTGTTGGAAGCCGAGCGAAAGCTCCCCTTTGAAACCTGGCTAGCGCGACATATAGATCTGAGACGAAACTATGATCTTTTGATGTTTTTCCGGGCGATCTCACGCTTTGCCCTAAGTGTGGAACTTCATCAGGTTTCAACTGACGAAGTGGTGACCGCGACCAGAAATATGTTCAGGTATGGCGCGCCAGGCATTGTTGAAGGGGGTTGTGGAGCTTTAACGGCTAATCTGGAGCGACAAATCATCGAGCGAGGAGCTGATCTCCGCCTGCGCTGTGAGGTGGTGCAGATTATTCAGGAGTATGGGAGGGTGACCGGTGTACGCCTCCTTGATAAAGCCTCTGGCGAAGAGTGCATCGTCCAGGCTCCATTAATTGTGAGTGATATTGGGCCACGGGCAACCAACGCTTTGCTGCGTAATCAACGCCTGACCCAAAAACAGGTTTTAAAGCAGCAGTCGATCAGCCTGGAGCAGGGCAAAGAACCGAGTGAGGCTATCGGTTTAAAGGTGCATATTCTGAGCAATGTCTCATTGATTCCGCACAAAGGGATTATGTATTGCCTGGATACTCGAAGGATCGCTGGGGTTGTGCAACCAACAAATAGTGATCCTCGACTGGCTCCTGCTGGCAAGCATCTTCTAATCAGCCATCAAGTGATTCAAAGTGAAGATCTTGAAGAGGAAAAAGAATTGGCCCTAGCGGATCTTCGGAAGCTGTTTGGAGCCAGATTTGAGACGGAATGTCAGGTCGTGACGATGGGCATGTATCGGGGGGAGTGGCCGGTGAACAGGCTGGTCCAGGGTGAGGACCTCTCGCCCGAGACAGGCATTCAAGGTTTATATCTTGTGGGGGATGCCGTCAAGCCTTCGGGCTACCTGATGGTGGAGGGAGTGGCGCAGAGCGTCAACCGGTTGATGGACCTGCTTGAGGTGATGGAACAGGGTAAGGTAGAAGATCCAAAGGGATCGCATCAACTTCATCGCTCAAGCTATGTTATCCAGCCTCCGTCTCGTCTGACCGCCCTTCGCTGGTTATGGGAGGCACCTGGAAACTCTGGTCATAGGTAGATAGAAATATAAGTGCAAAGGATAACGGATGGAAACGACTTCGCGTCCCTATTATCTAATTAAAGGGGAGACGCCTCTGCATGGAGCTGCTCGCATCAGTGGGGCCAAAAATGCGGTTACCAAAATGGTGATCGCATCAATGCTGACCGATGAGCCAGTAGTTCTTCGCAATGTCCCTCTGCTTGGAGATCTTAATCTAACGGTCTCTCTTTGCGAGGCTATGGGTGCTCAGTCCCAACTAGATGATCATGTGCTGACCATGTACACTTCAGCAATTACCAGTCCAGTTGTGCCGTACAACATTGGTGGTTTGAACCGGATGGCCGTGATGACGGTGGGGCCGTTACTCCATCGTTGTGGCGAGGCCGATTTCCCGGTTCCCGGCGGTGATCGGATCGGTCCCCGGCCAATCAATTTTCATCTAAATGGGCTGCGGGAGATGGGGGCGGTGATCACAGATCATGAGCAAGGCTTTCACTGTTCCGCTCCTTATGGTCTTCATGGCGCGACCATCTCTCTCCCTTTCCCCAGTGTAATGGCGACCGAGAACCTGCTTATCGCCGCCGCATTGGCTAAGGGAGTTACGATCATCGAGAATGCCGCGCAGGAGCCGGAGATCATTGATTTGGTGAAACTTCTGCAAAAGATGGGTGCGATCATCGAGATCCGTGTGAACCGCCGGATCGTCATTGAGGGCGTGGAGCGTCTGCATGGAACCAGCCACACCTTATTGAGCGATCGTAACGAATGTATCTCGTTAGCAACTGCGGCCTATCTCACAAAAGGAGATGTGTACCTGCGTGGAGCGCAGCAGGATACCTTAATTACTTTCCTGAATACCCTCTCCAAGATGAAATTGCGCTTCGAGGTAGATGATGAAGGCATCCGCTTCATCGGTGATGGGCGTATTCCCCCGGCGATTGCTTTAGAGACCGATGTGCATCCAGGCTTTATGACCGACTGGCAGCAACCCTTTACGGTTCTGTTAACCCAGGCTGATGGTATGTCAGTGATCCACGAAACCATTTATGAGGATCGTTTTGGCTATACTGCCTTATTAGAAGAGATGGGGGCGCATATCGGCCTCTACACCAAATGTCTGGGTGAGGTTCCCTGCCGTTTCCGAGAGAAGCAGCACATGCATAGTTGTGTTGTGCGGGGACCAACGCCACTGTATGGTACAGTCCTCGATATTCCTGATATTCGCGCGGGCTGTTCTTATATACTCGCGGCGCTTACAGCCAATGGTGTTTCGCGTTGTTATGGTATCGAGCATATTGAGCGCGGGTATGAGCATCTAGATGCCAAGTTACGCAGCCTGGGTGCGCATATTGAACGTGTCAAAGGTGACGAGTAGGTTCTGATAAACCAGGAAGGGATACAAAGGGCGAAATGCTCCTTGTATCCCTTTTCACATATTTGGAGATTACCAGCCGTTCCGAACCTCGCGCAACTGCTCGGGCGTCAGAATCCTAAAGAGGATCACCAGGGCTTCCAGATCGTACTCCAGCCCGATTGTATGAAGCTCCTGGCGAATTTTGCCCAGAGAGCTAATCTGCTGCGTAGTGATTAATCCAAAACTTACCAGACTGGCGGCCAACAACTGGTCCGGCGTGAGCAGCTTGAACATCAGCAAAATCTCTCCAAGCTGATAGTTCATATCGACACCCTTCAGCATTCTTTGAATCCCATGGGCCACTTCCAAACGATTTTGCGGTACCAGATGACCTTCCAATAAGACACTGCCCAGGGAGCGGGTAGCGCGGCCATTCAGGACCTGGGCCTGTAGGCTTGCCTGCTGTGAGATCTCTGGCATTGGAGGTAAGCTTTGAACGATATCCAGCAGCATCGTCTCGTTCTGGGCGCTCTCAGCCTCAGTTGAAGGGCGTTTATTTTGAACGATCGTCTGGATCTGCTCTAGTAGATCTCGTTGGCGACTATTGACAATTGTTTCTTCTGCTTTTGCGGAATTTTCCTCCGCTTTAGCAGTACGAGTGGGAGTGGGAGGAGGCGGGACTATCTTTTGTTGGTCCTGCCCCTCGTTATTTGCGGATGTTCGTTCAACGATCCGTGGTTCTGTTGATGAAGACTGAGTCGTTGGTTGAGCATTCTTTTCTGTTACTTGTTGCGCTGAATTGCCTCGGTTAATAGCCAGTCCATGTTGACTATATGGTTGCTTGTATGGTGGGGGTGTTGGTTGAACGGCAGGCATAGGCTGAGAGTATTGAGGGGTTGGTGGTTGTTGAGGTTGAACGGCAGGCATGGGTTGGCTATACTGTACCTGCACCGGAGGTGTAGTTTGTGAAAATTGTTCGTTTGGATTGGTCCGAGGTGATACCTGTCTTTGATTCTGACGTTGAGGTTGGACGGAGGCCACCTGAACTGTAGGATAAGACGGCGAGAACTGATCCATCTCAGAGATAATTTGCTGCCCTTGAAAACCATTGCCATTCTCTTGTGGTGGATGGGCTGCGGGAACCGGTGCGGTCGCATATGCCTGAGTGCTATTAATATAAGGAGCCTGAGGAGGCTGGTAGGGAAGGCGGGGAATCCCATCCGCTCGTTCGTGTCGGAGCTCAACCTCGCGTTCGATCGGGATCTCCTGAATGGGAGACTGACGCATATTGGAGTCGCTAATCGACATATTGTCTGGGGAACGGTAGCCGGGTGACATAGAGGTTGATGGTCCAGTGTTTGAACCGTGCGCCATCTGCTGTAAAAATTGCATAGCATCCCCAGGCCGTTGCTCCTGAAGCATGCGAGTAAGTTGGGCCAGACTGGACTCATCATTTTGATTTTGTGCGTAGTTTGTGGGAGCCGGCTGCTGACTGACGGGTACCGCTGTGGACCAGTTGCTCCCCTCAATAGGTTGAGCAAAGGAACGGGTGCCGGGATAAATAACGGCCCGGATCTTTTCAGGATAAGCGGTACTGGCCTGCCCATTGGGAGCGGGAGACTGGTTTGTTGGAGTGAATGGAGAAACGGCTGGCTGGCGTGGCGAAGTATTGTACGACTGTTGGGGGGAAACAGGCGCGAAGCCTCCTGTATTGCCACTGGGAGCCTGATAGACGGGTTGCCCCTGACCGGCGTTCGGCTGATAAGGATTATTTTGATGGGAAGGGCCAGTAGTGGCTCCCGCACCAGGTATTCTTGTCCGAACAGCCTCAACGAGCCTATTAATGCCAAGCATCCCATCCACTTCCATATCGGCCAGCACTGTCTGGCTCCCCTCTTCTGGCTCAAAATCTCCATAGCCGGCCAGGTTAATGCAGCGGAACGTAAATACCTGCACTCCCCGCCCCCGACGTTGGGCATCCAGGGCCACCCAGAACTCACGTCTGCCAGCCGCTGCCTGAGCCAGATTCACTAGAACCAGACGTACCGGGAAGCGTGCAATCGCGTCAAATACCTCCACCGCTGTTCGGGCCGAATGACATTCATAGCCCGCAAGCTGGAGTTCACTTGTTAATAGCGCAGCCAGTTTCTGGTCGCGTTCAAATATAAGAATGTGTGGTCCGCCAGTGGAGATATTCATACCTCCTGTCCCTCCCATAGCCGCGCGCATTCGAGCCGAATTGGCAGGAGTGGCGGGTAGTCCTTGTGTATTCTGTCTACTGGGCTCTGCTCCATCTTCCTTCATCTCGCTACTCCCAGGTATATATATCTGCGTGGCATAGTATAGCATATAAACCTGTCTGAGGAATACTTTACGGGACTATTGACCAGATGTACTTGTTGATAGTGATCGTCAGGCCATTCAGCGGCCAGGAGACGCAATTGGAGTGCAGTCCAGTCATAAAAAACTGTTGTGGGTAGGTGTATACTTCTGACATCAGAAGTACAGGTTGTGTGATATTTAAGCGCAGAGCCTCGTAGTATGTTTATAAAGAATTCATCGCGGATCTTTTAGTGGTTGATTGTGAGGATATTTTTCTGTAGAAAAGGGTAATGGATATAGCTTTATTACCGTTTTCCTGGGGATATAAAAGAATAGTCGCGTAAGATATGTTCCATATATACCCTTGACAGAGGCATATCTGTACGTTATGCTACGATTACCAGCAATGTTTTACACTCTAGTACCCGTAGCATTACTGCACTCTTCTTTTTTCTCTTATCAAAAGAAAGGTCAGCTTGGAAACATTGCAGGAGCATCCAAATGATGCTTTATACAAGTTAATTAAAACACATTCATGTAACGTTGCATGGGCTGGTTTTCTGCTGAACTTTGTCGAGCACGAAAAGCCAGCTTTTTTGGCCTCAAAAGTCAACCTCCACGTAGAGGACCGTACTGCGTCATCCACTTACCCCTTTATATAGAACTTTCGTATGTTTTTCTATGTTGCCACAGCCTTTCTTTTTTCCAGGAAGTGGGGGCAAGCAACGAGATAGCAGAGAGAGGGTAACCTATGGATCTGGTGAAGCGGTTAGAGGAATATCGCGACCGTGAGCGCTCCCTGGCATGGGAAGGAACATTTGCTCAATACTTTGAGCTGACCTGTAAGCAGCCGGAAATCGGTCGATTATCCCACGAACGCATTTATAAGATGATCATGGATGCTGGCGTAGAGCAAACTCGCTCTGGTGAGCCCCGCTACAATTTCTTTTCGGATGAAATTTTTGGAATTGAAAAACCTCTACAACAAATCGTGGATTACTTTCACTCCGCAGCACAGCGTTTGGAAGTCCGTAAACGTGTACTCCTGTTAATGGGTCCTGTGGGCGGTGGTAAATCAACAATCGTTCACCTTTTAAAGCGCGGTTTAGAGGTCTATACCCGTGCTGACAATGGAGCGGTTTACGCGATCCGCGACTGTCCGATGCACGAAGAGCCGTTGCATCTGATCCCCAACGAACTTCGGGCCGATGTTGAGACGGAGTTTGGTCTCTACATTGAGGGAGATCTGTGTCCTCACTGTCGTTACATGGTTGATACCCAGTACGGCAGTCGTATTGAGGAAGTGCCGGTCAAGCGTATCGCCTTCAGCGAGAAATATCGCACCGGTATTGGGACCTTCACCCCTTCAGATCCCAAAAGCCAGGACATCAGTGAGCTGGTTGGCGGGATCGACCTTTCTACCATTGGTGAGGTTGGTGTCGAGAGCGATCCCCGTGCCTACCGCTTTGATGGCGAGTTGAACATCGCCAATCGCGGTATGATGGAATTCGTAGAATTATTAAAAACTGATGAAAAATTTCTGTATGTCCTGCTGACCTTGAGCCAGGAGCAGAACATTAAGACCGGTCGCTTCAGCATGATTTATTCGGACGAGGTAGTTGTCAGTCATACTAACGAGCATGAGTATCAATCCTTTGTTGGGAACAAAAAGTCTGAGGCCTTGCAGGACCGTATCATTCTAGTCAAGGTTCCTTATAATCTGCGCGTCTCCGACGAGGTAAAGATCTACGAGAAGCTGCTCAGTCAGAGTTCACTGGAGAATGTTCATATCGCTCCCAATACCCTGAATATCGCCAGCATTTTCGCGGTACTCACACGCCTGGAGCCCTCGAAAAAGGGCGGTATGAGCCCGATGAAAAAGCTGCGGCTCTACGATGGCGAGGATATGGAGGACTTTAAGCAGAAGGATGTGCGTGAGCTTCAGGAGGAGGCGGTCCGTGAGGGGATGGATGGCATCTCTCCCCGCTACGTTATCAATCGGCTCTCTAATGCCCTGGTTAAGCAGAATGTGAAATGTATCAATCCCATCGATGCCCTGCGAGCTCTGCGCGACGGTCTGGATCAGCATACCAGTATTACGCGCGAGGAGCGTGAGCGCTACCTGAACTTTATCAGTGAGGCCCGCCGCGAGTACGATGAAATGGCGAAAAAAGAGGTTCAGCGTGCGTTCGTCTACTCCTATGAGGAATCGGCCAAAACCCTGCTGAATAACTACCTGGACAATGTTGAGTCTTATTGTAACAAGACCAAGATGCGCGATCCCATTACCGATGAGGAGATGGACCCCGATGAGCATCTGATGCGCTCAATCGAAGAGCAGATCGGAGTGACCGATAACGCTAAACGCGCCTTCCGCGAGGAGATCCTGATCCGCATCTCATCTCTGGCTCGTAAAGGTCTGAGCTTTGATTACACCAGTCATGAGCGTTTGAAAGAGGCCATCGAGAAAAAGCTGTTCGCCGATCTGCGGGATGTGGTGAAAATTACTACTTCAGCACGTACACCGGACAAAGAGCAGTTGCGCAAGATTAATGAGGTTGTTAATCGTCTGATCACCGATCATGGGTACTGTGAGATCTGCGCCAACGAGATCCTGCGTTACACTGGTAGTCTGTTGAACCGCTAAATGGCGTGGGGCCGTCGGTGTTGATCGCCATTCAGCGAAAGTTGGATGCGTGGAGCGATGCCGATTGGCCCCATCTTTGCCTATATAAGGAGTGCGCGATGTCTGTCTCACAGCATGATTGGTCACTACACCGAAAGGGGCAGATCGACCAGGAACGGCATAAAGAGAAGATCCGCGAGGCGGTTAAAAAGAATCTCAGCGATATTGTCAGCGAGGAGAATATTATTCTCTCGGATGGCAAAAAGACGGTGAAGGTCCCGATCCGTTCACTAGATGAGTACCGCTTCCGTTTTGATCCCGGTCGTCAGCAGCACGCGGGCCAAGGAGATGGTGAGAGCGAGGTTGGGGATGTGGTGGCCCAGGAGCCGCGTCCGGGTCGGGGCAAGCGGGGTGAAGCTGGTAAAGAGGCTGGGCAAGACTATTATGAGGCCGAAGTCACCATGGAAGAGCTGGCCGCCATGATCTTTGAGGATCTGGGCCTGCCCAATCTGGAGCAGAAGCGTCAGCAGGAGATGGAGACCGAGGCTGTGCGCTTCACCGATGTACGCAAAAAAGGCCCCATGGCAAATCTGGATAAGAAGCGGACCATTGTTGAGAACCTGAAGCGCAACGCCGCCAAAGGCGAAGCGAAATTCAAGGATATCAAGAGCGAGGATCTGCGTTTCAAGGTCTGGGAGCCGACCATCAAATACCAGTCCAATGCCGTGATTTTAGCGATGATGGACATTTCTGGTTCGATGGGCGAGTTTGAGAAGTATATTGCTCGTAGTTTCTACTTCTGGATGGTACGTTTCTTGCGGACAAAATACAACAATGTCCAGATTGTGTTTATCAGCCATCATACCGAGGCCAAGGAAGTTACCGAAGAAGAGTTTTTTCACAAGGGAGAGAGCGGTGGTACCCAGGTCTCCTCCGCCTACGAGCTTGCCTTAGACATCATCAAAGAGCGTTATA
>CAXTTV010000093.1:0-18420 GCA_964247295.1 uncultured Ktedonobacteraceae bacterium | reverse complement strand
ACGCTTCGCGAAGCGCTCCTACCGCGCCTCAAGGGCGTTTCCCCTTTTCCCAACAGAATCGCTTGCGACTCCCCTATTTAACCTTTGGATAATCGCGTGCCATTTTTTCTCTATATGATCGTATAGTTATTTTTAAATAATGCTTACTTTTACGTGATTACTTTTCTTAATAACTATTTTATTTGTGTGTGTGCACTTCAAGAATGCCTTATCTTCTTAAAAGAATGTAAAGCCTTGAATTCTCTTGACAAAGATTATTCATCAGGATGTTCTTACCAAAATTCTAATAAGTAAGAAAATTTGTTCTTTGAGTTTTTCCATAATATAATACAAGGAAAGAATGAGTATAGATAAGAGTTTGTGACCTTTTGCTAAGGAGGCAACATGTGCGGACGTTATACGCTGACCGCTGATATGCGGAAAATCGCGGAAACCTTTGGGGTCTCGGTCCCTCCCAGCTTAAAGGACGGTGAGCCTCGTTATAATATCGCGCCGACTCAAGATGTGGTGACGCTCCTGTACGATAGTGAGACGCACCTGGACTTATTGCGCTGGGGATTGATCCCCTCCTGGGCGAAGGAGGAGGCGATCGGCTCACGCATGATTAATGCGCGCGCGGAGACGCTGGCCGAGAAGCCCAGTTTTAAGCGCCTGTTAACTGGTCGCCGCTGCCTGCTGGTTGCCGATGGCTTCTATGAGTGGAAGCAGGAGGGCAAGAGCAAAGTCCCGATGTATTTTACATTGGAGGACAATGATCTTTTTACCTTCGCGGGTCTGTGGGATAGTTGGAAGGCTCCCGATGGCCGGGTTCTACGCACCTGCACAATCATTACCACTGAGCCGAATGAAACGGTCTCTTCAGTTCATAATCGGATGCCGGTGATCCTTGGCCGCGAGAACCGTGAAGCCTGGCTGGACCCGGATGTAAAGGATGAGCATCTTTTGACCTCACTGCTGAAGCCGTACCGTGAGGAGATGATGACCGCCCGCGCCGTCTCAAAGCTGGTGAATAATCCCCAGATGGACAGCGCGGAGATCCTGGCTTGATCTCTTACTGGCTCAGGGCTTTAAGAGCGACGATCCGCAGTCGCCTGTAATCAGCTATCCAGCGCCCGTCTTGAAAGAGAACTGGACGGGCCAACTCCTGAGTCCTGGTCAGAAGCTGCTCTTTTTGATCCTCGGGAAGCTGATTGAGCCTTTTTCCTCCAAACATTGCCAGCCAGTTGCGCAGACCATGTTCTCCTTCCTCTAAAGGTGTAGGACGCTCAAAAAGTAGAGCGGTTTGTACGATCAGCCCGTGCTGCTCTAATAATGAGGCATACTCACCAATTGAAGGGAAATACCAGCCGAAGTCAGGTGCTATCAGTCCCAACTCCTTTGCTGCCTTCTCAGTCGCGATCGCAATAGTCAAGATATTGCCCTTACCACCCATCTCAAGCACCAGTCGACCGCCGGGCTTCAGGGCTGCCACAATTCTCTCCACAACCTGATCAGCCTCGCGTACCCAGTGCAGGGTCGCGTTCGAGAAAACGGCATCGAACGGGTGATCAAAGGCAAAGGTACGTGCATCCGCGACGCGAAAATCCATCTCTGGATAAGCCGCTTTCGCCTGAACAATCATACTTTGGGATCTATCGATCCCAATCACCTCCGCGCCTGCTTCAGCGATCTCATGGGCGAGATGGCCACTGCCACAACCGAGATCTAGAACCCGCTCACCTTTCCGAGGCGCAAGTAAGGGGATCAGGCTCTTCCCATATTCCGAGATAAAGGCGTGCTTCTGATCGTAAAGTGTTGCGTCCCACTGATTTTCCGGCATATTTAGGAACTCCTTTCTCAATACAGGATACAACCTAAAAAGCTTCCGTGTCTCTTTTCTCAAAAGATAAGAAAATCCGTCGCCACGGCGACGGATTTTATGAAAAATTTAAGCGGAATGACTTTGTGCCGGACCCACAGCTCGAACATGACTATTTAAGGTGGTTAATATCGCTAAGAGGAACGTGACTCCCGCGATTACCATTGCTGTCTGGGTAACACCAATCTGTTGAATCAATATGCCGCCCAGAGCCCAACCCAACGGCTGAAAGCCAAAGGCCATCAGGCGAAAGACGCTGTTGACCCGGCCCTGAAGCTCATCGGGGATCAACTTTAAGCGATAGCTGAACTGGACGACGTTATAGAGTGTTCCCATCAAGAAGGTTCCAGCGGTCACCAGACCCAGCAGGATCGGATTGGTTGTCAAGAAATAGGCGGTCGAGAGGACGGCACTGATCCAGACCGCATTAATAATGACAAAGCGGAAGCTAAAACGTTTTTGAACCTGCCCTCCAATAATCGCCCCAATAATCCCCCCGATCCCGCCAATACTTAAAATCAGGCCGTAGTTAAGTGAGGAGCCATGATCCTGCTTCACAAGGACGACAAGTACTGGAATCAGAGATGAAAAGGTAAAATTCAATCCACCGGTCAGAAAGGCGATATAGCGGATCAGCGGTTGGCGCCAGAGCCAGCTCAGACCCTCTTGAATTGAAGCGTAAAGGTTCATCTTTTCCCGCTGCCGCTCAAGCTGGAAACGAACACGAATAAAGCTCAGGGAGATCACCGAGATCCCATAGGAGATAGCGTCGGCCAGGAAAGGCAGAACTCCACTCAGGCTATAGAGCACCGCGCCAATTGTCGGACTGATCAGCGACATAGTCGCCATTGTAGCTTCATTCTGAGCAGTGGCCGCCGGGAGCTGCTCTGTTGCGACTACCCGTGGCAAGCAGGCCACCTCAGCCAGATTAAAGAACACATAGAAGCTATTCTCAACCAGGGCATTCAGATAGAGCTGATAAATTGTTAGATGGCCTAGGAACAAGGCTGCCAGGAGCGTTACAAGATTAATGGCCCGGCCAATATCACAGATAATCATCGTACGTTTGCGATCCCAGCGATCCACCAGTGCCCCAGCGATTAACGAGAAGAGAAGATAGGGGAGTGTCCCCAGCGCACCCACCAGCCCAACCTGGGCTGCCGAGTGCGTGAGATCCCAGACCAGCAGTGGGAAGGCCGTCTGGGTGATCCCCGTCCCGACTTGAGAGGCCGTCTGGCCGCTCCAGAGGATCATAAAGTTCGAGTTGCGCCACAGACTTGGCCCCCGCTGTCTGCGTGGAGCCTCAGACGTAATCGTCTCCATAGCTTCCTCCATCCTGAGTGCTAATCCTGTTCCTTTGTATGGTCGAGGCTTTTGTCTGCTGCTAGAGTTTTCTGCATATAGGTCGGGGATTGGAACATCATTGTAAAAAGGCCATAGACCTTGCCTTCCGGGTCCGCTGGCTCCGCGATCATCTCATCTATCAGATCCGCGATCCGCTGTTGATAATATTGAGCTTGTTCCTGGGATAGACGTGCGTGTGGGAAACCATCGGTCCGAAAAGGATCATCAGAAACACTTGCGATCGCGTCGATGAACTCGTTTCGGGCCGTCTCTAGAATGTTGGTGTAACCATCTATGGGGCCGGCCACATCTGGCGGAAACTCATAGACAAAGATTTTCGCCGTCCGCGTATAGTAGCTGGCGACAATCCCACGAGTAATCCTGCGAGCGATCACCTGAGCCAGCCCGGCCTCCTCTAACACGTGCAGGTGGTGACCGATCGCCCCTGGTGAAGCCTTCAGGCGATCCGCAATCTGTTTGGCCGTCGCCGGCTGATTCTGGATCACCCCCAGAATCTTCGCCCGCACCCGATCACTGATTGCCTTAAACTCCGGCAGAGTTGAAATCGTTTTTCGTAGCGGCAGATCCGGCATCTCCACAGGCACATCCGACGTGAGGATTGGCGGAGCTTCGCGGCCCTGTTCCGTTAAAACATCGCTCATTTTTCCCATCGCTTTCTCTTAATTCATCATAATAGAACATGTCTTTTATTTTTAACGTACTGTAAATATAGCATGTGATCTATTAAAAATCAAGCGGAGATTGTGGGATAGGGGTGTAGTTGATGTGGATGGTTGCTATTCTGACGAAGGTTAGTGGGTCCCTTTCCCACGGGTCCACACGTGACTCGATCTACAAAGAAGGCGCGGTGGGAAGGAAAAGGGCGGTTCACCCGCCGTAGGAAAGCACGTTCACGTGCGTCACTTTATAATTTTGAGAGCTTCGATATAGCCATGAGCAGAAACATAGCCTCTACAATATAGAAAGGCCACTCTATCATGAGAGCTGGAGAACGGCAAGACAGTTTATTTATGTTTTTCGCACAAATGAGGTTTTAATAGATTGCTGAGGATGCAAAATCATACATCTGGTGACTATAATAATTTATACATCTTATCTGTATGTGGTATGCATATGTTCGCGTGAGGAGTAAGTGTTATGGCAATGTCGTCTACACAGAAAACTACTTTAATTGATTACGTAGTGCCGGATAGCGCTTCAAGGGGGAAGCGACTGGCAAAAGATGTGGCCCTGGTTGTTGTTTTTAGTCTGTTGACGGTTATCAGTGCCTTATTTTCGTTCAGGATCGAGACCCTCGGCCCGGTGCCGATTACCCTTCAGACGTTGATGGTGCTACTGACGGGCGCGGCTCTGGGCAGCAAACGTGGGGGCGCAGCGATGCTAACCTATCTAGCGATGGGCGCGGTTGGCCTGCCAGTCTTCGCGGGTGGCGTTGGTGGCTTCCCATTTCTATTTGGGGTGACCGCCGGCTATCTCTGGTCTTTCCCGGTTGTGGCCTTTGTAGTTGGCCTGCTGTGCGAGCGTGGATTGGATCGCAGCTACCTGACGGCGGCCCTAGCGATGATCCCTGGCACCCTGATTAATTACACGATGGGTGTAACCTGGCTGACGATTTTTTTGCACGTTAGCGTCGCGAAGGGGCTAGCTCTTGGACTGTACCCGTTCATCATTGGCGACCTGATTAAGCTGGCCTTCGCGGCGGCGTTGTTGCCTTCGGCCTGGGCTCTGGTGCGCTGGCGGGATCGTTAGATCTCATCGATGCAAAAACCACCTCCCCTGTTACGGAAGAGGTGGTTTCTTTAGGTGGTCAGGCGTGGACCGTCAGGGGGATGTTCCGCAATGAGTAGGGGCGCTGACGCACGCCATTCAAATTGTTAATGGCCTCGATGGTCTCTTGCGCGTTTTTGATAAAGAGCGTCTTCGCGGGGACTTTTTGCTGAAATTCTTCCAGTGTGATGTCGTCCAAAAAACGCTCGCCGGCGTTGTCCAGCATAACTTTGGGCAGTAAAACCAGATCTCCCAGATAAGGATTCTCGTTAAGCTGCTCGATTACGTCCTGGCCGCAGAGTAATCCCGCGACGGTAACCTGTTCGCCAAAGAAGTTATTTTTGATGGTCATAACTTCAACCACAAGATCCTCGATCTTTTTGAGATCGTTTGCCATCTCTTCAATAATCGGGGTCGCCATCTTTCCAGTGACCAGGGTAATTTTGCGTGGCGGCTCCATTCGGGCTGGCAAGCGCTTCTGGCCCCGCGCCCACATATCGATCAAGTAGCGGGTCATGCCGACGCCATTCTCGATCTGTGAGTAGAAGCCGTAGTGCTCGGCGATGGGGAAGGGGCGTTTTGTCATGTAATACCACTCGTCTGAGAGAAAGACAAAGGGCTGGCCCTCTTCCCGCATAAACCGCTGCTGATACCTCTCGACCTGCTCAATGATACGATTGCCTTCTTCGGGCGTGTAGTGGCGTAGCAGGGTCATCTCGTCGGTTTTAATCATACTATTGAACTTTGTAAGGCCAACAGGAACCGCCGAGATCGACTCGACAATCGGGCGCAGCTTTACCAAATCTTCGATACTGCGCTCAAGGTACTCACCATCGTTCATACCGGGGCAAAGCACCAGTTGCGTATGACAGGTAATCCCCATCTCACCCAACCGTTGGATGTGTTCGAGGATCTCGCCGGCGCGGGGCCCATCCACCAGTTTGCGCCGCATATCAGGATCGGTGACATGGACTGAAACATAGAGCGGAGTGAGTTTCTGCTCGTCCAGCCGTTTCCAGTCATGCTCCTTAAGATTCGTAAGCGTGACAAAATTCCCGAACAGAAATGAATAGCGATAATCATCATCTTTAATATAGAGAGATGAGCGCATCCCATGCTCCAGGTTGGGTTGAGGCGCGAAGCGCTCTGGCAGGCCCTTAATAAAGCAGAACACACATTTATTGGCGCACTGACGAATAAAGGGAGTTGGCTCCTCGCCAAATAAGACACCCAGATTTTCGTCCGCGCTTTTCGAGACCAGCGCTTCCCGCCGATCCTCTTGCCGCTTAAACCCAATTTTTAGCTTTTCGTCCGCGACATAGAAACGATAATCAACCAGATCACGGACCGTATTTCCATTAATGGTCTCGATCAGATCTCCTGGTTGCAGTCCAGCTTTATCCGCCGGACTCTCTGGCACGACCTCCCGCACCCATCCATACATTTTTGGCATGATTTTGTAGTGTCCTTATTTTATTAGAAGGGATGGTTTATCAGGATCGCAATGACGATTATGATTGCAACCACTGCTAATAGGCCCAGGAAAATCCACAGGCCACGTTTGCCGATCGCGGTATCAATCTTGGGAGCATCCTTCATCAGTTCTTTGCGACGGGCCTCCAGCTTTGCCCGTTGCTGTTCCATCCTTTTTTTGCGAGGACTAACCTTTTCTTGCTGCTGTTGCTGCTGTGTTTCGGGATCAGTCCCCATCTGTCTCATGCGGCGGCGCATTGTGCGATTGTAGGCCTCATACTGCTGCTCTTGAGGATTAGTCGCAGCAACCTCTTTTTGCTGAGTGGAGCGAGCTCCAGGCACCGCCGTGCCGCCGATCTGAGGCTGACGCTTCTTACTACCAGACTTGCCCTGGCGCGTCGCAGTTTCTGGCAGAACACGCGTCTGGGGGATCGACTCGGATATCCCTATCCCTTTATCTTTTGAATTATTTACTTTCGTCATAATTTTCCCTTTTACACTGCATTTGGCACATCGCAGAAGAAGGTTTCGACCTTGAAGGTTTCGCGTACAAGATCACCCAGGGCCATGATTCCAATCTTCTCAGAATTATAATGCCCGGCTGCGATAAAATTAATGCCTTCTTCACGTGCATAGGACTCAGTTGGCTCACCAACCTCGCCAGTCAGATACGTATCGCAGCCCTGCGAGATTGCCTCCAACAGATAGCCTTCCCCGCCACCAGTGATCACTCCCAGCTTACGGACGGTCTCGGGGCCATATTTATAGACTTTAGGGGTGCCGCCGCTGATCCGAGCTACCTTCTCTACAAGCGCCCGCAACGTTTCTCGACCGGTTGCGAGGCCCGTATATCCAATCATTTTACCATTTGTCAGGCCCAACGTGTTGCTTTCCTGAGCGAACCCTAATTGATTAAGCCAGAGGATATTATTGCCGATCTTGGGATGAGCATCGAGCGGCAGATGATACCCTAGAAGGGAGATATCGTAATCGAAAAGCAACTTCAAGCGAGCCTTCATCATCGCGCCAATCTCGCGGGGCACGTTTTGCCAGAAAAGGCCATGATGAACGATCAGCATATTGGCCTGCTGTTCCGCTGCCAGACGGAAGCAATCCAGGTTCGCGCTCACGCCTAAAGCGACCCGCTTTACTTCCGGGCGGCCAATCACCTGCATCCCGTTGGGGCTATAATCGCGGAACCCATCGATCTTCAGATGCTCATTCAGAAACTCAACGATCTCATCGCGCATAGCGCTCATCTTTTACTCTCCCTGATCCAATAGTTCAGTAGCAATCTTAATAGCCGTCTCTTTATCGTCGGAAGAAAGTTGTCCATCAATCACGAGGCCCAGCAGATGTTCTTTAATGGGGCGGAGCCAGGGACCGGGGCCGCGACCAAAGATCTCCATCAGTTCATTGCCATCCAGTGGACTTTTGATCGGTACGCGCAGGGCTTCCTCTTCGAGATACTCGCGGCGGCCAGCCAGTTCAGCCACGCGCGCGGTCGCTCGCGAAACCTTATCCATGCGGTAACTGGTAATATCGGCGCGGGAGAGATCCAGCAGGTCGTTAAACTCATTGCCGCTGTCCAGCATCAGGCGTCGGACCGCGCCATCTGTCCAATCGGAAACATACGCATTGGCGCGCATATGCAAGTGGACGATCCGTGAGACCGCTTCAATAAACTCGCGATCAAAGTGCAGGCGTTTCAGGATCTCACGCGCCATAGTGGCCCCGACATCCTCGTGTCCAAAGAAGTGAACCTTGCCCTCCTCCACGCTTTTGGTACGAGGCTTGGCGATATCGTGCAGCAGGCCGCTCCAACGCGTCTTTAGTCGAGGCGAAGTGCGCTCAACAACGCGTAGCACGTGCGTATAGATATCTTTGGATTGGGAGGCCGTTTTCTGTATATTCTGGCTGGCACCGCGCAGCTCTACCACCTCAGGAATAATCCACTCCATCAGACCCAGGTCGGTCAATAGATCCAGCCCTTTCGCCGGATGGGCCGAAAGCAACAGCTTATTCATCTCATCACGAATACGCTCCCGACTGATCTTCTGAAGTTTCGAGGCCTGATGCATAATAGATTGGCTGGTCGCGGGCTCGATCTCAAAATCAAGCTGGGCGGCGAAACGGACCGCGCGAAGCATGCGCAGAGGATCTTCATTGAAGCGTTTATCGGGCTCATTCCCAACCGCGCGCAACAGGTGATGCTCAAGATCGGATCGACCGTTATAGAGATCGATAATCTGGCCGGTCAGAGGATCGCGGGCCAGGGCATTAATTGTAAAATCGCGGCGTAGTAGATCATCTTCCAGGCGCTCACCGAAGCAGACCTCGGGCTTGCGCGACTCAGGATTATATTGTTCACTGCGAAACGTCGTGATTTCAATGATATCGGTACCATAATGAAGGCGGACCGTCCCGAAGCGCTCCCCGACCAATACCACCGCGCTTGGATTGGTTGGGGCAACCAGGCGTTTGATCTCATCCGGGCGGGCATCTGTCGCCATATCGGCATCATTTGAGTCTTCACGGTGGAGCAACACATCGCGCACCGTTCCCCCGACCATATAAAGTTGTTTATGCTGGGCGTGAAAAATCTCTGCCAGCGTCAAGATGATATCTAACATCGTTTGATAATTTAAAACCGCTTCCTGTGGAGGATAGGGCTTCTCCGAGCCAGTGGTCAACCGGACCGCCCTGGATATTCCCACACCACCAAAATAGAGATACCATGTAGCCTTTCACTTTCGGTAGGAATGGGACTATTGTATCATGTCGGCCTTTTGCATAAAAGGGGAGAGTGCTTTTCACCTTCTAGAAAGTCCCCATACTTAGCGCCTTATCTTTCCAGAAGATCGCATCAGCTATTTCCAATGCCTTTACCCCAAAAAAACGTGTCTCGGTATACATATATAACAGTAAAAAACTATTTATGGTCCACATTAAGAATTTATTAAGATAATATTAACTTGTGATTAATTTAGTACATATTGATCTACTTATGGATAAAGTGATACTTTTATCACACATAAGCGCTATTATTATTGAGACGGTTTTATGGATAGATAAAATCGCCTACATAAAAATTGCTACTAACTACAAAGGGAAAAAGTGTGAAGAACATAAATGTGTTGAAACTGCTCATCATTCCGGTTATTTTGTTGGCAGGGTTCGCCGCTTTTTGGCTTAGCGGCCTGACATCCTCTAAGGCTGCCAGCGTGTCGTGCAAAACCGCCCATGTGGAGATTGTGAAGCGTCTCCAGCCAGATGAGGATCACGTTCTGGCGCGCTATATTATGAACAAGCATTTCTGCTATGATGGAACGAAAGTGGTTTCCTCGGACAACGCGGATGTGCGGGGCTATGTGAGGGGCCTCTGGTCAAGTGTGTATGAGTTCAAGGGAAATGTCAGTACTCAGAATGGTTCCTCAAAGGATGGGAGCAGCGCTGCCCAGGGAAATTTCACTGCGAAGGCGAATATAAGCATTCCTCTGATTGCCAAATATGGGATATCGTTGTTTGATCTGGGCCAATGGCAGCCGAGTGTGAGCATTGTGCCTCATGGGGACGGCGGCTTTGACTACTCGCCATCCTCTGCCGAGTTCGATACTGACATCGTGCTGGCGAAGAGCCTTTAAGTAAACCATAATACTAGAGTTTATTTCTTCTCATTTGAAATGAGAATTGTCTCCCGCTTCCTATCTCTGCATCTAGTAGGAGGTGGGAGAACCGATGTGCCCTGGTTGATTATACTTCCTCTTTTAAACTATCTGCTATTTTATCTGAATATTGACGTTTCGCTCCAAAATGACTCGCTTATTCTATTGAAAATAGTACATATCGGCTTATTTGTAAATAAGTGAAACTTTACCCATCTACAAACGACTGTGTTATTGTTATATTTTTAATCAGTAAAACATCGTTGCCTTTTATGGAGAGTTAAAAAGGAGCTAGTATGCAATCAGGTCGCAGAAGGAAAACAGAGGAGCAATCCGATACTTTGTTCGGAGAACATCTCAAGGCGCATCTTCAACGAGTCCGAATGACACAAAAAGAGCTTGCCCAGGAAAGCTTGATCTCCGAAGCCACGCTTTCGCGTATGGTAAAGGGGCAACGGATGTCATCGCCGGGTACGCGAGCCAACGTTATCCGTATTTTGAATGTTCTTGTTCAGAAAAACGTTATTAATTCTATCGACGAGGCGAACCGGATACTTGAGGCGATCCCTACGATGGGCGCGCTTGATGCACGAAATTTAGAGGAAGCCGCCCTCCTTGCCTCTCTGCAAGATCAGCAAGACTCTTCACCTGATCCGGAACCGTCTCCCGTTCCCATAGAAAACCTTGTTGCGCTGGAAGAGAAAGATGAAATCATTCCTCCTCATCTTGCCCCTTCTTTCAACGAGCGGCTTTTAGAAGAGGGGCAATCTTTTCATCAAACTACTTTTCCTTACCCGTTGAGATCGCCAGTGAGGAGAGTGCGTCCGCTCCGTCCTCTATGGGTGATGGTGATCCTGGGACTTGTATTTACCCTGGCGGTACCCCTGCTGGGAAAACTTGCTTTGCCTGCCGTCTCAATGACATTTCGGCACGTTTCTCCTCCAACACCACAGACTCTGCCACAAGATCTGTATCATCAGGTTACGCGTAACTCTCCTACATTAGCAGAGTCGCTTGCGCAACAGACACTTTCTCACTGGGACGAGATGGACATCGATGGCGCAGCCTGCTCTTTTGAGAACCACAAATACTCAGCTTTTGTCGCGGACCCCTACACCGACATCTATTGTCTGGCTAGAGAGACCTCTTTTTGTAATCTGGCAATACAGGTAAAAATGCAAATTGTTCAGGGCCAGGGGGGAGGAATATTTATTCGAGGAACAAAAGACCAGCATTACCATGTCCTTTTCGATGTAAGTGGGCGTTACTTTCTTTACGATCAAGATGGTATGGTATTAAGCAGTGGGGATGTTCCCGACATCAAGAAAGATCCATCACAAGATATCTTACTTACTCTGATTGCCAGAGGGGGAGTCTTCGACATATATGTCAATCAGCATCAGGTTGGGCATGTAACCAACATTCATACAGGCGCAAGTTGTGGGTATATTGGCACGATGACTCACAGAAATAATCAGCAAGCGTTGGCACTTTTTCACGATCTCAAAGTCTGGAAGTTATAGGTTTTTTTCATTATTTAAGAGGGTGAAATGCTCTTGCCAGATCTGGCAATGACGTTTCACCTTTTTTTCTGATAATTCTCGCTCGATAGGGCTTTTTCACCTTCTGTTCTTGCCAGATTTAGCAATTATTTTTCTTCTCATTGACACGTGTCCATGCTATCTTTGCAATGTTCCCCTCGTTCGACGCCCGAATAAACACAAAAATCAATACTATAGCGCACGAACGTTGGGAGGGAAAATTTTTTGAGAAATTTTGGATAACAAGCTGTTTACCTATTGATAGGAGAAAATCATGAACAAAGGGTATAAGTTGTTAATGCTGATTGTTCCCTCACTCTTGCTGGCATGTGTGGCAATTATGCAATGCACTACCATTCACACTTCTCGGGCTGCTGCCTCTGATACCGATGTGCATTGTAAAACCGCCCATGTGGAGATTGTGAAGCGTCTCCAGCCAGATGATGACCATGTGCTGGCACGCTATATTATGAACAAGCATTTCTGCTATGATGGAACAAAGGTGGTTTCCTCGGATAACGCGGATGTGCGGGGCTATGTGAGGAGTCTCTGGTCAAGTGTGTATGAGTTTAAGGGAAATGTCAGTACCCAGAATGGTTCGTCGAAGAACGGGAACAGCACTGCGATGGGAAATTTCACTGTGAAGACGAATATAAACATTCCTCTGATTAAGAGGTTTGGGATATCGTTGTTTGATCTTGGCCAATGGCAGCCGAATGTGACCATTATGCCTCATGGCGATGGTGGCTTTGACTACGCACCATCCTCGGCGGCTACCAGTACTGACATCGTATACGCATATTTCGTATGACATACACCAGTAGATTGCTTACCCTATTTTACTATAAAAGCCCTAAACCTTTATTGGATTGGGGCTTTTCGTTGTTATTTTATACGTTAATTGCCCATTGCTATTAGAGTGTTACTTATTTTTACTAACAAAAAAACAAAAAGAGTGGTACTTTCTGGTTTTATATGAATCTGCGTAGTGAAATCGTATCAATCCGCTAATAATGCGGGTCTACACACTATAGTACATCTGATTTCTTATCTTTTGCAGATGCAATTTGTGCTAAGCTACTAAAATGACATATAGGCGGACGTGTAAGTGTATGTGGATTGAGAAATGCGCCACCAGTTTATACGCTACAAAAATTTCACATAATGGATGATCACCGAGGGCTTTAAGTGGCTTCGGAAGCCATTTCGTCCTTCTATACATTGATAATGTAGAACGTCGTTTGCTTCTAAAAGAGCCTTTTTGGGTCCACCATATGGGTTACTCCCTATTGACAGGATTGCTGCATCTCATTATTATTAGAAAAAGTGTTCTAGAATTTTAATTCGCGCGCCACTTCTATCTATTTCTTCTTTGAATAAATGTCTTATTAGTAACCAGGGAGAGTACTGGTATGAATATACCACAGACGAAGGCCCGGCGTCCCGCTACTTTGGTCAGGGCGACAAGAACAACTTCACAGGATGGGGATCTGCGCTCGGCCAGTCGCCTGGGAAGTCAGGTTTCCTTGCAGCCAGCCAGCCGGATTGCCCGTCGTACTACCGAACCGCCTATTGAGATTGACCGAACGAATACTACTAATTTACCATTACCTGTTCGCCCTTCTCGATATACTACGAAGCAGCCGGTTACTGCGGATGTGGCCGCGACCCGTGGAAGTAACCGGGGGCGTACCGCCGATGTAGACGCGTTTGATGAGGATGATGCGTTATATGCAACTCGTCCATCAAGTAGCGCGTTACGCTATAACTACCTTCCCCCGACCAGAGGTGATGAGCAGGAGGGGCCGAAAACCGAGCTTGGATTGTATGTGCAGCGCCGCCGGGCCAGTGTCAGCAGACCCACTGATAGTGGGATGATCTCACAAGCTGTGGTGCCTCATGTGGCCAGGACTCAACCTGTGGCCGCTCGTAGATCCCCGATCGCGATTATTCTGATTGGGATCATGGCAATTGTGGTCTTGGTTACGTTGGGCCGCCTCGTTGGTTCCTGGTGGCAGGTGCATCAGGACGATACGCAATATGGACGCCCACGTACCTTTCAGATGGATGCTGTGGTCGGTCATGGAGATAGCCAGACCAGCCAGACCCACTTCATTTTTCTGAACCTCCATGGTCGTATTCAAATTATCGAGATTAGTGCCGGTGAGGCCTCACACACACACATCTACACTGGTCCGGTGCTTTTTGGTGGTGAACAGGAACTGGCTCCCGTGACAGCCGATCCGCCGGTTGACGTAAATGGTGATGGGAAACCCGATCTGATTGTGCATATTCAGGAGCAACGCATTGTCTATATCAACGATGGTACCGGCTTCCGCCCGCTTAAGAATGGTGAAAAGGTTACATTGCCTTAGGAGAAAAGACCAGAAAAAATCACAAGGCCTCGTATAGAGCTTTGTGATTTTTTTTGTTTTTAGGAAAAGGTTATTCCGGAATATAGGCGTCGGCCTCGATCTCTACGAGCATGTTAGGATTGATAAGGCTATTGACTTCAACCATTGAGGTTGCTGGACAAACATTCTTAAAAAAGATGGCGTGGGCCTTGCCGATCTCTTCCCAATCCTCGATATTTGTGACATAGATGCGGGTTCGCACTACGTCTTTCACGCTGGCTCCCAGACGTACCAGGGCCGCTTCAACATTCTTCAGTGCTTGAAGAGCCTGAGCATAGGGGTCTCCCTTCCCAACCACTTCTCCGTGTTCATCGGTGGCTGTTGTACCGGAGACAAAAATCATGTTTCCCACCCGGACGGCCCGAGAATAGCCAACGATCGGCTCCCAGGGCGTGCCGCTGGATATCTGCTTGCGTTCCACTGGACGGTTGCGTGTTGTCATCTTCGCTTTTCCTCTCTGAAAAGAGCTTTTAAGCCTCTGCACAATTTTTCCGCGCCATTGCGAAAAAAAGACTATTGCATATCTTTACTATACCATTTTCTCTTTGTCGTGGCACTCAGACGAAACGCAGGGCGAAACATGCCGCGTCTGATGCTACTCACCATGTCTTCCAGAGAGATCCCGCACCCCTGAAAGCATGCGCATGTTCAAGAACAGCGCTTCTACCGCACCTGAAGGGCGTTTCCTTTTCCCAATGGAGGCGTAAGCTATTCTCCTACCTCAGGCTTCCCACGAAAAAATAGATGGTCATACTGACGCCGACCGCGATGACAAAGCCACGGATCAGGCGTTGATCCATCTTTCGGGCCAGATAGGCTCCGCCATAGCCGCCGATAATCGCGCCAATCAACATGATTAATGCCGGGGTCCAGTCCACCGCTTGATAGATCACAAAGGTGATCACAGCTACTCCATTGATGCAGCTTGCCAGCAGGGTTTTTAGAGCATTCATCTCGTGGATATTTTCCATCCCGATCAGCTCTAGAGTTGCCAGGATCAGTATGCCGATCCCCCCTCCAAAGTAGCCTCCATAAACCGAGATGACCAACATGATCAGGCTGACCAGTACGATCACTCCAGGCGAGAGACGCGCGCTGGTTGAAAATTCTGGTAACCTTTTTCTCAGGGTTGCTGTGAGGTTGCGTCCAAAGGTGAAAAGGAGGGTTGCGATCAGCAAGAGGAATGGGAGTAGCTTGACGAAGGCCAATTGAGAGGTTTTGATTAATAGGATCGCCCCAAGTACGCCACCGATCAGGCTAATCGCGCTGGTTAGGATTAACAGTGAGCGGTTCTGTTTGGCAAGCTCCCGTCTATATGCTCCAATACTGGCAAGCGAGCCGGGCCAGAGGGCGACGGTGCTGGTAGCGTTGGCTGTTTTCGCGGCAATGCCAGTAAAAATGAGCGATGGGAGTGTAATAAAGCTACCACCGCCGGCCACGGAGTTAATGGTTCCTCCTATGGCGGCGGCAATAAACAATAGGACTGATGGTAATAACTGGCTCATAAAGGCTTTATCCAATCATCTACAAAAGTCTACCCATTGCCGCGCTGCAACGAGGCAAAGACACCAATGGCCGCGATCGCAGCACAGGCCAGAAAGGCTGTCTGAAAACTATGTGTAAAGGTCTGTTGCAGAACCTGTATTTGTTCTGGTGAGAGTCGACCGGCGCTCAATTCGCGGCCCGCCAGTGATCCACCAAGACCGGCAAAA
The DNA here is from genome assembly GCA_964247295.1 of uncultured Ktedonobacteraceae bacterium. Lineage (GTDB taxonomy): Bacteria > Chloroflexota > Ktedonobacteria > Ktedonobacterales > Ktedonobacteraceae > CAXTTV01. The sequence goes on along the minus strand of CAXTTV010000093.1, from coordinate 2,625 downwards.
ATTGCCCCTGTAAGCGCGACACTAACGCTCTGGCCAACGACCCGACCGGTTGCCAGGAAGCCGGAGGCTACGCCTTGCCTCTCCTTTGGAGCCGAGCCCATCAACGCGCTATTGTTGGGAGACTGGAAAAGGGCCTGACCCACTCCTGTAAAGGCCAGCCGCCAGATAATATCAAAGATTGAGCTTTGCGCGTTAAGCTGGCTGATAAACACCAGGCCAGTACCCGCAATTAGCAGGCCGAGAGAAGCTAACCAGCGCGTTCCTATACGATCCGCCAATCTACCGCTGAAGGGGGCGATACAGGCGATCGCCAGTGGTAGAGGTGTCAGTAGCAGACCAGACTGGAGTGTTGGAAAATGATGAAGTTGCTCCAGATAAAACGGCATCATGAAGCTGACCGAGAAAAGCGCGATAAAGCTGATAATCAAGCTTAGATTTGAGGCCAGAAACAGTCGATCATGCAGCAGGTTGAAATCAATAACTGGATTTTTCGCGCGATGCTCCGCGAGGTAAAGCGAGCCAAAACTCAGCATGCTTAGCGCGAACATCCCGATCACGGCTGGCGATCCCCAACCCCATTCCTGGCCGAATGAGAGTCCCAGCGTCAGACCGACCAGTCCCACAGCCAATGCAATGGCTCCCAAAGGATCAAACTGTTCTCCCTGCCGACGTGGATTATTTTTGAGCAAGAGCAGGGTCAAAGCCAGGCCGATAATCCCGATCGGCACATTTACATAGAATATCCATCGCCAGGTCAACGTCTCCGTAATAATCCCGCCCAATGTTGGACCAACGCTTACACCGAGAGAGACAATCACTGCGTTTAAACCTAGGGCCCGACCACGTTCCTGAGCTGGGAAAGCGCTTGTCAGCATTGCTGGACTGATCGCCATAATGAGCGCACCCCCGATCCCCTGGATCGCGCGCGTTGTAATCAAAAATCCTAAGGTTGGAGCCAGTCCACAAAGAGCCGAACCAAGCGTAAAGATAATCAATCCTGTCGCCCAGACTGGTTTGCGACCAATCATATCGGCCAGCCGACCAGCGGTCAAAAGCACGCCAGCAGTCGCGACAAGATAGACAATAATCACCCATTCAATCGCACCGCCAAGCGGTGTTTTGAAGTAGGAAGCGATCGAAGGCAGGCTGATATTCACGATCGAAGAGTCCAGAGTTGCCATAAAGACTCCGATCGCGATTATCGCGAAAATCAGCCATTTATTGGACTGTGGCTGTTGATCGGAGCGTGGATAGTGTGCCTTCTCTTGAGGAGATGTATCGGGATTGGTTGATGGCTTTTTTAAGGGGGCGGAGAACGTATTGAAGCCGCCCGGTCGCTGATTGTTTTGATTCATAAAGCTTTCCGTGGTAGTAAGCGTGTGCTACATTGCGATGTATAGATATTTCTTACACGTTATTGCAAACAGATTGGCAACAGACGAACGTTCTCGCTCGCGCATACCATCAAAGTAAGTAATCTGATATGATAATGACAATGGCAGGTCACAGAGCGGTGACCTTACAGATACCTGCTTTTTCCAGAAAGAGATCCTTGAAGTGAGGAAGGAAAATAGAAACTGTGAATGAAAACAGAAAAAAGCAGACCGTCTATGAGCAATATCTCCAGACGGATCAACTGCTCGCTCTACAAAAACCAGAGGCTGACCTGGTCCATCATGACGAGCTTCAGTTCCAGATCGTGCATCAAGTTTTTGAACTTTGGTGGAAAGAGGCTGATTTTGAGCTTCGCTCTGTTCGCTCTCTAATCGAGCACCATAATCTGCCGCCGGCGATCCGCTTAATGCAGCGTGTGGTTGGTATTCAGAGATTGATGCTTGAAAATCTACGCATGCTGGAGACAATGACGCCCTGGGACTTTCATGGCTTCCGCCTTGTATTGGAGGATGGAGCTGGTACCGACTCCCCCGGCTTCCACAAATTGATCCGCCTCTCTCCACTGCTCTGGGAGGATCTTCAGGCACTGCTGGACCATGAAAAGGTAACCCTTGACGAGGTCTATATGCACGCCGACCGCTATCCGTTGCTCCTGGCTTTTGTCGAGACAATGACTGATTACGATGAGACATTCCAGATTTTCCGCTATCAGCATATCAAGCTGGCGCAACGGATGATCGGGCCGGGAAGTATTGGTACCGGTGGTACGCCCATGGAGATGCTCGAACGGACATTGAGGGACAGCTTTTACCCTGAGCTCTGGCAGGTCCGCAACCGTCTTACACAAATCGCCGATGAGTCCGGGCGTAAGTAAATAGGGTGGCGCTTACCAAAGAAGCTCAGACGCCTTCCCCCATCACCGTTTCCCTTCTGTGATAAGGTATAGGGAAATAGTGATTGTCCCGTTTGTTATAACCAGGGAGTCTGTTTAATGGGAACTATTCCGGTGCTTGCTTACGCGCTTGACTGGGGCTGGATTAAGATTGGTCCTCCCTATATCTATGTGAACATCGATCCTGTGATCATTCATCTTGGTCCCCTGGCCATTCGCTGGTATGGCCTGATGTACGTCGTCGCGATCCTCATCGCGCTCTGGGGGATTTTAAAGTATACTGCTCGCAAAGGTATGAGCGAAGATATGGTCTACCGCTTTTTGTGGTGGTGTATCGC
>CAXTTV010000092.1:0-18624 GCA_964247295.1 uncultured Ktedonobacteraceae bacterium | reverse complement strand
ATCTACGGGCGATGGCAAGGTGGGAAAAGCGAAAACACCCTTTCCCTTCCCACATCCCTTCTTTGGGGAACATAGGGAATGTGCCAACAGAGTCGCATGCGACTCTGTTGGGAAATATCGGTGATGAAGGTCTCCAGGCAACACGGATGCTACGAACCCCGTAGAGAAGTCACTTGCTTACGGCGAGGATCGGCCTCCCATGGTCTCGGAGAGCAGGCAATCTACTGGGAAAACGGCGTTTGTGACCTCCGTTCCTGGTAAGAAGATCTCGTTCCTTTTTTAGATTGGGATACCCCTGGTGGATATGTGGTTGTGTGGTATGGGCACTTTCGCCCCTAATAAGATGGAGAGATTTTATGCTGACCTCTAAACGTCTTTACGGATTCTTCCTATTGCTTCCTGGTCTCGTAAGCTTGTTCTTCCTGAGTGCTTGCGGAGGCTCTACAAACACCTCAAATGGCTCAGGCTCCGCTATATCGTCGACAAAGGCGATTGCTCTACTAAGACATACACCTCTGGGCACAACTGCCTTGAGCTGGGATACGAAAGATCACAAGTTGACGGTGCAGATGGCGCTGGCTGGCTTCCAACCCGGTAGTACACATACTGCTTATATTTATGAGGGTAGTTGCAGCCGAGCCTCAAATAAAGATACAGTGGCTTACGAGCTAAAAAATCTGGTCGCGAACGATCAGGGGGTAGCAAACGCGGTGACGACTATCCCCAATGTGGACGGTGGTATTCCGGAGAAGGGCTGGTATGTGAATGTCCACAATACAACAGATAAGATTGGGGCCGAGCAGATAGCAATCTCTTGCGGTAATATTGTGAATTTCCAGGCCCAGACGAAAAATACAAAGGCGATCAATCAAGCCGTCCAGGTGGCAATGGCGAATGCTCTGAGTGAGAACCAATCTACCAGTGGAAGTACGAATCTGGCGATCCAGAACGGCAAACTGATAGTGAAGGTCTCGGTCTATGGTTTGAAGGGGAACTCGGATCATATGCTTTCGCTTAACCAGGGGAATTGTATGGCTCAGGGCCCACAACAGTACAAGCTAAATTCATTGAAGGCCGATGCCCTGGGCAACGCGACATCCACAACGACGGTTGATAATGTGAGCGCGATCAATAGCCACTGGTATATCACGGTTCATAATGGCCCAGATCTCTCTAAGCTGACCGATGCTGATACGATCGCTTGCGGTGATGTAATGGCGAAATAAGCTTCTAGATGAGTCTCGTTGGTGGGTGCTTACCACAGCACCCACTCACTATTCTCCCCAACCTATGTGATACAATAGGGGTCTGCATACCTGATTTGGCTTATCGTTAGCACGGGGGAACATTTTCATGGGTGCTTCTCAGCCATTCAAACTGCCTGATGACTATAACCTCTCGAATGTCTATATGGACCTGGAATACTTTACGCTGGCCGCACTCAGCAAAAACGATCCCGATCCACTGGAGCGATACCTGCTCACGTTAGAACAGCATCAGATGATACATGTGGCGACGTTGGACCTGTTCGCGGGTGTCATTATTCGTCTGTTGATGGGCCCGGAAACTCCGGCTGAACGCATCGAGTATCTTTTGGATGTCTGGAGCGATCGCGCGATTAGCCAGCCTGGCGAGGAAATCTTTCCGGCTGCCGCAGCGATTACTTCGGGGCAGATCGCGATTATCCGACCCGATTGGTGGCAGGTGGAGATCTCTAACCTCTATAAGGCTGCCGGGCACTCACAAGCTCGGGTTCGCGAGATGGCCGTTGTGGCTATCCAACGCTTGCTCCAGGCGGACCGCAACCGTATAGAGGCTGTATTGGAGAAATGGCACACCGACTCCAATCCTCAGGTGGTTCAGACAATTGCTGAGGCCCTGACCTGATTCCACACATACCAGGAATTGCTTCCTCCAATCCTCATAGTTCTAACCTATGGAATACCAATCTGTGTTTGTCCATGAGAGGAAGATGTAATACAACGTATGGCTCAAATAACTCCTTATGTGACACGCTCCGCTGATCCCCAAAAGGATGAGAAGCCAGGTTTTAAGATCAGGCAGATCTTTTCGGCTCTGGCAAGTCTGCCACGTGTGCTAAAGCTGGTCTGGTCGGCCAATGCCCCCCTCACATTAACGCTTGGGCTGCTCGGGCTGATCCAGGGTGTGGTCCCGGCTTTGACGATCTGGATTACCAAGCAGGTAATTGATAGCGTGGTCCAGTCGCTCACTACGAAGATCTTTACGATGGTGATTTTCTGGGTGGCGATCCAGATGGCGATCAATCTGTTGGACCGTCTGTTGACGGCCCTCAGCAATATTACGCAACAACTTTTACAAGAGAAAATGTCGATGAAGGTCCAGTTGATGATTCTGGAGAAGGCTGCGACCCTCGATCTTTCGTTTTTTGAGGACTCAGAATTCTACGACAAGATGCGCCAGGCGACCGATCAGGCAAACTATCGACCGGTCTCGATGATCTCCCAGTTCTTTGGCCTGGGTGAGACGATCATTACGTTTGTTTCGATGATGGCGATCCTGCTCCAATTGGAGTGGTGGCTGGCGATTGTGGCCCTGATAGTGACGATCCCTGGCTTTTTCGCGAATGCGCGCTATGGCTGGATGGGCTATCACCGGATGCGCCGCCAATCGCCCGAACGCCGGCAGATGATGTACTATATCGATCTGATGACTCGCGATAACTACAATAAAGAGATTAAGCTTTTTAATCTCAGTGATTTCTTTATTCAGCAGTATCGCCGACTCTCCACGAAATTCTACGAAGAAAATAAAGCGATTGTGGTGAAGCGCTACCTGATTAACTTTCTCTGGCTGGCGGTGAGCGTCATCGCGAACTCGGCGATCTACCTGTTTATCGCGCTTCAGGCAGTGGCCGGGCGCATTACTCTGGGCGGCCTGACCTACTATACGCAGAGCGCGGTCCAGGTTGGGCAGAATTTCAAGTCGATTCTCGATGGTTTCTCCAGCACCTATGAGAACAATCTGTTTATCTCAACGCTTTTTGAGTTTTTGGAATATCAGCCAAAAATCGTCGCGCCACCTCAGGCTCCGAGCATTGTCGGTGATCCTCAAGAGAAGGGGATCGCGGTGGAGTTCCGCGATGTTAGCTTTACTTATCCCGGCAAAGATCCAGAGACGCAGGCGGCATTGAAAAATGTAAACTTCACGATCCAGCCTGGTCAGTCGATCGCGCTGGTCGGGCGCAATGGCGCGGGTAAAACGACGATTGTGAAGCTGCTCACCCGGCTCTATGATCCCGATGAGGGCGAGATCCTGGTGAATGGACGCAATATCAAAGAGTATAATCTGGATGAGCTCCGCGCTCAGGTTGGCGTGATCTTCCAGGACTATGGCACCTACTTTATGAGTGCCGCCGAGAATATTGGGATTGGGCAGATCGACAAGATTAGCAATCAGGAGCAGATCGCGGTGGCGGCCCAGAAAAGTGGGGCGAACGCGGTAATTGAGAAGTTACCAGCGACGTACGATACCATGCTTGGCAAATGGTTCAAGGATGGTACCCAACTAAGCGGAGGAGAGTGGCAGAAGATCGCACTGGCACGCGCTTTTATGCGCGAGGCTCGCGTGCTGATTCTGGATGAGCCCAGTAGTGCTCTGGATGCCCAGGCCGAGTACGATCTTTTCTCTCAGTTCCGAACCCTGACGGAGGGCAAAAGCGCGATCTTTATCAGTCACCGCTTCAGTACCGTTCGCCTGGCCGATCACATCTATGTGATTGAGAACGGTAGAATTGTGGAGAGCGGTAGCCATCGGGAGCTGCTAACCCTGGATGGACGCTATGCCCATCTGTTCAACCTCCAGGCCGAGGCCTACCGGTAATATTCGTAGGGGAACCACTCGCGTCTGTTGGGAATTGTAGAAGTAGGAGCGCCCGTCGAAGACGTGCGCAACCGTTCGGGTCGCAGGAGATTGCCCTTTGCCCATGGCGCTTCGTGCCAGAAGCGGCACGTCTCGCTGCGCTCAACGGGCCGTCCTACATCGCGTACGCGGCCCTCTTCGCACCACCAGAATCTTTTCCCAACGAGAGCTCCGGCGATCAGTAAAAATACGTAAAACCTTGCGCAATCTATAAGCCAGAAGTTATAGTACATACGTAAGGCGGGGAGTAGCCTCTCACTCACATGAGTGAGTCGAACAATCGTCAATACGGAGTGTGTATCGCTCCCGGTTGTTCTCTGAAGGATCTTAAAAATAGGAGCCCTTCTGCTGGCAAGACCACCATGACATCAGTGTATGCCGTGCTGGACTTGTCTTTTTTTGTCCTCACGGCCCGTTCAGCGGAGGATAAAAACGCGTATGGCTACAAACATCTGGTTCTGGATCGGCTTCAACGCCTTTGTACTGCTTATGCTGGCTCTCGATCTCGGCGTATTCAACCGCAAAGCCCACATGATCTCCATTAAAGAGGCTGGAATCTGGAGCGTGATCTGGATCTCGCTGGCCCTGATCTTTAATGTTGGGATCTACTTTCTCAGTGGGGCTGAACCGGCAACCCAATTCCTGACTGGCTACCTGATTGAAAAATCCCTGAGTATCGATAACATTTTTGTGTTTGTACTGCTCTTTTCGTTTTTCCAGGTCCCCAAAGAATATCAGCACCGTGTCCTGTTCTGGGGGGTGTTGGGAGCCCTGGTGATGCGTGGCATTCTGATCGCGGTCGGCGCGGTCCTGATTGAAGAGTTCCACTGGATTCTTTACGCTTTCGGAGCCTTTCTGATCTTCTCAGGCTTCAAAATGGCCTTTCAGAAAGAGCAGGACTCAGATCCTACGAAAAGTCCGGTCGTCCAACTAATACACAGGGTCTTCCCGATCAGCGATAGATATCATGGCAGTAAGTTTCTGGCGAAAGAAAACGGCAAAACCGTGTTGACACTGCTGGCCCTGGTACTGGTCGTCATTGAGTTTACGGATCTGATCTTCGCGGTCGACTCAATCCCCGCCGTCTTCGCAGTTACCAGGGATTCCTTTATTGTCTACACCTCAAACATTTTCGCGATTATGGGGCTGCGCTCCCTCTACTTTGTGCTGGCCGGGGTGATCGAGAAATTCCACTACCTGAAAGCCGCTCTCTCTGTAATTCTCGTCTTTGTAGGTGTTAAAATGCTCACCGAAGAGTTTTTACATATTGGTGCTGGTTTCTCGCTGCTGGTGATCGTCGGAATTCTGGTGATCGCCGTGATCGCCTCATTGCTTCGGGCCCAGATACAAGCAAAATCGGAGAAGCAGGGCTACAGGCTTAATCAGGGACGATAACAGGGTAAATACGTTGATTTCCTGTATCAGGAACCTATCCCTTCGGCGTAATAGATGTAATTGTACTGATCCACCGAAATTTCGGTGGATTACCCCACAAGCATGTATTATCTAGTGCCTTTTCTCTACTACGCAGAAGGGAAAACGATTATGGCTCTACCAGAAAGAGACCAGGATGCGGGCATCGCCGCTCGCGGTACTCCAATCTCGGCATCCGTCGGCCAGAGCAAGAATGGCATTGCCTATGTTATCGCAGGCATCGCGGCTCTGGGAGGATTACTTTTCGGATACGACACCGGTGTGATCTCGGGGGCAACCCTGTTCCTGAGAAAAGAGTTCACGCTTAACTCCTTTACCGAAGAGCTGGCGGTCAGCTCAATTCTGATCGGCACGATTATTGGAGCGGCGATCGGTGGGCGAATGGGCGATGCGATCGGACGGAAACGCACGCTGATCATTACCAGTGTTGTTTTCGCAGTGGGAGCGGTTCTAACAGCCCTCTCTCCAAACTTGACGGTCTTTATTCTGTTCCGTATTCTTGTGGGTCTGGCGGTCGGCGTGGCTTCTCTGACGGTGCCGATCTATATCGCGGAAATGGCTCCCCCGGCAATGCGGGGAAGCCTGGTAACCTTTAACCAGCTCGCGATTACGATTGGGATTGCGGTGGCCTACTGGGTCGATCTGGCCTTTGCCGCGAATGGGCAGGGCTGGCGACCCATGTTCGCGATTGCTTGTATTCCAGGCCTGATTCTGCTGGGTGGCATGTTTTTCCTTCATGAGACACCACGCTGGCTCGCTAGCAAGGGTCGATGGGATGAGGCGGAACAGGCTCTCACCAGAACCCTCAACGATCAAGAAAAAGACAATGAACTGAAATCGATCCGCGACTCCGTTAAAGATGAGAAAAAGATTTCTCAGCGGCAGGTTTACCGTGAGCTGACGGCCTCTCCTTATAAGCTGGCCCTGACGGTTGGCGTTGGACTGGCGGTTCTGCAACAGTTTGTGGGTATTAATACGGTGATCTACTACGCACCTACCATTTTTGGGTATGCCGGTTTCTCGTCCCCTTCTGGCGCGATCCTGGCAACCAGTGTGGTTGGTGTAATTAATGTGCTCTCGACGATTGTCGCGATCTTTGTGCTTGACCGCATTGGTCGTAAGCCGCTGCTGCTGACGGGCTCAATCGGGATGGCTCTAACCTTAATCGGAATGGGCGTTGTTTTCGCGGTCGGAGCTGCCAATGCGGGTATCCTTATCCTGATCTGTCTGCTGCTCTACATCTTCTTTTTCGCCATTGGTATGGGCCCTGTCTTCTGGCTGCTGAACTCGGAGATCTTCCCGACCCGGCTTCGATCCACCGGTTCCAGCCTCTCGACTATGGCAAACTGGGGAGCTAATCTGCTGGTCAGCATTACGTTCCTCTCGCTGATTGGAGCAATCGGAAAACCCTTTACCTTCTGGCTCTATGCAATCCTGGCGGTTGTGACGTTCTTCTTCTGTCGGCTCCTGGTCCCTGAGACTAAGGGGAAACGCCTGGAAGAGATTGAAGGATACTGGAAAGAGCATTCCAAATAGATTGTTGAAATAAAAGAACCGCTGGAGATTTCCAGCGGTTCTCTTGTTGGAAATTTTCCAGGAACGAGGGCAAACCGAGGGAGGAGAGGCTTCGTAGATCGGATCACGTGTGGACCCGTGGCAAGGGAAAAAGGTATGGCGCTGTGTGCGCCAGATACGGCATGTTTCTGTTCAACAGCCGTCCTACAGCCACATCTACGGGCCATTTTCGGCCCAGGCGCTCTCCGACCTCTTGTAAGAGTCCGCTCCCTTCTATCAATAGGGCCTTCCCATTCTGAAAAAGCTTCCAAAAATACGCGCCTGCCTGTTATTTCAATCCGGTGATGCCGATAAGGAAAGGGAGACTCATCTTCATCACGCCTGCTACTATTGTCTTATAAGCAAGACACGAGATTTTAGCACTGACTGGGATAGGGATAGAGAAGTATGCATATACATGAGATACAGATGCGCGAGCGGATACAGCAAGAGATCCAGGAGCAATATGGTAGTATCCCCCCCTTTCTTGAGATCGCGTATGAAACGCCCGGAGTTTTCGCGAGTCTATGGCAGCAGACCCGATCGGCTCTGATTGACAACCCTTTGCATCCTGAATTTAAGGAGCTTTTGCTTGGCTATCTGGCGCATTTCAATACGACCGCCTATAGTTTTGTCCGACACATCTGCACGCTTTTTAAGCTGGGAATGAGTGCATCGCAGATTCAGGTCTGGCTCACTGAACCACTTACTCCCATCAAAAAGCTCCAGCTCCATACCTTTTCAGGTCCATCGATCTCTTTAAGGGAGTGGCCGTCAACCGATTCACGGCAGCAGCATACGATCTTTTCCTGCTGTGTCCATCTATTTTTTGAACCAGCCCAAAGAGGGATCAGCCAGATGCTAAGTCACTTGCTCTCAGAGCAAGATCTGAACTACCTGTCTTTGTTGCTCGCCTATGCCCGAAGCTATCTCCATTGGACGGAGATCCATCCCAAACTCTCATATCTTCAAGATGTTCAAGTACAACGCTCTCTCCACCATCTGCTTACTCATGATCAGGGGTTGGCAAATCAAATCTATCACTACAATGCCAGAACGTATAGCGCCCACCCATATGAAAGTCAGAATCTATACTATCAGGAGGCTCTACGTCAGGCTCCGAGTCCGCTGATCCTCCATGCTGAAGATGGTGAAATCCTTTTGATCAGCAAGGCCTGGGAAGAGCTTTCAGGGTATAGCGCTCAAGAACTTCAGAATATATCAGATTGGCTTCGTCTGGCTTGTGAAGATCACGCGGAGGCCACAGCCAGAAACATTCAGCAGCTCTATAGCTTAGCAGATACAATAATTGAAGGTGAGTCGGAGATTAAGACCAGAGCGGGCGAGGTGTCCACCTGGGAATTTGCCTCGTCGCCACTGAGCCCCCTGCCCGATGGTCGCCGCCTGGTGATTACGCTCGCGAGTGATATTACCTGGCGCAAACAATTGGAAAACGAGTGGCGACGTACAGCCCATGACTCGCTTAATAGCCTGATGCGCCTTCAAGGAATTATTGAGTCGGTTGCTGACGGCCTGATTATTTATGATAACCATGCTCGTGTTATCCATGCTAACAGAGCCTCGATGGAGATGCTACCGTTTATCGCCCACCCAGATTATAATTCTTTGACCCTTGAGGAGCGCACTACCTTCATTGAAATCTATGATGAGTACGATCAACCCCTGAAACCGGAGAATCTACCCACCAAACGTATTATTGATGGAGAGGTGCTTCAAGGAAAGAATACGATAGATGTTCGGGTTCACTATCACTACAACAATGACCCCGATCGTTACCTTAATATTAGTGGCGCACCCCTCTATAACCGTAACCATCAGCAAACCGGCGCGGTTATGAGTTTACGAGATGTCACCGAACGTCGCCAGCTTGAACAACGCACCCATCAGGCCCTGGAAGCCTTGCTTTCGATCGCTGAGGTGCTGGTCCATATTCCCTACGACCTCCATGATTTGGATACCTCTTTCGATCTTCAGGTCAGAAATGCTATCGATCAGATGGTTGGCATGATTAGCCACCTTTTGCAGGAAAAGGGCGTGATTATCACGACCATTGATCTGCTGACAGGACAATTGCATACGGAAACGGCGGTCCTTTTTATAGATGGGTCAAAAAAATCTTTCGATGAGGATGTCAGTCCAGGCCAGATGAAAGATTATCTCACAGAGACAGAGATCGCTCGTCTGGAAAATGATGAGATTATCTATATGTACCGACCTTCGCCCATACGCTTTGCTCGGGCGAATGAAGGACCGATCTGGATTATGACGGTACCAATGTTCTCTAATTCTCAAATGATTGCTTTATTCTCTCTTGTTCTCAGGGATGGAAAGCAGCACTGCTCTACTGCTGAAGAGTCTCTGGCTCAGGCGGTCGCCAGATTAGTTGCCCTGGTCCTTGAGCGGAAACGCCTGCTGGGCGAGTTCGCGCATTCACAGGCCCGCGTCCTCGCCCTTAACGATGCCAATCGTCGCATGGATGATTTCCTGGGCATGGCGAGCCATGAGTTGAAAACGCCGGTCACGACAATTAAAGGAAATATTCAGCTTGTCAGTCGCCGCTTTGGCACTATCCTCAATACACTCTCTGATCCGACCTTGCTGAGCACGACACAACTCGCATTGGAGCTGTTAGACCGGGCAGATAAGCAGGTCGATCGCCTGACTCGTCTGGTAAATGACCTGCTGGATATCTCACGCATTCAGGCAAATAAGTTGACGTTGCGCACGACCCACTGCGACCTGATCGATCTGGCAATTGAAACGATCCATGAACAGCAGCAAATTAACAAGAAACGTATGATTAATTTGGAGATAGAGACAACGAGTAAGGTGACGGTTATAGCCGATGCGGACCGCCTCCGGCAGGTAATGACGAACTATATCTCCAATGCCCTGAAATATTCTCCTGTAGATCAACCGATCGCGGTCCATCTCTGCCTCAAAGAGGGAGATGTTATCTTTGAGGTCCGAGATAAAGGGCCGGGGATTGCGCAGGAAGAACAGGAGATGATCTGGGAACGCTTCTACCGCATTCCTGGTCGCGAGGCTCTGGGAGTCTCAAGTGGGGGTCTGGGAATGGGTCTGCATATCTGTAAAACAATTATCGAGCGCCATCATGGGCAGGTTGGCATTATCAGTGAAGAGGGAAAGGGATCGTCGTTCTGGTTTTCACTCCCGTTGATCTCCTCTCCCCGCTAAGACTGATTAGAAAAACTCGCTGATCTGAATATATACCTGACGAATATTCTGTGGGGAGCCGCTATATTCCTGACCGCCTGAGGCTTTGGCAATTTTCGCGAGCCCGGTGGCGTCCGCGTCCTGACCATACGCGATAGCAAAAACCTTGACGCCATTCCCGGCATTCTCGCCCGAAGATGTTACTTTGGGCACAAGTTGATCCGCTGAACTGATGCTTCCCTGGTTGCTCTGCCCATCGGTTAGAACGACCAGGGCCTTGATGTTTTTCGAGGGACGAGATTGCAGGGCCGCGTACTGCTCAGCGATTGTATCATAGAGACGCGTATCTCCATCGGCATTAATGCCCTGGATGCTTGATTGAAGTGAGGCACGATTTGTCCCTAATGGCCCTAATGGCTGAATCACGTCCGCGTTGGTGCTAAAGACGGTCAGGCCCAGATTATCATCATTCCCTAACAGCCCGACAAACTGGCTCAGGCCCTGTTTGGCAGCCTCAATCTTGCTGGCATTATCAAGCTGATCATTCATACTGCCAGACCGATCCAGAACCAGCATTACATCCACTTTCCTTCGCGATTGATTCCAGTTGGCTTTAATGGAGTTGATTACTTCGGCAGAAGGAACCTGAAGCAGCGTTTTGGGCTGGGTCGGATCTACCCCCTTTGAGCTATCGATTGGAGAGGTGATCTGGATCGTTGCGTCCGAGGGACGGAAGCCGTATCGCATGGCTTTTTTCTGCTGATCTTGAGCCAGTAAGAAATTCCGCAGAGCCTGAGCAGCCGCACGCTTCTGAGGCGTTACCCAGCTTCCCTGGAGAGTCGCGAAGGGATGGTCGCTGTAAAAGGTTCCCTCTTTGGGATAGATGGCAACAACCGGATAGGTCAGGTTATGGTACTGCTGACCGCTATTCGCTTCGATGACCAGGTTTTCGTACATGACAGCGGCGCTTAGATACGAGGGGCCCTTATTGAACATGGCATCGGCGAAAAAGCCGGTACTCTCACCGTAGTGGATAATCGAGCTTTCTACGTTTGTGACAAAATCCCGATTTTTGCCGGTCGCGATATCGTCGGTGGTCAACCCACGAACCTTCCCGGCGGCGGCATAATTCATGGCAATCACTGAGTCCAGGCCCGAGTTAGAATAGTCGGGGTGTGTATGCCCAAACTTGAACTGCCCAAACTCTGGATGCCCATAGGCTGCCCATCCTTTAGGGTTGGTGCTCAGGTTCGCGATATCCGCCCAACTAATCGCTTTATTTGGCCAGCCCAACGCTTCAGCCTGAGGCTTCCACATCGCGATCACCACCGGGCTACTAACTAATGAAGGGGTACTGGTCGCTCCGGTGTCGATCAAAGTGCTTCCACTATGCTTCTGCTGCCAGCCGGAGTTTAGAAGATTCAGCCAGACGCCACCCGCCGGGCTCCAAATATCCGGCTGGGTTTTGCCATCTATGATATCTTGCATGGAGGTTCCAGAACCGGATGGTGTGGCACTCACAGTAATTGGGCCGTCACAAGCCCCAATATGCCGATTATTGAAATCGGCGACTACGTCTTTGATCCAGGCTTCCTTCTCGCTGCCATAGACCATGTTTAACATCACGGGATCTTTGGAATGCGAACTACATTGGATCGCCGGGCCGGGAGGCGTCTGCTCCACATTGCCATTATAGGCCTGCGGAGTGTTCACGGCACTCGATGAATTATCTGGCCCACTACTGCCCGTGCAGGCGGTTAACAAGCTCACCAGAAAGCACAGGATAACGATACGCGGCCACCCCATATTCCTGGTCTTCAACGGTCGTACCGACCGGATAGTCAATGGCAATCTGCTCATTATAGGTCGCTTCTTTCTTCCAGCCATCTTCTTGTAATGGTTACGATGATCTATAACCATGTCTATTTTCGTGTTAGCCCGCTGTCGAGGTCGCGGCAGTGCCGAAGCGCTGGGACCATTGCTTTAATAATTCTTCGATAACGTTTCCTGAAGGGGCCTGGGCCTGAGGTGAGATGGTCGGCGAGATATTTAATTGCGCGCCAACTGTCTTAAACAGATTACCTCTCACGGAGTCGTCAAGTGCCACGTTCGCGTTACCCGGACGAAACCCATAGGTAAGCGCCTGCCGCTGCTGACCTTCGCTTAACAAAAAATCGCGAAATTTGAGAGCAGCTTGCTGTTGTTCGTTCGAGACCCAATCTCCCTGTAAAACGGCGAAAGGATGGTTGCTGAGAATGTTCTCACCAGGATAAAACAGTTGAAGCTGCTGTTTCTGCCGATCCTGGGCCTTCTGCTGATCTTGCAATACCAAATTCTCATAGGTTGTGCTAATATCGCAGCTTGCGGGCCCCTGGGGGATCACTACATTTTCTAGAAATGTTCCACTGCTGCGTCCAAAAGTCTGTACCGCGCCCTCAAAATCTGAGAGATAGGCTAAAAATTTTGGGTCCTGAACCTGAGCAACAGTTAACCCTCTAAGGCTTTTAAAGTAGGAATACGCGATCAAAGTGATGGTTAAAAGGCCGCTGTTTGAGGTATCGGGCCGGGTATGACAGAACTTCACCAGACTCCAATCCGGTGAGCCCCCTAGATCCGCCCAACCGTTTTTAGAGAGTACGGCCTCGTGCAGGCCCGGCCAGTCAACTTTCTGATACTTTTTCTTGAAGACCGCCGCTCGATCCGCCCAGATGGCAAAGACCAAAGGACTGGAGACCAGCGATTGTGGCAGTAGAGTACCTGAAGTTGGCACAACCTCTTTACCACTATGCTGCTGCTGCCATGCGTTATTGAGACGACTCAATTCAAGATCACTGGCCGGGCTCCAGATGGTAGGCTTCTGGCTACCACTAAGAATTTTCTGCCAGCTATCCACAGACCCACTGGAGTCCGGCATAATCTGGATCGTTTTACCATCCAGGGTCTGACCGCTCTGATTAAAGGTAGTAATCGCAGCGTTTACCCAATCCTTTTTCTCTGTACTGAACAGGAAATTAAGCTGGATGGTACCACCTGCCCCCACTGGCGCAGTAGGTTGAGTGGTACTACCAGGACCAGTTTTGGTTGAACGCTGCGAGACCAGAAAGCCACCGCCCAAGATGATCGCCCCCACAACCCCCACTCCTCCAATTAAGAGATTGCGGCGCGAAACTGTGTTTGGCCCAGGATGTTGGGTAGGGGTAGGGTAGGGTGGAACAGGCCGAACCTGCGGGGGCGCGGCCTGGGAAGCGGCACGCAGATTTACAGGCGCTGGTTGCTGCCGCTGAACTGGAGCTCGATTACCACCAGGTGGTGGAGACGGAACCGGATTGCGAGGCGTTGGCGCAGGTTTAACTGGCGTTCCAGACGAAGCAGGTCGGGACCCGGTATTCAGATGTCGCGGCGTTGCCAGCCCAGCGGTATTCCCACTCGCCAGAATATCTTGATACATCTCTGCCGCCGTCTGGTAACGATCCTTTGGCTCCTGCTCCATTGCCTTAAGCACGATCCGCTCCACGCTCGGAGATATGGATGGGACAATTTCTCTCGGCGTCTCGAAAAGTGACGGGTTAATGCGGCGGGATGGGGCATCCATCGGTAAAGTCTTGGTTAGAAGATCAAAGAGAGTCGCACCTAATGCGTAGATATCTGAACGGGCATCACTCTGGCCCCGCCCATACTGTTCTAGCGGTGCGTACCCCTGTGATCCCAACAAGGTTGTATCTTTTGAGGCACTTGATTTAAAGATACGCGCGATGCCAAAGTCAATCAGTTTTATAGTGTCATCGCTGGTAAGCATCACATTGGAGGGCTTCATATCGCGAAAAATAATCGGTTGAGAGCGTGAATGCAGATAGGCCAGTACATCACAGAGCTGGAGCGCCCAGTCCATTACAAGCTTTTCGTCCAATGGTCCCGCCTGCTCATCTTGAATCTTTTCTAGCGATTTTCCCTCGATGTACTCCATTACCAGATACGCTTTGTTGCCCTCTTCAAAAAAGTCGCTGACGTTTGGAAGATTGGGATGGTTCAATGAGACGAGCAGGTCCGCTTCCTGACGAAAATCTTGTATCGCCTGAGCCCGCTCTTTGGGCGAAAGCGCCCCATCACTCATCTCTTTAATCGCGACCTTCCGCCGCGATTGAAAACGTTCATCGCTCGCCTCATAGACCGCGCCAAAACCACCTTTTCCTACGAGACGGATAATCTTGTATCGTCCACCAACCTCAATCCCTGATCCTAACGCACCTGTCATGCGTCGTCCGCCCGTTCCTCCGACAGGCCCGGAGGCCTGGAATGATCCAGATGAGGGAGGCGCACCTGTCAGCTCAAAACCACAGTTGGTGCAAAATTGCTCTCCTGCGGCATTTGTGGCCCCACAATTCCTACATGTGATCGAGCTACCTGCTTGTGCCATAATTATTTAACCGCGCTTCTGGTACGGCATAGACCTGCGCGAACCAGGAGCTGCCTCCTTTTACAAAGCTGAAACGACATCCCGAAACTATATGTCTATTATAAAATATATACTCTTATTTGTTGTAGGATCTGTGACGCCCCTCTCCTTCATAAGAACGTAGCCAGAACTGTTTGTTCAAATCCAACTAACGATCTTTGAGGAAAAGCTTGTAAAGATTTTGCTGGCGCTGTAATGCCCTCTGATAGATGGCACCCCGCTCTTGATCAGGTTGTACCGGCTCGGCAAGATAGGGTTCAATCCCATGCGTACTCTGCAATCCCAATCCCTCTAAGGCCATCAGGGCGGCCCCACGAGCCGAGGCCTCGGTCACATTCGATGCGTACAGTGGTACTGACAGCGTATCGGCGATAATGTGGCGCAATGATTGAGAATGTCCCAGGGCCGCGCCGCTACACAGCAGACTGGGTTGCTTTTGTACAGCGACAACCGAAGAGATCTCTTGATACACGATCGCCAGTTGATAGGCCAGGGATTCCATTACGGCCTGAAAAAGGTCTTCTGGCTCGCTTTTTGAGCTCATACCCGCGAAAACCGCTCGCGCTTCCGAATGCCAGCCCGGACTACGCTCGCCCGATAGAAACGGGAGTACGGTCAGACCATGAGCATCAGGCTGCCGCTGTGCCATGAGAGCATCGGTCTCTTCTAATGACGGAATCTTTAGCAATCTATTCAGCCAGCTAAACAGGTTCCCACCCTCACTCAAAGCTCCCCCCAGAACTGCACGCTTGCTATCCAATAAATACAGCCAGAGAGCGTCGGGCGGCGCGAACGCACCACGATCAAAGATCACTCGTATGGCACTGGAGGTGCCGATGGTTAAGGACCAGTATTGCTGGGAGACGGCATTGGAGCCAACGCAGGCGGCGGCCCCATCGCCAATGGCGGGAAACCAGGGAATGTTCTGAAGTTGAGGCCAGCGTTGCGCGAACTCGGGGATCAGGCCCTCCAGGTACTGGTGATCTTTGGCGAGCGGCGGCAATTGATCCTCACGTACTCCCAGATCGCGAAGCAACTCCGGATCCCACTTCAAGTCGTTGGTGAGTAGGAGGCCGGTGCCCGAGGCCATTGAGAAGCTTGAAAGCGTTCGACCAAACAGACGAGTATAAAGATAATCAGAGAAGGAGAACCAGTGGGCAGCCCGTTTGAAAAGATCGGGTTGAGATTGCTGTAACCAGAATAGTTTGGCGGGCCAGTAGCTGGCATGCATTCGAGCGCCAGTACGCTTGTGGATCTCGTATTCATTCCAACGCTGCCGCAACTCGTGCACTGCATCGCGCGCGCGGGTATCTTCCCAGGTCAAAACAGCGGTCAGAGGTTTCGCATCAGCGTCTACCCCTAACAGGCTATGCCAGAATGTATCTACCGCCACCGCGCGGATCTGCCCGGCCTTCTCGCCTGCCTGCTGAAGCGCCTCGTCAATCAACGAGATGGTTGCTGAGACTAGCAGGTCAGCATCAACGGAAACCTCTCCTTCATGGGTCACAGTGAGAGCGTAGGTGTGTTGTACCAGGAGTCCTGGTACTACCTCTCCATCCCGATCAAAAAGCAGTGCGCGTATCGACGACGTACCAATATCTAGAGCCATTACATAATCCGATAACAGTGGCTGCTTCTGCATGTACATCTCCTGCTCTCCAAAACAATAGTCCCTTGCAACATTTCTGCTATCTACCAGGGGAAAACAATCGAAGTCGTGCAACGATCGTGATCCAGTCTCTAGAATACCACCGAAAGCGCCCTTTCTGTAATGCTTCTACTTTGGTTGCATTGACTCAAAGGAAAAGCCTGCTATCTTTCATGATGATGAGAGACAACAGGCGGTTCTTTAAAGTGGAACGTTATTTTATAGGTCTATTCGGAGGCATCTATAAACTTGGCCTTCCCTGAAAAAGCGGCTGAGACGGCATAGTCATTGACCGTTTGCTCAATCTCGCTCGAAACAGTGGGAGACGGACGGAGAACTGCATCTAATATCTCCTCTTCTAATTGCCGCCACACAATATCCTCTGCCTGTAAAAGCGTTAAAGATCTATCATCAATCGCTGCCAACAACATCTCTCGCAATTGACGCTTTTTAAAGTCTTTGAAATACACCGCCTGCTCATCAAACGCCGGCATCTCGTAAAGCTCAAGATTGGAGCGACCATAAAATTCATGTGATTCAAACGCCAACGTCATTAAATTGGTGTATTGTTGGACCAACGCTACCCGCGATGGCAATGAGAAAAATCCGGGAAGAGGTGAAATCAGGACCAGACAACCGGCGATATGGTCATCCCGGGTAATTGGGCAGGCTAGCATACTCCCAAATCCGCTCCTGATATTGGTGGGAAATTGGCTGCTGTGAGCTTGCAAATCGTTTAACGCCAGGATACGCCCTTCATTGGCGGCGGTACCGGCGAGAGACTCCAGGCCAAAAAAGGAGGGCAACTGGTTTGAGTAGGGACTAGCTGGGCCAGGTAAAGTGTTTAACGCAAAGTAGCCTCTAAAGCTATGAATCTTTTCCTCTTTGCCGCGTGGAGGCATACAACGCATTAGCATCACAAGCATTCCCTCACGATTAGGATCAAGCTGTCCAGATACTTGCTGCGCGATAAGATTAGTAATGGACCAGAATTGCAAAGGGATGGCGGTAAAAGTATGAGCATTGAGGACCTGGTTATAAAATGCCTGTGGAATCTGGAGCGGTGCATCATTCTCTTCCACGGTCGCAATTTTGGGAAACTCTTTTTGCATCAAAGTCTTTAATAGGTCGCGATGCTCCGGCAAGGCGGAAAGGAGATGCTTAAGATTATGCAAGCGAGGCTGTGAGTTCCCATCAACCCAACGCTGAACCGTGCTGTCTTTTACACCTACAACCGTAGCAATTCGCTGTTTTTCGGGCGCTTCTTGAATAATTTTTCCAAGAAATGAGCGCCACGTCTCTTGTGAGTTTTGCATAGCTTTCTCAATTCTTTCTTAAATGTACCTGTTTTTTGTTTAAACCTAAAAATATATATATTTCTTTGTACGTAAATAAGATTATACATTATTGTCCCGGTATTCATAGACCGAAATACCTGTTTTATAGTATAGTTAGATCAGAATTGAATAAATTTTTGTTGAGAAAAAGATTAGAATATGATCTACTTCTAGTATAGTCTTTTTCATACACATAGTCCCCAATAAATCAGGGCTATTTCATTCTCTTCTTATGCCGCCTTCGGCGGCGAGAAAGAGGGGAAATGAGCGGGGCACGCCCCACGCCCCGCCAGAGGTTTGCCAGCCTCACCCCATAAGGCTCTGCCCCTGGACCCCCTTTCCTGCCAGAATGAAATAGCCCTGCCGATAAATCGGTAAAAATTGACACTCTCACCCGATCAGCTTATACTGCGAAGAGACTCTTTTTAGCGACTATTAGAATTTTTTATTCAGGTACTGAGGTTTATGAAGATCGGTATAAATGCTTTTTTTTTCCAGACGCCCGCGACCGGAATTGGTCAATATCTGCTTCATCTTCTAGAGACCTTTCGTCAGGTTGAGCATCAGTATACATTTAGTTTGATGGCCCCGCCACCGCGATCCGATTATAACGCGCTTTTCTCGGCCCATCCATGGCTCCAGGAGTATCCTCTCCGTCTGGAGCCTCTACCTGATCCTCTCACCCAAAGTAAGCGGATTGAGAAACTCGTGTGGGAGCAGAAGCTGAGTTTGGCCGCCCGTCGTTCGGAGGTGGACCTTCTTCACATTCCCTATCTTGCTCCACTCTTCGCCCCTACGGTTCCTACTGTCCTGACAATTCACGATGTTATCCCCTTTAAACTCCACGAGTATCATCTGGGGCTCTCAAAAAACCTGCTGATGGGGCTACAGATCCAATCAGCCCAACGCGCGGATGCAGTGATTACGGTATCACAGCACGCGAAATCGGAGATTATGGAGATGCTTCAAATTCCAGCGGAGCGTATTCACGTGATCTCTTTAGGATTGGGAGACCAGTATCGACCAGTGAGTGATCCCCAAATCCTTTCGCGGATGCGGGAGCACTACGGGTTGAAAGAGCAGTACATTCTCTATATGGG
>CAXTTV010000091.1:0-18742 GCA_964247295.1 uncultured Ktedonobacteraceae bacterium | reverse complement strand
CAGGAAGGGCAGCGAAAGGTAGAAGTATTCACGCGATGTCGGCTGGATGGGCCCCATGGGCCAAAGATCTTGGGATCGGTCGGGCCAAAGAGCGCAATTGAGGGAGTTCCCACCGCCGCCGCGAAATGCGAGCCGCTGCTATCAACCCCCATGAACAGTCGGCTCCGTTGGATCAAGGCTGCCAGTTGGCCGATCGTCGCATCGAAGATCAGGGAGACCGGAGCCGGCGTTTCTCGCGCAATCCCATCCAGCAGTGGACGTTCGACAGGGCTACCTATAAAAACAATCCGTAGATCGCTATCCTGTCGTCGCAGAGTATCAGCGACCGTAGCCCAGGCCGCTGATCGCCAGAGCTTTACCGCCGCGCCACTTCCCGGTTGGATCAACACATATGGAGCCTGCTCGCTTATCCCAACGTTTGCTAACCTCTGCTGAACCCAGGCTTTTTCCTCGTCTGAAGGCTCAAAAATTTGCGGGTAGTTCTCGGGAGTCAGTGGTATCGAGAGATCGGAAGCTCCCAACGAGTGTAGCGCCGCATCCACAAGCTTTAGGCAAGAGAGCGTCGCATGTTCAGGAGCCTGAAAAGGCAGAGCCACATTCAGAAAAGGCGTACCGGGAGCGATCGCATAGCCCACGCGGCGGGGGATGCGCGCCAGATAGAGCAGGGCCGCGCCCCACCAGAAATCTGGTCGAAGATTGATCGCCAGATCGTAGTTTCCGCGCCGAAGCTGCTTCGCCAGCGAGAACAGCAATATATATGGCTCCAGAGCTCCCTGACCCTGACGACGAAAGCCAGGAAACGCACAGGTTTTCACGGTATCCAGATCAGGGGTGCGGGCCACAATCTCCGCTGACCAGGGCCCAACCAGCATTGAGAGGGAGGCCTCAGGCAGATGGGTTTTCAGAGCCCGAACAACCGGCGTCGTCATCACCAGATCGCCCAGATGGTCCGGGCGGATCAGCAGGATGCGTGGAGGCGCGGCGGAGCATTGCTCCAGTTGACCGCGAGACCGCGAGGCAGCAGGCCAGCCAACCACTCGCACAAAAAGCAGAATCAGAGAGCGAAGCAGATTCCTCAAAATAGAACCTCATTAATATGCGGATCAGGAGAAAATCCCATCCTGAGTAATTATTTATCGGTTCCATTATAGCAGAGGAGCGATTTTTGGTATCCGCAAAAGGACTTTTGTGAGGAGTAAGTGCACAGCAAGCGAGAAGAAAGCTGCGTGGCACCCTTATTGCTATGGGCGCCACAAGGGGCTAATGAGGTTTTTTTGAGCTCTGGATCACATAGACTGTGGTACTACAATCATTGCAGAGGCCCTTTAGCGCAGGCCGTCCATTCTTAATTGTTACCTGTTGCGGGTCCTTCATCTGCGTTTTCTTCTTACACTTCACGCAGTAGTAGACATCTGCCATATGCAAACTCCTTATTATAGACAGAAAACTCCTCAATTCAAGTATATCACGTGCGAGATATAGATTTCGTAACCTGCATTTTTTAGACGCTCGTGGACGTGAACCGCATCCTCAAGCCTGGAAAAAGGCGCGAAAAGCGTTGGACCGCTGCCGGAAAGCCGGACAAAAGAGGCTCCCGCATCCAATAGCGCCTCTCGGGCCTGAGCTACCTCAGGATAAGTCTTCAGCACATTGCGTTCCAGCCCATTGTGAAGATCTGTAAGATCTGGCTCCTGTGCTTTTTGAAGTGCCTGTTGAATTGATAGAGAGTGCGTGCCATCTGTATAATCGCTGGCTGGCAGATTTGTAAAGACCATCGCCGTTGAGACACTGATCGCTGGTTTTAGAATGATCAGCCAGCGTAGCGAGGGTGGACAGAAGGCCGGGATCGGCGTCATAACCTCACCGCGCCCACGACAGAGAGCCAGCCCCTCAGTAAGGAAAAACGGCACATCCGAACCCAGAGAGGCCGCCATCTCAATCATCTCTTCGTGAGCAATTGGCAGGTCCCACCATTCGCGTAAAGCCAGTAGGACCGCTGCGGCGTTGCTGCTCCCGCCGCCCAGGCCGGCAGCCATCGGGACACGTTTATTTAGTTCAATTTTCAGACCCCGGTGGAGCGAGAAGCGCTGACGGATCAGCTCGGCAGCCCGAGCCGCCAGATTTGAAGCGTTGCTCAGTTCCAGTTTTGAGCAAACTATCTCCACACGATCCTCGGGCAGTGGTGAGAGGCAGAGTGTATCGAAGAGATCGATAGCCTGCATCACCGTTGCCAGCTCATGGAAGCCATCAGGTCGGCGTCCCAAAATATCAAGCGTCAGATTAATCTTCGCGTAGGACTTGATAAAGCAGGAGTCCCCGGAGATTTGTATCCTTTGTGCATGCATCATCATACCCTATATTTTGGCGAGAAAAGCAGGAGCTGTCAAGCAGCAAACCTTGCGCTCTATTTACGTTATCGTGTATACTTTTGCAAGCAAGTGCTTGCTTGCAATAATTAAAAGGGAAATTGCATGGCGGAAACAAGCGAGACCGAAAGGCGAATTCTGGAGGCTTTTTTAAGGCTGGTACGTGAGCGGGGGATCGTAGGAACCACAACCAGAGCGATCGCCGAGGCAGCCGGGGTCAATGAAGTCACCGTATTTCGTCGATTTAAAGACAAAGAGGCCCTGGTTCACGCCGTTTTCCGCCATTTTGATCTTCCAGGTCAGATCCAGGCGTATCGCCAGCGAGGGCCCCTGGAGATCTCAAGTCCTCAGAAGGTGGTTGAAGGCTTGCGGGATGCTCTGGAATTTCTCAAGGATCTTCTCCAGAGGCATGCGGCATTACTGCAATTTGGCATCAGTGAATACCAGAAGTTTCCTTCAATCACAGTCGAGAGCGCGGCGGCTCCCCAGGCAGCCCGGCACCTTATTAGTGATCTTCTTAAGCAAGCGAGTCCTGTCTTGAGATCTGAGGTGGATCAGGAAGCCACAACCCTGAGTCTTATGGGCTTATTGCTATTGACCGTCCTCTGGAACCAGAATGGCTGGTTAGAGCAGTCAGAAGCGCAGTGGAAGCAGAGCATAGCGGCGGCGATCCGTCCCCTCATAGACTGGAAACAAGAAAGCAGGTAATTTTTATGAACATCGCATTATTAGGCGCAACTGGTGGCATTGGTCGGTTGGTTTTGGACAAGGCTCTAGCGCGGGGCCACCAGGTTACTGCTCTGGCCAGAACGCCCTCAAAGTTAGATGTTCAATCGCCTTCCTTGCATATTAGTCAAGGAGATGCATTAAAGCCCGATGATGTACAGAAGGTTATTGGGGGGCAGGATCTGATAATCTCCACCATTGGAGCGCGAACCTTAAAGCCGGATACCATCTGTGAAGAGAGCGCTAGAAACGTCCTTAGCGCATTGGCTCAGACCGGAGTCAGGCGGTTTATCTGTATCTCCGGTGCGGGCCTGGGAGATAACGCTGGTTTGATTATCGAAAAGATTATCCGGCCCTTACTGCTCAAAAACGTGTATGCCGATGCGCTGGCGCAGGATGCCTTAATCAAAAGGAGCGAAATAGATTGGACCATCGTGCGCCCCTATCGTCTGACGAATGGACCAGAGAGCAGCACCTATCAGGTTGCCAGAAACCCCTTTCGCTCCCCCATCCTTATCCGTATGACCACCAGAGCAGATGTCGCGGATTTCATGGTCAAAGAGGCTGAAGAGAGGCAGTACCTTCACAGCATCGCCTTCATCAGTAGTAAAGGCATCTAGTCCGGTGAAAAAAGCAAGCAGGGAGAATCGTGATAGAAGCCATAACTCTCCAAAAAGAGGAGAGATCTGAAGATAGCAGAATCGTATGCTATACTAAAAATATCATAATGTCTCTGGAAACTCCTCCTGGTGGTGCTTATCATGGATATAACCGTCGCATACTTTCACCCGCTACTGCATCCTGGTACTGTCAAGCACGATTTTGAACAATTACGAGCCGCAGGTGCCAGCAGTATTGTATACGCTATCCACGAGCATGAAGAGCAGCGTGGAATTCGTGATCTACAACGTGGGCTGCAACAGGCCCAGGATGCGGGTCTGAAAGTATATTTAAGCCTGGGGCGTTACGGCAACCTTTTCGCCGGTCCCTCCTCGTTATCAAGCTGGTACACATTTCAGCATCCAGAGACGCGGGTTATGGATCGCCATGGGCGTTATCATGACTTTACCTGCTTTAACCATGAAAGCTTTCGCTCATGGTTATTCAAAGAGATTGCGCACTACGTCGCAGCCTATCCCATTAATGGACTGATATTAGAGGAGCCGCGTGGTCCGGACATCACCTGTTTCTGCTCCGTCTGTCGGGCGCTCTGTCCGGACATCACCGATCTTTCCAGTTTTCGGAAACGATCAATGATGGACTTTTTGGGGGAGCTGTTCCTGACAGTCAAAAAGGCCGATCATCATCTAAGAACCTCAATCGTCCTGTTGCCCCAGGACCTTTCATTGCTGGATGATCTGGCTAACCTGCCCTCGTTAGATGTGCTGGGAGCGCATCTATTCTGGAATGCCCTGCATGAAAAAGTAGATCAAGTGGGGATCTGGGGAGAAAGAGTTGTGGAGGCCGCGACCAGAAGCCAGAAGGTGAGCCAGCTCTGGTTGCAGAATTTCAGCCTGAACGAGGCTGCGGAAGCCCAGTTAGAGCCGGCATTTGAGCAGATCATCAGCACCAGACCAGATGAGATTGCCAGTTATTACTACTGGCGCAATAACGAGAATCCAGAGCGAGTCTGGCAGCAGACCGTGCGCTTATTGAGACGCGTACCCCGTCGTCAGCTTTTCTGGCAAAAAAGCGCCTTTGTACCGGTCAAGCCTGTAGTGTAAATAGATAAAAAGAAATACACAATTTAAGGTGTAAGAAAAGAAAAGACTTCGAGAACGCATAAAACGTGTTCCTGAAGTCTTTCTTTAGTAAAAAGAGTTAGGGCTGCATAAGAGAAGATTTATCGCTCTCGTCCTGGAAAATCTGCTCCAGATGTTCGCGCATCGCCTTGATCTGTCGTTCAGCGTTTGCCTGGTTCCGTCCATCGATAATGAGAGCTTGAATGCCTAGAGCAGGTAGAGCCTGAGCCGCCTGCTCTGAAAGATCTCCGGGGACATCCAGCAGGGCAGGGAAGCGGACCGCCTCGCGAACCGCGCGGTAGTGAAGCATCTGCTCAATTGAAATCTCGTCCAGAGGAATATCATCGGTAAAATCCATGCGAACCGCCGTGATGTGGTTGAGAGCGGTCAGGTTGCGGATAAAAGTTGGGTAGAGATCACCCTCGCGCATCGGGACTGTCACCACCATCTCAAGATCCTTCACCCCTTTGCTGAGTAGGCGGACGGGGGCATCCAGTGGAAGGATCACATAATTGATCCCCTGGTCCTTAAACTTCTCCAGGGAAGTTGCATCCAATTGTTCCCACCCGCCAGTGACCGCCAGACCAAAAGTAACGGTAACCTTATCATCAGATCTTACACTCTCGCCGACCCCTTTCAAGGCATCCAGATTAGCCGATTGTTCGCCATTCCAGGTAAACAGTAGTCCATCGGCTCCAGCCTTAATCGCGGACTCGGCAGCGCCGGCGTCAACCTTTGGAAGATGAACAACCAGGGCAGCCGCGCGCGATTTTGTCTCGGTACGAGCGCGGCCAGTGAAGCCCATGCCGCTGCTACTCTGAGCTCGGCGGGCCTGAGAGAACATATCCAGCAACTTACTCATCGTAAAGTCTCCTTATAGTATGTGCAGTGCGATTTCGCAGTCTGTGGAAGACCGCGAGAGCATCAAAGTTCTATTTGTCTGGTGCGCAAGACTATGTAGTGTGTATTATAGCACTTTACCATAGGAGTACAGAAAGGCGTCCGTCCTATGAAACTTGCTGTATCGGAGCAGAATCGCTTATAATGGGCCTCGTTCACAGGTAATCCATTTGATTGAACGTTTAGCAAAGAAAACACGGATGTGATCCATGTTGCAAGAAGCAGTTGATGAATATATAGAATCGCTATTGGCCGAGCCATATGAGCAAGGTCGAAGCAATCAAAATACGGTAGGGGCCTACCGAAACGATTTGAATCAGCTGTGTGGGTATCTGCAACGGCAGGGCCGGGATACGTGGACAGAGGTGACGCGCGAAGATATCACAGCGTATCTATTAGATATGAGAGAAACGCAGGCTTATCGGCCAACGACAATCGCCCGGAAGCTTGCGGCATTCAAAGCATTGTTTCGGTATCTGATGGCGAATGGATTGGTCCAGTCCAATCCGACCGAGAAGCTATCGGCACCGCGTATACATAAAGAGTTACCCAACGTTTTAAGTGTTGAACAGATTGGCAGCCTGTTCAAGCAGGTAGATATAAAAACCCCAGCCGGGCGCAGAGATTTAGCGATGTTGCATATGCTATACGCGACCGGGATGCGGGCCAGTGAGCTTGTCTCCTTGAATCTGGAGGATCTAGATATTGAGCGAGCAACGATCATCTGTCCTGGTCGAAACGGAAGAACGCGAAGGGAGCGTATACTTCCCCTGCCAAAAATCGCGATTGACGCTGTGGTGCAGTATTTGCCCACAGCAAGATTTCGGCTGGCGATCAGGCATCCCGAGGAGCGTTCACTTTTCTTGAACCATCATGGGGAGCGCCTGACGCGCCAGGGCTTCTGGTTGATTATCAAAGGGTATGCCAGGCAGGCGGGCATCACTGAGATCACCCCGCATATGTTGCGCCACTCTTTCGCCATGGTGAAACTCAAAGAGGGGATGGATCTCCGTCTGGTCCAGGAAATGCTTGGACATGCCCATATCTCGACGACCCAGATTTACACACAGCTCGCGCACAATCGGGTGAGGGTCGAGGTTTAGCGGATGTTCAAGGAGCCTTGACGTTTTTCAGTCAGCGGGAAGGAAGGGGGCAATCATGTTGTATCAGCGTGTACAGGAAGCCGTAGCGCGAGTGCGAAACGCTACAGGTATTGCGCCTCGGATCGCCATTATTCTAGGATCAGGCCTGGGGGATCTCGCCAGCGAGATCCAGGATGGGGTTACCATCCCTTATGAAGAGATCCCTCATTTCGCTCGTTCCACGGTTGTTGGGCATGCGGGCCAATTGCTCCTGGGACATCTGGAGGGGAGCGCAGTTGTTGTTATGCAAGGGCGCTTTCATCTTTATGAGGGCTATACTCCTCAGACCGCAACCTTCCCGGTGCGTGTGATGCGAGAGTTGGGAGCGGAAACCTTACTCATCTCTAACGCCGCCGGTGGTGTCAACCTGAGCTACCGTCCAGGGGATTTTATGGTGATTAAGGACCATCTAAACTTTCCTGGGCTGGCCGGGGCAAATCCCCTGATTGGACCAAACGAGTCAGCATTTGGCGAGCGTTTCCCCGCGATGGGCCGAGCTTACGAGCCAGAACTCCGACAACTGGCAAAGCGGGTTGCCGGTCAAAAGGGTGGTATGAGAGTGCATGAAGGGGTCTACGCGATGGTCAGTGGTCCCAGCTACGAGACCGGGGCAGAGATCCGCTTTCTACGGACCATAGGGGCTGACGCCGTCGGGATGTCGACAGCTCCAGAAGTGGTGGTTGCGCGCCACATGGGGATGCGCGTGCTTGGGATCAGCCTGATCACCAATCCCGCGACTGGAGGGGACGAGGCCGAAGTCATCAATCATGCCGAAGTGCTGGCCGAGGCAGAGGGTGCACGGACCAGGTTCGCCGATCTGGTCCGAGGCATCATCAAAGAACTTGTAGAGTAAATCCGAAAGTAAAATGACCCTTTCAGGATTACACATGAAAGGGTCATTTTTCGTTTTTCGATGATATCAAGGGCGGAGCCTGAGCGAGTTATTTTTGAATAAAGAAGCCAAAGAAGCTCCATCTGTAGCGGATGCCCTGCCAGTCGGTGGTATACATAAAATAGTATTTATTAGCAGTCAGCGTTTGATTTGCTTGAATTTTCCAATCGCACATCCCCTGATTGTCTGTGCGCTGAACCTGCGCCGTCTGGGGATCAAACTGGAGGGCATTGGCCTCCTCGCCTGGGAGTGGATTATTCAAATTATTTACGTCGCGCAAGGCATTCTCAAGCGTGGCCTTTTCCGCGTCTGTAGTGGGAGCTTTTTTGACAAGCCACAATCTGCAAGTGATATCGTTTCGTGTCGCTGGCATCCCATCACCCGAGATTGCCTGAATCTGGACCTCATTATTTGTGCCGGCGGTGAGTGTGTCCGGGATCTTCAATACCTTTGGGTCTAAAAGTTTTTGTAGCTCGGGCAGCGTCGAAACTGCTGTAGCTGTTGGAGTCACCGTGCTTTTCTGCATTGGAATGGTCATATTTTGTTTTGGGGAAGTCGTGGTCTGTGCCATTGGGGTCTGGCGAGAAAAAGCTCCTGCTGTAACACCGCTTATCAAGCCGGCGATCGCGAAAAATACCATAGCCGCAATCGCTGCTATGCCGGGACCGCCTTTACCCCGGCTTGAATTTGTAGATATGTCCATAAAATGAAACGCTCTCTCCTGATATCCTTCGATAGTGTATTTGCTCTCATCATAGCATAAGTACCTGTTTCATAGGGAAAAGCTCTATCTCCATGGCCCAAAAGGGTCCCTGACTGTAGTGTATTGCCGGGGGATGTGGAAAGCTGCTCATTAGAGCGTGGTAATATAGAGAGAGAGAGAGGTAACAAAGAAAATGTATCAGTATTTTGATGAGGAGCAAAGCAATGGGTGGATTTCATTTAATTGATTTGGCGATTGTTGTTGTGGTTGGCCTGGCGCTGTTTGGTACAAAGAATCTTCAGAAGATGGCGAGAGATCTTGGGAAGGGTACCGCGAAACTTAAAGACGCCAAAGATAGTTTAATGTCTGAACTGCCGATGGAAGAGATCAACCAGATTCGCGGCCACATCTCCTCTGTGCCATCAGTTCCAACCAGTCCGCAGGGAGTGGTTAAAATGCTGTTGACGCCTGAGAAAAAAACGGCTGAGAAAGCTACAGAGGTCCCGCAGGTTCAGCAGGAAAAGGTGGCCGCTAAAGAGCAGGCGTAGGAAAGGCGTAGCTCGATTACTCAAGCTACGCCTCCTAACTATGGTCTACATGCCAATCAGGTGTATCTAGCAATTTGGATATACAGCTATACGTCTACGCGTGAGATGGAACCTTTTCAGTGATTTCCAGGTCGATCTCAATCTTGACCTTCTCATCTACAGCCCAGCCGCCGGCTTCAAGGGCCGCGTTCCAACTCAGGCCAAAATCTTTGCGGTTGATCGTCGTGTGAGCGTTGATGCCAGCACGGATCACGCCATAGACATCTTTCACCTTGCCAGAAAACTCACCTGTAAAGGTTACGGACTTAGTAACACCATGTATCGTTAGATCCCCGGTTACCTTAAATTCCTCATTCTCTGTTTGCTCAATCTTGGTGCTTACAAAAGAGATCGTAGGAAACTTCTCCGCATCAAAGAAATCCGCGCTTCTTAGATGGGCATCACGCTGCTCATTACCGGTGTCAATGCTCGCCGTTTCCGCATGAGCAGTAATCTTTGATTTCTCAAGATGCTGATCATCAAGCACAACCTCACCGTTGAATACTTTAAAGCCGCCGCGCGCCTGACTGACCATCATGTGGCGAACAGCGAAATTAATGTGAGAGTGAGTGGTATCAATCGTCCAGACCATAAAAAAAATCCTCCAAAATACTCTAAATCTTTGTACCTTACTAAAAGTAAGTTTTATCTGAGGAGATAATACCACAGTTGATTTTAATTGTCAAGTAGCTAATAATAAGTTAGTAGCGATGAAGAGTATCTGCTCACGATGACTGGATAAGGGTCACCGCCTGACAGGCGATCCCCTCACGGCGGCCAGTGAAGCCAAGGCCATCCGTGGTTGTCGCCTTCACACTCACCTGGCTGACATCAAGATGAAGATGTTCAGCCAGGTGGGTGCGCATCGCCCGAATATAGGGAGCCATGCGAGGGTGCTCCGCGATAAGCGTCGCATCTATATTCACAATGTTCCAATTGTGTTGGTGTAAGAGATCCCGAGCATAGTCCAGGAACAGAGTGCTTGGTTTATCGCGCCAGCGCTCATCGTGGGAAGGGAAGTGGCCGCCGATATCCCCAAGGGCGGCAGCGCCAAGCAGAGCATCGACAATCGCATGAATATCGGCATCCGCATCTGAGTGGCCCGCCAGACCCGACTCGTGAGGAATCGTGATCCCCCCGAGAACAAGAGGGCGGTCAGGTGTAAAAGCGTGAACATCATAACCAGAACCGATACGTATTGTCATTGAAATCATCCTTATAATAACGCCTCAGCCAGCAGAAGGTCCTCTGGTGAGGTGATTCTAATATTGTTATATGAACCTGAGAAGATCGAGACGGGGTGACCGAGGCGGAACAGCAGCTCCGCTTCATCGGCATAGCCGTGATCAGCTATCGGCGCGCTCAGAGCCTCTGAAAGCAATCTCGTAGAAAAAGCTTGTGGGGATAGAAGTAGCCAGAGATGGGATCGGTCCAGAGTAGATTGGATGATCTCGCCGTAGACCTGCTTAATCGTCTCCTTCACCGGAACGGCAGCCGTAGCGGCTCCCGTTTTCTGCGCGGCCTCCAGGACGGACAGAAACAGGGGTGAATCGACCAGAGGTCGGGCGGGATCGTGGATAAGTATCCAATCTGGTCTGGACGGTTGGAGCGTCCGAAGTGCCAGACGGAGCGAGGAGGCGCGATCGGCCTGCTGGGATAGCGTTGTGATCTGCTCCATGCGTAAATCGGAAATCACCCGTTGAGCGGCAGCTATTTGAGGCTCAGGTAGCAGAAGTACCGTAGGCATTGGTTTGGGTGTAACCTGGCAATGGCGTAATATCCAGGTCAGAACGGTGCCATTGGATAATGGAGACCACAGCAGCGAGTGTTCCGCCAAAAGAAAAGGCTCCGTCTCCGGAAGGAGGATCAGAGCCGAAGTAGAAAAAGTCATCAGGTCCAAACTTCTCTTAACTGATAAGACCAGGAAAACAAACATTGGATTATAGTTGACGTTGCTTGGTTGGAGTTTGTGGAGTCGCGGGTGTAGTATTGCCCAACACCTGTTTGGGGTGAGCGAAGATCATCCTGCCGGCTACCGTCTGAAGCACACGGGTTACTGTCACCTCAATCGTCATATTCATATACTGGCGACCGCCCTCAACCACAATCATAGTACCATCATCCAGATAGCCGACGCCCTGGCCGAGCTCCTTGCCATCTTGCATAATCTTAATATGGATATCCTCGCCGGGGAGCAGCACCGGTTTCACCGCGTTCGCCAGCTCATTAATATTGAGAACCTTCACCCCTTGCAGTTCAGCCACACGGTTAAGATTGAAATCATTCGTAATGATTGGACAATGGAGTGTGCGTGCCAGTTTCACCAGCTTGCTATCTACCTCAACAATGCCCTCGACATCATTATCAGTAATCTCTACGGGAACGGGAGCATCTTTTTGCAAGCGGTTCAACATATCCAGGCCCCGTCGACCGCGATTGCGGCGCATCGTATCGGCTGAATCAGCGATCCGTTGGAGTTCATTAAGGACAAAGCGTGGAACAATCAGGGCACCAGAGACAAAGCCGGTCTGACTGATATCGGCGATGCGGCCATCGATAATCGCGCTAGTATCGAGGAGGATCTGCGTCACCGGCTGGATCAGGGAGCCGGTGACCGTTGTCGTCGTCTCGCGTTCCGGCTCGCGAGATCGCTCCTTCTCACGCTCCTCATCGCGTTCGCGTTCGCGGTTGCGGCGTGAGGTCATTACCGTCTGAAAAAGGTGAGCGAAATCGTTTTTACGGGAGACCGCCGTATACAGCCCGAGATAGCCAAGGCCGAGAGCGACCACAAAAGGTAGGACGTGTCCCCAGATCGCGGGGAGATTCGAGAGGGGAATAAACAGCAAGACAGAGATAAAGAGACCGATAATCAGGCCGATCGTTGCGGCCAGTAGATCGCCGGCGGTCGCCTTACGGATCTGTTCACGCAGCCAGTGGTAGGGAACGATCGAGACATAGGGGCTGAGCAGAAAGGCAATAATTGCCACCGCAGCCGTAATGCCAATCATCCATTGAATGGAAAGGTGGTAGGTATCAGTATTAAAAAAGAAAAAAGCAATAACAATAGCGGTAGCTAACACAAACCCGATGATGCGGGTAATTGTATGTGTAGACATCCCTGCATCCTCCAAAAACGTGGTAGTATATCCATGTTGAGTAGAAACTTATTCATGGGGAGTAGGAGATTGTATCTCTTACTGGGAGAATACACAGGAGCAGGTGGCAAATGAGGATGGATAATAACAGAAAAGAATGGATAATAGCAAATGATAATACTGCCGAACCTGTCAACCGCGTGTAAAGACTCAGAAAAGACCCCTTTTAGAATACATCTACGTCGAATATGGAGTATACACTGTAACAACTCAGGAATCAATAGTAGTAGGCGCATCAAAGACGTGAGAAGCGTGAAATATGGATTACACATATCTCTTTTTTGAGAAGCAATGAAAGACGACCCACAAGACTTCTTTCTAGTGTAACGCAATCTCCAGTGCAACTGCAAGTGAACTGGCCGTTATCACTTTAAAGTCGGCAGGCAGACCACTTTTCTCAAGCTCCCCTCGGATCTGAGAGCTGCGTCCCGCGCTAGGGACAATACAGCGCTTAAAGCCCAGCTTCGCCGCCTCGTGGACACGCTGAGCCAATCGGTTCACCGCTCGGAGTTCGCCAGCCAGGCCGATCTCTCCGATCAGCGCCATATCGGCAGGGATCACCTTCTCGCGGTAGCTGGAAGCGATAGCTGCCGCCACCCCTAGATCCACCGAGGGTTCCTCCAGAGAGAACCCTCCAACGACATTCGCATACACATCGTGATTATTCACAGCCAGCCCGACACGTTTTGTCAGCACCGCGATCAGCATAAGCAGGCGGCTATGATCGATGCCATTAGTTGTGCAGCGAGCATTCCCGAAATTGGTGGGAGTTGCCAGAGCCTGAACCTCAACCAGCAGGGGGCGGGTTCCCTCCATACTCACCACCACCGCCGTCCCAGAAGCGCCCTCCGCGCGATCCGTCAAAAAGGCCGCGGAAGGATTAGAGACCTCGATCATCCCCTCCCCCTGCATCTCAAAGACCCCAACCTCATGGGTTGCCCCAAAGCGGTTCTTCACCCCGCGCAGCAAGCGATAAGAATGGTAGCGTTCACCCTCAAGATATAGCACGGCATCCGCGATATGCTCCAGAGCTTTGGGGCCGGCCACCGTTCCCTCTTTGGTCACATGACCGATAATAAAGATCGGCGTCCGCGTTTTTTTCGCCAGTTGCATGAGTTGCAGAGTACACTCACGAACCTGACTGATACTGCCGGGGGCGGCCGTAAGATGGCTTGCCAGTACTGTTTGAATAGAGTCAACGACCAGCAGCGCCGGTTTAATGTGATGGACCGCCTCCGTAATCACATCCATCTCCACCGCTGAGAGAAGATAGAGGCGTTCGCCTGAGATCCCCAGGCGCTCGGCGCGCATCTTCACCTGTTCGACCGACTCCTCGCCTGACACATACAGGACAGGTCCAAGTGAGACAGAAATATTGCCAGAGACCTGAAGCAGCAGGGTAGATTTCCCGATTCCAGGCTCGCCACCGATCAACGTAAGAGAGCCCGCGACCAGACCTCCGCCCAGCACGCGATCCATCTCTGGATAGCCGACCGGGATGCGCTCGTAGGGAAGTGGTTTAATCTCATGTAGGAGTAGGGGAGAGGTCGAGCCAGACAAAGCGGAGCCGTTCCCAAGCAATGCCGACCGACGTTGTTGGGCAGGAGTAGGCGCGGGAGCCTCAGTCACCTCCTCAAGAGAGTTCCAGGCACCGCAATCTGGGCATTTGCCCATCCATTTATTTTGTTCGCCAGCGCACTGCTGGCAAACGTATTTTGTGCGAATTTTAGGCATAGGGAAAAAGTGTAAAGAAAGGGGCGTCATCCATACCCAGCAGCACCTTTACAGAACGTGGAGAACAATCTCCAAAGATAGGTGTGCGAGCGGACACGCCCCCAATCTTATAATAAAAATGTACGCGTACTTACATTAGCTTTGTGAAGACTCACCACTCTCGCTGCCAGCGGGAAGAGCCGCCTCAGGAGAAGCAGAGGCGGGAGCTGGAAGCTGCTCAATGCGATTGCGGACCTGAAGAAGCAGATCGTCATTGACCACCGTCGCCTCAACCAAATCGCCTGGATGGAAGCTCCCCTGGAGCAAGCCCTCGGCCAGAGGGTCCTCGATCATGCGTTGAATTGTACGGCGCAGCGGACGAGCTCCATACTGAGCATCGAAGCCCTTATCGATCAGAAAGTCTTTTGAGACCTGTGGGACCACCAGTTCGAGCTGCTGCTCAGTAAGCTGAGTGCGTACTCGGTTCAAGAGAAGATCAACAATCGTATACATCTCTTCCTTGCGGAGAGAGTGGAAGACGATAATCTCGTCAATACGATTTAGGAACTCAGGCTTGAACGTGTTTTTCAACTCGCCCATCACCTTTGAGCGCATCCCCTCATACTCGGTCTTATTCACCTGATCCTGATTCTTAGACTGCTTAAAGCCGATCGAAGCCTCCTTGTTCAAAAGGGCCGCGCCGACATTAGAAGTCATAATCATCACCGTATTGCGGAAGTCAACCGTCCGGCCCTTGGCATCGGTCAGTTTGCCATCCTCAAGGATCTGGAGAAGCATATTAAAGACATCGGGATGAGCCTTTTCAATCTCGTCCAGAAGGATCACGCTGTAGGATTTGCGACGGACCGCCTCCGTAAGCTGGCCGCCCTCTTCATATCCAACATATCCGGGAGGGGCACCAACCAGGCGTGCGGCAGCGTGGCGCTCCATAAACTCTGACATGTCGATTTTGATGAGGGAGTCTTCGCTGCCGAACATAAACTCGGCGAGCGCGCGAGCGAGCTCAGTTTTACCGACACCGGTCGGGCCCATAAAAATGAAGGAACCGATCGGGCGTTTAGGATCTTTTAGACCGGCGCGGGCGCGGCGGACAGCGCGGGCGATCTTCTCAATCGCCTCATTCTGGCCGATAACGCGAGCGTGGAGCGCATCCTCCATCTGGAGTAGGCGCTGAGATTCCTCCTGAGCGATCCGCATTACCGGAATGCCAGTCCACATCGAGACGATCTGGGCGATCTCCTCTTCACCGACCGAAGGCTTCTCATTGCCGCGTTCGCGGTGCCAGCCGGACTCCAATTTAGAGATCCGCTCGCGGAGCTTCACCTCGCGGTCGCGAAGTTCAGCGGCCATCTCATACTCCTGCTGCTGGATCGCGGCCTCCTTCTCATGGAGAACCGACTCCAGAGCCTTCATAGCCTCCTTCAAATTGAGA
This sequence comes from uncultured Ktedonobacteraceae bacterium, assembly GCA_964247295.1. Classification (GTDB taxonomy): domain Bacteria; phylum Chloroflexota; class Ktedonobacteria; order Ktedonobacterales; family Ktedonobacteraceae; genus CAXTTV01. The sequence goes on along the minus strand of CAXTTV010000091.1, from coordinate 3,363 downwards.
GGGGCCAGAGAGTTCTGCATCCGGACGCGTGAAGCGGCCTCGTCAATCAGATCGATCGCCTTATCGGGCATAAAGCGGTCAGTGATATAGCGGCTAGCCATCTCCGTCGCGGCGCGCAGAGCCTCGTCAGTGATAACCAGGCGGTGGTGTTGTTCGTAGCGTTCGCGAATACCTTTGAGAATCTCAATCGTCTCCTCAACAGAAGGTTCTTTAACGATAACCTCCTGGAAGCGTCGTTGGAGAGCGGCATCGCGTTCAATATATTTGCGGTATTCATCCAGCGTCGTCGCGCCAATGCACTGTAGTTCGCCGCGAGCCAGAGCTGGTTTCAGGATATTCGCGGCATCGACCGCGCCCTCGGCAGCGCCAGCGCCAACAAGCGTATGAACCTCATCGATAAAGATGATGCAATCGCGACTATTGCGGATCTCCTCAATAATCTTCTTCAAGCGCTCCTCAAACTCACCACGGTACTTGGTACCGGCGACCAGAGAGCCCACATCCAGAGTAAGGAGGCGTTTGCCAGCCAAAGTCTCGGGAACCTCGCCAGAGATCAGGCGCTGAGCCAGACCTTCAACGATCGCAGTTTTACCAACACCGGGCTCACCGATAAGAGCGGGATTGTTCTTATTACGGCGAGAAAGAATCTGAATAACGCGCTCAATCTCCTGATGGCGACCGACAACGGGATCAAGATTTCCGCCGCGAGCGGCAGCCGTGAGATCGATACCCATCTGGTCGATCGTGGGAGTTTTTGAGTGTTTGGCATCGCGCTCATGGGTAGAGCCGGACTGACTGAGGACCTGAATGGTTTGGGTGCGGACCTTTTCCAGGTTCACGCCCAGGCTTTCCAGGACGCCAGCAGCGATCCCCTCACCCTCGCGGACCAGGCCGAGCAGAAGGTGTTCGGTCCCGATATAATGGTGATTCAGGCGACGGGCTTCATCAACGGCCAGCTCGATCACCTTTTTCGCGCGTGGGGTCAGACCGATCTCACCAAGAACGATGCGATCGCCGCGACCAATAATGAACTCAACAGCACTGCGAACCTTATTTAGTTCGACGCCCAGATTATTGAGAACCTTAGCCGCCACCCCCTCGCCTTCGCGGACTAGACCGAGCAGGAGATGCTCAGTACCAATATAATTATGTTGGAAGCGTTGAGCTTCCTCCTGGGCGAGACTCAGAACTTTGCGTGCTCGCTCCGTAAATTTATCAAATCTATCTCTATCGTTCACCTGTCACCCCCCTTTCAGTGGCAGAGAGTGGAACCATGCCCTCTGTTTCGCTCAGGTAAACAGCGTACTTCATGATACAACACCGTTCAAACAGCGTCAAGGAAAAACATCCTGGCATTCGGGATGGTTGAAAAAAGCGCATAGTTACCTTTAACCTGGAAACAATCGACCTCCCTCCTGACCATGGATGGCAGGAAGGAGGTCGCACGATTAGCTTGTTCAGGTACGAAAAAGCAGAACCGGAGACGGACTACTCTTCGGGAGGGTCGGTTTCGTCTTTAGTACGCTGGCGTGCGGCTGCGCGGAAGGCTTCGGCCATCGCGGTTGTCTCGCCATCATTGCCAAAGTAGTTGCCAGACTCACCCGACCGTTCTGACTGTCGATCGCGACGCTCGCGGCGGCTCTCAGTCGGCTGAACATCTTCAAGAGATATCGCCATCTTATCAACAGGAGCCTGAGCCTGTCGTGACTCTTCAGTCTCGATTGAGGAAGCCGTAGGGGCCTCCTCAGCAGAGAGCTCGGGAGTCTCTACAGGAGTAGTAGGTTCGGGATCAGGAGTCTCCGCCTGACGGAGGCTCAGCCCAAGACGGCGGCGCTCAGCATCGATGCGCAGGATGCGCAATTGAAGCTGCTGGCCCTCGTGCAGGTTCTCCTTAGGGTCCATCCCCGGATTCAGTTCAGAAAGATGGATAAGCCCCTCGATCCCGTCCTCGATACGAGCAAAGGCACCAAAAGGAGCGATCTTCGTCACAATACCCGTTACTACTTGGTTCGGGGTGTAGCGTTGCTCCACCGTCGTCCAGGGATCGACCTCAGCGCGTTTAATCGAGAGGGCAATTTTTTTCTTTTCTTTATCGACGCTCAGGACCTGAACTTCAACCTCCTGGCCAACATGTAGAACCTCACTGGGATGGTTCACACGGCTCCAGGCAAGCTGGCTGATATGGACCAGACCATCAGCGCCACCAAGATCGACGAACGCGCCGAAGTTTGCCAGATTGCTGACCACGCCTTTGCGAACCTCGCCGGCCTTGAGCTCATCGAGAAGCTCCTCACGGCGACGCTGACGCCACTCCTGGACAGCCAGACGCTCGGAGAGGATCAGGCGGTTGCGCGCGCGATTGATCTCAATAATCTTAAGCTGAAGTTCTTTATCCTTCATGCTCTGGAGTTTCGCGGCAGTCTCCTGGTTTTCGCCACCCTGAGCGACCTCTTCCCGTTTCAGGTTAAGGATCTGAGAGATCGGCACAAAGCCACGGATACCCGCGACATCGACAATCAGGCCGCCCTTATTGAAATCAATAACCTTTGCTTTAAGAAGTTCGCCATTCTTGTACTGCTCTTCAGCGATCCGCCACTGGCGTTCAGCATTGGCGCGTTTCAGAGAAAGCAGTGCATGACCATCCTGAGTCTCAGGCTGGATCACATACACAAGAATCTTATCATTCATGTGTAGCTCGCTAAAAGACCCATAGCCTGTGGCTGGTAGTTCTTTTGTTGAGAGCACGCCTTCAGATTTCAGGCCAATATCCACCAGGATTTCGTCCTGATCGATCCGCACGATCACGCCCTCGACCACATCGCCGCGCTTGATATTGGTGGGAGTGGTGGAATGCCGGAGCAGTTCCTCCATCTCATTGTAATCGTTAGGCTCATTGGCATCAGTTGCCTCTTCGGTAACCGGTGTGGGCTGAGCCTCCTCATTGGTTGTTTCTACCTGGTTGTTCTCTTCAAACATTGTCGGTTCCTGCCCGCTCTCGTCATTTTCCGCTGGCACTGTCGAAAGGTCGCCGTGCTGTTTTGCTTGCATGGGTAAGGTACCCCCTTCGATCCACGGTTTTGGCCTGCTTGTCTACAGAACGCCTGTGGAGCTCGCCCATCCGAGAAGGATAGAGAGCGTAAGGCCTTGGGTTGAGCGTTGTTTTTGTTTCTTGCCTAGTGATGTAGAAAAGCAGCTAGGGACAGCGCGTCAGAACCCAGGGGAAAGCGTCTATAGACACAGGCTTTGTCGGAGGAGGTGCTCAGGCTGTTATCGTTTCTAGTTTGTCGGGATCTCATGCGTGACGTTTCTGTATTTCACTCGACTCGTCCTACAGAAAGAAGCTACGAAACGACGCTCACAGAC
>CAXTTV010000090.1:0-19012 GCA_964247295.1 uncultured Ktedonobacteraceae bacterium | reverse complement strand
CTCTGTTCCCTTCGGCGCATTAACCACCGCTCTCTCCACAATACGCATCTTCAAAAATCTCAGAACCCGGTTAAAAACCCTCTTTACTCGTCATATTAAGTACAAAAAAGATCCTGCCTATGAGAGATAAAACTCACAAACAGGATCTTTAGCAATACCTTAGAGTTGAAGCCAGACGACGAGAATAAAAGCTGGACTCGCTCTCAAAAGATTAGTTTAAACGGCCTTTTACACCTGTGGAGGCACCACCGGCCAACCACTCGGTTCCGTTTGGGAAAAGCGCGTAGTTCTGCCCAGCGGGATCATTCCAGCCATCAAAGCACTTGTTCCCAGAAGCGCAGGTTCCATCATCAATCGCGGAGCTATCACCAATCGCCAGCACCCGACCACTCCCATAAGTGCTCCCCGAGAGAAAGGCTCCAGTGTTCCCGGTGTTAGAGGCACTCGCACGATAGATGATGCCATGGGCAGCGGCGTTATCGGAAGGCTTTAATGTCTCGGTGGTACCGTTGCGAATAATGCTGCTGTGGGCGGTGCCAAAGGGTCCATTGAGGACAGGATCACCCTTCGGGGTATCGTTACCAGGATTCTCTTTGGAGATATTGAGCACATCAAACTGAATCCCAAACACATCGTTTTTCACACCGTTATTGTTCATCAGATCATTAAAGATATGGAGAGAGTCAGCTCCATCGTTATTGCGATCACTGCCGTTGTGGTCAGCGATCATAAATAGGCCACCGCCATTGCGCACAAAGGTCAGGACCGCCGTCTTCTCGCTACTGGTTAGCGGGGTATTAGGCTCGGGCAGCACAAAAGCATTGAACTTACTGAGATCCTGAGGGTTGCTGGCATTGCCATAGGTAATCGTCGTGGTATTGGTTCTTAAGCTATAGCGACCCGTTTGTTGTAGAGCCACGCCCCAGGCGCTGATCCCACCCGTCCAATCCGTCTCAACCTGGGGATCAGGACTCTCACCGAGAGGATCAGGCTGACTTCTGCTGATGACCCAATCGGCATTGCCGGCTGTCTCCGCGTGAGCATTATCAAACAACACTTTGTAGGTAGTCGCGGCATGCACGATCCCCAAAGATTGATTGGGAACTATAAAAAGAGCACTTAAGGTCAGCAAACAGACAACCAGTGTCAGAAGCAACATACGAAAAGAAGAATGTCTTTGCACGCTGGCATCCTTTCTTTGTGGAGGCCGCAAGAATTCACAAAGAGTCACCATATATTCATCCAATTCGACGAATATAAGAGAATCCGTAGACATCTATCTTTGTGAGTAGCGGCACCCTAAACACCAATGTTAGAGGAAAGCAGATAAAGAGTTGAGCGTAGAAGAGGGACCCCTTATCTTCTTCCTATAATATAACAGAAAGAGGGGAGAAATTAGGATTAAATGAGGGTAAAATTCCTGTAATCGCATCGGTATACTCTATAACCCATTCTCTTTGCATACAGCGAAAGTTCTTCTCTCATTTTTTGTGTTTTTTCCCTGAAATACAGTAGCCTTTTTTTACTATGAAAAGCATAAGAGCATCTTAGTTATGATAAGATCGAAAATGAGAAATACATTAAACGTGTAGATCCATAAAAGTTTTTTTAGAGTATGGAAAGGATTTGGTATATGAAACGTTGGCTTGCTGGTCTGCTCTTGCTTGTTCTGGGTTGTGTCATGCTTACTGCCTGTGGCGGCTCTGATAGCCAGAGCACAAGCGCCAGCTCGTCGACCGGCTCAACCTCCCAATCAAGTGGTGCTCAAAACTCCAGTTCTTCCAGCACCAGCTCAGGTGCCCAGACCGTCCACATTACTGAGGGGGAGATGTATATTAAATCCGATGTGGTCGAATTCAAAGTAGGAACGCCGTATCACTTTATTGTAAAGAACGAAGGAAAAATGCCTCACGAATTCACCATCGCGAAAAAAGTTCCTGGAGGAAATCAGGACTCACGCGATGCAGCTTCCGTGAAAGACGTTGATAACATCAATGGTGGGCAGACAGCAACGGTAGACTATACCTTCACAAAGGCCGCACCCGCTGAGGGAATGGAATTTGAGTGCAGCTACCCAAACCACTACGAGATGGGAATGCACATGGACATCACCGTCAAATAACCATCGCTGGATACAATTAAAAAGAGACGCCTGGGTATATATCATCCAGCGTCTCTTTTTTTAGCCAAATGTATTACGCGGGGGACTCGGGCAAGCGTGCAAGGATCTGATTAAGTAGCGAAGTATGCTCACAACTGGGCTACATAGTTCTCACCCCGCATGGTGGAAACCAGCGGTACGATCTCTAGTTATTGAGGATAGTGATAGTCAGTTTTGGCGAGTACAGTGTAAGACGGGGTGAATTGAAGAGAAGGGTACAGTACTCAAGTTCGATAACGGCTAACCATAATGTCACAGGTCAGAAAAGAGATTGGCGGCACGATCGAGGACAATGCGATTATTTTACTGTGTATAACGAGGAGATGAATAAGGTCTATCTCATTCTAGTAGATGAGGTAGGTACTACTAGGGCACATCTTCGACTAGTGCCAGCAAGGAATAATCAAACAAAAGGAGTGCGGTGGGCAAAGGATTATGAGTTGTGAGTGGGCCCAGTTGGATTCGAACCAACGACCAATCAGTTATGAGCCGACTGCTCTAACCGCTGAGCTATGGGCCCTCAGCACTTGAACTTTTCGCATTGTAACATAATCTCGCTTCTTTGAAAAGAGGGAAATTTTTCCTCTGTAATCACGCTCATTTTCTATTCCTGTGACCTATTTCACTTACTTCTTTCTTATATATTTCCCTTTTTATGACTCTGTTATCCGGCTTTTTGGTACCGATTATGGATTATGTATGCTATAATATGGCTATCTTACACATATATTCCTGGCCGGACTGGCTAGTCTGGACAGGATTGAGATGAGGATGCGGCTGAAAGCTAGCGATAAAAAAAGTTATTAACTCATGATGAATCGCGGGTTTAGACCCTGTGTTTCACTGCTTCTCGTTTTTCCTGGGGCGGTGCGGCAATTCTCCATAGTCCTTAATATCTTTCAAATGCTTCCTCTTTTCGAGGCATTTCTAGATACTCCTCGCTTCCATAGCTTCCAACCCAACTTCTCTCTCAGACTAGGGCCGCGCCGCTGCGTGCTCCAGGGCGCGGCAATACTTTTTGCTAAGGGGGGCATTCAATGATGAATGATGTGACTATCCGCATCGGCGGCGAGTCAGGTGAAGGGACGATCTCCGGAGGCGATATCCTGGCGCTTGGGGCCGCTCGTTGGGGCTATCATGTGTATACGTTCCGCACGTTCCCCGCTGAGATCCTCGGCGGTCCCTGTATGTTCCAGGTCCGTATTGGTGATCATCCGATTAAGTCGATGGGTGACTACGCCGATGTGCTGATCTGTCTGAACCGGGAAGCGTTCGATCGCAATGTGGGCGAGCTCCGCAATGGCGGTGTCCTGATCTACGATCCTTCCGATTTCACTCCCGATGCCGGTGACTTTATTACCTACCCAATCCCTTTTAATGAGATTGCTCGCAAAGAGGTTCAGCTTTTCCAGACCAAAAATATGGTAATGCTGGGCTCGATCTGCGGCCTTTTCGGTCCGCCAATTGAGGCGATCACTCAGGTGGTTGAGTCGAAGCTATCAAAGTCCCGTAAGTCTTCTCCAATCCTGATGGAGAAGAATATGCTGGCTCTGGAGATCTCTCAGAAGTATGTCCGCGAACAATTGACGAAGCGCGACGCGTATCAGCTTGGCCCGGTGGCGAAGGCGGATCGCGTAGTGCTGAATGGCAACCAGGCGGCGGTGGCCGGGGCGCTGGCGGCGAATTGCCGCTTCTTCGCGGGCTATCCCATTACCCCTGCCAGTGATATTATGGAGGGGCTGGCAAAGGAGCTGCCGATGGCCGGCGGCACCTTTATGCAGGCGGAGGACGAGATCGCGGCTCTGGCGGCGGTGTTGGGCGCTTCGTTTGGCGGCTCGCGCGCGATGACGGCAACTTCAGGTCCAGGCCTCTCGCTGATGACGGAGCTGATTGGCTATTCTTCGATGGCGGAACTACCAGCGGTGATTGTAGACGCCCAGCGCGCCGGCCCCAGTACAGGTATGCCAACGAAAATGGAGCAGTCGGATCTGAGTTTCGCGCTCTATGCCAGCCATGGCGATACTCCCCGCATGATTGTGGCTCCGGCGAATGTTGAGGATTGCTATACGCTGATGGTCCAGGCTTTCAATATGGCTGAACGCTATCAGATGCCAGTGATTTATCTGACAGATCAGTCGTTGACGGCCCGTGTGGAGAGTGTGGATCGGCAGGCTTTCGCGAAGCTACCAGTTGTTGAGCGCGAGCTGGTGGCTGCTGGCTCTCGCTCTCATGACAATGGTCATTCAGAGCCTGAGGAGGCTTTTGCTCGCTATGCTTATACGGCCAGCGGCATTTCTCCGGCTTCGGTTCCCGCTCTCGGCGCGCCAACCTATGTCGCGACCGGTCTGGAGCACGATATCTACGGCCACCCAGACTATGAGCCGGAAGATCATGTAGCGATGATGGAGAAGCGCTTCCGTAAGCTGGATACGGCGGCTGAAGAGCTGCCTCAGCCGGAACGCTACGGCGATGAGGAGGCGACGATCGGTCTGATCGGTTGGTGTTAATCAGAGTGAACGTTTCATGAGGCAGTCGATCGCGCGCTCGATCAGGTCTAAAAGGTGGCCTCGCTGCATGTGAAGATCCTGTCCCCGCTCCCCAGTCGGACAATTCATAACTTCATCCATTCGGTAAAGACGGTGATTGTGCCTGAATGCAACTATTCGGGTCAGCTCGCCAATCTACTGGGCGCTAAATTCGGCGTTCAGGCGATCCGCGTGAATAAGTTTGGTGGTATCCCGTTTACCGCCGCTGAGGTTCTGCGAGCCATCGAGGAGGTTAGCTAGTCGTGGTCCAAACACCTGTGATTCCTACACCTAAGGATTATAAAAGTGAGGTCAAACCAACCTGGTGTCCGGGTTGTGGCGATTTCGGAGTTCTTAATGGCGTCTATCGTGCTATGGCAACTTTAAAGCTGAATACTGATCAGACGACGGTGGTCTCGGGGATCGGCTGCTCCAGTCGCCTACCTCACTTTGTAAAGACTTTTGGCTTCCATAGTGTCCATGGCCGCGCCTTACCAGTCGCTCAGGGCCTGAAAATGGCTCGACCAGATCTGAATGTGATCGCGGTCGGCGGCGATGGTGATTTCTTTAGTATCGGCGCGGGTCACCTGGTTCACGCGGCCCTGCGCAATATCGATATTACCGTGATTGTAATGGATAATGAGGTGTACGGCCTGACGAAGGGCCAGACCTCACCAACTTCTCCCCACGGCCACGTCACCAAGTCAACACCGTTCGGCTTGATGGCCTCGCAGTTTAATCCGATCGCGACGGCCCTCTCACTGAACGTAAGTTTTGTGGCTCGCGGCTACTCGGCCAAGCCGAAGGATCTGGCGAACCTGATCGAGCAAGGAGTCAATCACAAGGGCTTCTCGTTTATTCAGGTGCTTAGCCCCTGCCCAACTTTCTATAATACCTTTAATGCCTGGGATGCGAATGTCGCTTCCCTACCAAGCGATCATATGCCATCTAACCGGATGCAGGCGGTCTCTCTGGCAATGGATACGGAGAAGCAGTACCTGGGTCTTTTCTATCAGGATACGGATCGCCCAACAATGGATCAAGCGGCGAAGGAACTGACGGAGAAGGCGAAACCTTTCGAGCTGGAGAAGTATATGGCTCGCTACGCTTAGCAATCAAAAAAACAGGGTGGTACATTTTTGTATCCACCCTGATCTCTCTCCTTAGACGCATCTTTTAGATCGTATTGATTGTGTTCAAACCTGCATTGCGATACTCTGTTGCGATTGCGACCGAATTGATCACGGTAGCCATAAACTGATCTCCACAGGACTGGCAAAACAGTCCACCTTCGTTGTGATACTTCCCACCAATCGCAGTTAATTGCTTCTCTGCTGGTTTCCCACACCACTCACATGCGCTCCCACGGGGGGCAAAATCAACGGAAACAGGGCGGCGAAATTCATTGATAGCCATAGGAGTCCTCCAGACTGGCACGTTGTACTAAGCTAAAAGTGATAGCAAAGGACAACTTGGTTAAAAAAGGGGAAACTCGTATCTGGTGGCTGGCAGCTTTTTGGGAACGGCTTCACTGATACGGCTGGTTGAACACGCGACTTCGCCCGGAAGCGTCATTGCTTCGATCAGATGAGGTTTTTTGTATCCTTACATTACTGATGTAGAAGTGAGTATACCATATCTTACAACGAATTACTATTGAATTTACACAAAATTTTCAGCTATTTTCCTCTGTAAAAGAATTCTCCTGCGTGGGCATTTCTTGATCAAGTGCAGGAAATCTGGAAGACATACGATCTCCAATGAACCAACCAGACACTCCCAATACAATGGTCAAACCAAGCCAGATCCACAAGACGGTGGTGAGCTCTACTCCAAAAGAGGCTGCCAACACTCCCGCCAGGACAATCCCCACAATCAGGCCCGTGGTTATACCTATCAGACAGCCGGGGTGGGCCAGACTACGCCCACGAAATTGTTTCATCATACGAGGCAAAACACCTTTTTCTAGTTTCTGTGACTACTATAGGGATGATAAGGTGTTTCGCCTCTTCAAGTCAAGATGCTCTCCCTCTCTTTACCCCATTCCAGCTTTTCTGAAACGCCCTCTTTCTTGATATGGCTACAGATGATTAGTATCTGATCCACTTATAGTTAAGTCTCTCTGTGTATGGTTCTGTTTTTTATAAAGACTTTAATAAAAATGGTGGACATGTATTGTCCTTCAATTACAATGGATTTTCTATTAGTATGGATGCAGCTAACCGATAAAGAAAAATAGTCTATAGCTTTATTAGATGCATCTCTTCTCGCAATTCAGATCTATGTTGCTACAAAGGAGCTTCAAATCTACCTATGAAAATCACCTATTTCAGGTACCCCCACATCTCCAGGCTCTCTTTCAGCCTGACTCTCCTTTTGCTTATGATTACTACTTCCGGCCTATCTACAGCTACAGCTAAAAACCTGGCCGATACTGTTCATCTAAAGCTTACCAATCAAGCAGATTTCGCCTGGCTGGCCTTCAATGGTGGGATCGATCGCAGCGGCGTCAACCACCATGAGACCACGATTGACTCTGGCAATGTCCACAATCTGAAACGGCTCTGGCAGGTCCATCTGCCAGATACAGATAGCTCGCCGGTCTTTGTACCTGGTATTAAAACCTCTAAAGGGACAAAGTCGCTGCTTTTCCTGAATACGAAAAAGGGCAGTCTCCTGGCCCTCAATGCGGCCAATGGACAACAGATCTGGCGGCGCGATCACAATGGCCCACAACTTACTACTAGCACGCCCCTTATCGATCCCTCGCATAATTATGTCTACAGCTATGCGTTGGATGGGAAGATCCACAAGTATACAACGGGCTCTGGTCGCGAGATCACTTCCGGCGGCTGGCCCGAGACGATGACGCTGATGCCCGATGATGAGAAGGGTGGGACCGCGATCAATATCGCTAATGGCTATCTCTATATGGCGCTCGGCGGCTATATTGGCGATGGCGGCCATTACCAGGGGCACGTGGTTGCGGTCAATCTGGCAACGGGCAAAAAGATGGTGTTTAATTCGCTCTGCTCTAATATTCACGAATTACTGGGCAGCGATCCAAATAAGTCCAATTATTGCGCGGATGTGCAGTCGGCGATCTGGGGTCGAGCTGGCGCGGTTGTGGATTTCAAGGGCGGTTACGTGTATGTCACGACCGGCAATGGAAACTACAATGCCGATAAAGGTGGTCACGATTACGCCGATACAGTGATTAAGCTGAATCGGGATCTGTCGAAGGTGCTGGATACATATACTCCTGCTGATTATCAGCAACTTCAGGATGATGATGCAGATCTGGGTAGCGCGGCCCCCGCGATTCTTCCGGTACAGAGCCATAGCCGCACTCCCTATATGCTTGTACAGGCTGGCAAAGATAGAAAGTTACGCCTGATCAATCGCAATAATATGTCTGGTCAACACGGACCAGACCATGTGGGTGGTCAAATACGGACAGTGAGCCTGCCGCGATCTTGCTCGGTAGTAAGCCACCCGGCGAATTGGAACGATCACTCTGGTACCACCTGGATCTTTGTTGGGACGAACTGCGGCTTTATGGCCTATAAACTTACTACAGATGAAGGAGGCTATAGCCGCCTGCAACTTGCCTATCAGAATGATACTGATGGTAGCTCTCCTTTGCTCGCGAATGATGTTCTGTACCTGCAAGGCCAGCATGCCATTCGAGCAATCGATCCAACAACGGGCAAGATTCTCTGGCAAGATAATCAGATTGGCTCGTTACACTGGCAGAGCCCACTGGTTATCAACGGTCATCTGTATGTTATCGACAACGATGGCAACTTTATGGCCTATAGCCTCTAAGCAATCCGCAGGAGTAGATGTCGCACATAAATAACTCTGATGGGAAAAGATAACGTAGCACGAAAAGCCCCCAGGCCTGTAGGGAAATTCGGTGAAAGATCGAAGAAGGCTCGTGGACGCGCCATGCCTCCGGGGAGATTCTGCGATCCCGAAAGCATGCGCACGCTTCGCGAAGCGCTCCTACTGCGCCTGAAGGGCGTTTCCGCTTTTCCTAACAGACTCGCTTGCTCTTTGAACACGCGGAGGTCTCCATTTTCCATATTCCATCAGAGCTATCTATGTGCGCTCCTACTTTCCCCTTCTCGCCCGAAAATGGCTTATTGAGAGGTTAACCCGCCGTCCACGGCAATGATCTGTCCGGTCATATAGCTGGCTGCCTCCGACGCCAGAAATAGTACCAGGGGCGCAAGCTCACCCGGCTGGCCGATCCGCTTCATAGGGGTGGTTTCGGCGATCATGCTCTCACCCCGATCCAGCAGGGCCTCGGTCATCCGCGTGCGGAACATGCCGGGAGCGATGGCGTTGACACGAATTCCCCGAGTAGCCCACTCAACCGCCAGGGAGCGTGTGAGATTAATAACGGCGGCCTTGCTGGTGTTGTAGCCAATGGTGTTGACCTGCTTGCCTCCCAACCCGGCGACGGAGGCCACATTCACCATCACGCCTTTACCACGCTCTAACATCGCCTTTCCAACGGCCTGAGACATCAAAAAGGTCCCGTTAATATTCACATTGATCACCTGATTCCAGCGATCCAGGGTCATCTCCTCGGCTGGCGCGCCCCAGGTCAGCCCAGCATTGTTCACCAGAACGTCGATGTCACCAAGATCGGCCTGAACCTGCTGTACCAGATGCTCAACGGATGAAGGATCAGCGACATCACAGATCAAAGATTTAACGTTGATCCCCTGCCCTTTCAGGCTCTGTTCAGCCTCATCCAGCCACTGCTGGCGACGCGCGGTAATTACAACGCTAGCTCCGGCGCGACCAAACCCCTCGGCAATCTCCAGCCCCAGACCCCGCGAGCCACCAGTGACCAGGACAATCTCATCTTTGAAATGAAAGCTTACGCTGCCCATACTTGCTCCTTCCAGGATCAAAAAGGTGGTCCAGATCAGCCCACCTTACGTCTCTGCTATTGTAACATTTCATTATCCAAAAGCTACCATGTAGCGTTTCTCACCCATATCACGTTTCTCTTTATAGAAAGCATTCGTTCTCTATGTTCTAAAGGGATTACATTATGATGCCGACAGTACGAAGATCGCAACGCATACAAGAGCAAACAACGATTGTTTTTAATATTGCGCAGGCGGAAAACTGCAATCTGGAAGAGCTGCCCTGGGCGTTCCCTCTGGAAACATGGCCCGACCATGGCATACTACCTATGAATATCCGTCGGGGAGAATCCCGCCATCCCGTGATATTTATCGAGTGCGGCGGCAATCGGTACGCGATCAAAGAAACAACTCCTCGGATGGCTGAGAAGGAGATTGGCAATCTGCGCGAGATTGAACGGCGTGGAATACCGGCGCTGAGTCCGGTTGGAACGGTCATGGTCTCTCAACCACCAATCCCACTGGATGTCCAGGGAACCGGCGGCATTCCCCAGTATATTAGCGCCGATCGCGGCTACACAGTAACGCGTCTGGCTCCCAGAATTATTCCTCATGTCATTTTGTATCGCATCCCCTTTACCAAACGCAATAAGAGACGCCTGTGGGATGCTGTCGCGGTTCTGATGATTGAGTTGCACGAGCACGGCGTTTACTGGGGCGATCCCTCTCTAGCGAACATTTTGATCAGGATCGACGGCAAACGCATTTTCGCGATTATGGCAGATGCCGAGACTAGCGAGCTTTTCGACCATTCTGTTAGTGAGGGACTGCGGCAGCAGGATCTAGAGATGTTCCATGAGTCATTGTTATGGCAGGCGGAGGATGTACGCGAGGCTCGTAACCTTCCCGAAAGCGATGAGATTGTTGACGATAGCGATTTCATCTATTTTAATAAACGCTATCGCTTACTCAGGCGCGAACACGATCAATTTGGGGACGCGAAAAATTTTGATACACCTCTACATATTCAACTTGCGTTAAAGCGTCTCAATAGCTGGGGATACGCTGTACTGGATATGGGGAGCGATGTGATCCAGAGAGTCGTTACGGTTCGTCCCGGCTGGTACCAGCGGAGGATCTATGAGCTTCTGAATATCACTGTGCCAAGACAGTACGCCCGGCAATTCTATAATCTGATGCTCGGCCATCAATATCTAATGGAGGAACGTCAACATCGACCGGTCAGTATAGAGGAGGCAGCAGAGCATTGGTACACAAACTATCACCTACCACTGATCCTGCTCCTGCGGCAGAATCTAACCCAGAAACAAGATCCGATGCGTGCATATTTTGAGATTATGGATACAAAGTGGAAGCTTAGCCAGCAAAGTGAGTATGACGTACCTCTGGAAGATGCGATGCTGAACTGGGCAATGGTCAATGCCGAGTCTGGAAGGCTGGGTAGAATTGATCCAGCCGCACTCGCGGCCTGGTGGAATGAGCGCAAGGCCGTCGCTGAGGTCCTGGAACCACCACTCATTGAGGGACAGAAGCTGGAGCCACTGCTCCAATCCCCGGAAAAACCACTGGTTCATCTACCCAAACCCGCCCTGGATCAAGAGCTGACAGGCATTCTTAGTGAGGCTCAGGCCGTTGCGGAAGAAGAGGCGTAAGCATCAAGAAAGGGCAGTCACTTTATAGAAGTAGAGGGACTGCCCTTTTGAGAGACGCTAGCTAAAGCTCTTCGATCTCTTCTTCAATCGCGGCTGGAGCGCCTAAAACCCCATCTTCACTCTCATCTTCAAGCTCATTGATTTTTTCGCTATCATATGAGGTGATGTTGCTGCGGATCTGCTCTTCGATCGCGAGCGCGACATCAGTGTTCTGACGCAGGAACTCTTTAGCGTTCTCGCGACCCTGGCCCAGACGGATATCTCCAACGGTGAACCAGGCTCCGCTTTTCTTGACCAGACCCATCTCCAAACCCAAATCGATCAGACCACCCTCGCGGGAGATCCCCTCGCTATACATAATGTCAAATTCGGCGACGCGGAATGGGGGCGCAACCTTGTTCTTAACCACACGCACGCGGGTCCGGTTACCCATTACGTCCGACCCCTGCTTAATCGAGTCGGTACGGCGAATATCCAGGCGCTGGGATGCGTAGAACTTGAGGGCCTTACCACCGGCGGTGGTCTCAGGATTACCGAACATCACGCCAACCTTCTCGCGCAACTGATTGGTGAAGATGACGCAGGTATTAGAGGTACTGATCGCACCGGTCAGCTTACGCATGGCCTGGCTCATCAAACGAGCCTGGAGACCAACGTGCGAGTCACCCATCTCACCCTCAATTTCAGCTCGGGGGGTAAGAGCGGCAACCGAGTCAATCACCACCACATCAAAAGAATTACTGCGGATCAGCGTATCAAGGATTTCCAGGGCCTGCTCACCAGTATCGGGCTGTGAGATATACAGGTTCGCGATGTCCACACCGCAGCGGACCGCGTAGTTTTTATCCATCGCATGCTCGGCATCAATAAATGCAGCATACCCGCCGGAGCGCTGGGCGCTGGCAATAATATGTTGACAGAGCGTCGTCTTACCGGAGGACTCAGGACCGTAAATCTCGACGATCCTACCACGAGGCACGCCACCGACACCCAACGCCACGTCCAGCGCGACTGAACCGGTCGGAATAACATCAACCTGAACCTTCGCGGTCTCTCCCAGCTTCATGATCGCGCCTTTCCCAAAGCGACGCTCGATCTGATCCAGCGCCAGACGGATCGCCTTCTCTCGCTCTCCCATGTCAGCCGGTATGGGCGCATTACTGATCGCGGATTTTTCTTTTTTTGTCGTTGCCATGCGTTTCTCCTACAGCATTAATGGTATTCGTCTTTGTAGAGAACTTTATGAACCGGCTGGCATATATCACAAAGACCAGCCCCTGATTTAAACAATAGTGTCTATGTATATATTCTTTTGCGGGGGCCTTGAAACGGAAATTGTCCGCTCTCCAGGGACGTATTTCCACTTCAAATGTAGAACAATTGTACCACAGCAGTAGAACGATGTCAAACACGAATAAAGCTGGTGTAAAAGGAAAGAAGGAGCATTGGAAGCGTAAGGACATGTAGAATTTCTACATGTCCCGTCGTCCCTCTAGAGCGCGCCGAAGGGTATCCTCATCAGCGTACTCCAGGTCGCCGCCAATCGGTAGCCCTCGCGCCAGGCCAGTTACCTGTACGTTAAGAGGCCGCAGCTCTCCTTTAATAAAGTTGGCCGTAAACTCTCCCTGAAAGTTGGGGTTCATCGCCAGAATGACCTCGCGAATGTTCCCTTCTCTCACCCGTTTCACCAGTTCAGCGATGCGCAAATCCTTTGGACCAATACCGTCCATAGGTGACAAGGCTCCATGCAACACGTGGTACAGCCCCTTAAAACTGCCAGTCTTCTCCAGGGCCAGCACATCCAGCGGCTCCTCTACCACACAAACGACATCCTGATCCCGCATGGGATCGCTACAAGTTGGGCAGGGATCGGTTTCGGTAATATTAAAACAACGCGAACAATACACAACACTCGCCTTCATCCGCATAATCGCCTCAGACAGGTGACGGGCCTGATCCTCGGGACTACGAAGCAGAAAGAAGGTCAGGCGCTGAGCTGTTTTTACTCCAACACCTGGGAGCTTTGAGAATTCTTCGATCAGGGCGGCTACTGGTGGCGCGATGTTGCTCATTTTTTTAGGACATTCCTGGGATCTTCATCCCACCGGTGGCGCTGCTGACCAGCTTCTGCTGGGCATCGGTCGCTTTGGTAAAGGCGTCTTTGGCCGCGGCCAGCACCATTACCTCAAGCTCCTGAATGTCGGAGGGATCAAACGCCTCTGGGTCAATCTTGACACCGATAACTTCAAACTTTCCGGTTATATCAATGGTTACGGCCCCTCCACCAGCGGTGCCAGTGAATGTGCTGGCTTCCAGGTCCTCCTGCATCTTTAAAAGCTTCTGTTGCAGTTTCTGGACTTCTCGCATGTTCATAAATATCTACTCCTTATTTCTGATTAACGTTGACTATCTTAGCCGAAAACATTCTGACTACCTCCTGTACAACCGGGTTTTGCCTGACTTTCTCATCCAGGTTCTCCCGTTTGACGACCAGGGCGATCTCGGACTTGAGTGTACCTGTATTGTCTCTTAGATCAGGCTTTCTGGCAAGTGTTGGCGAAAGATCCGGGCGGCGATCGGCGACAAGGTCTTGTGCTATCGGTGCTGATCGAGAACGGTTCTGCTCAGGGGGATCCGGTTGCAGAGCTGCCAGCGGATCTTCTTCCTCCTCCTCCTCTTCGATCTTTGGTGGCTTTGGGCGCGGCGGGAGGGCACGTGGAGGAAGATCTGGCTCTGGCTCATACACCGGTGTCCGAGAGGATATCTGCTCCTCTGGCGATGAGTTCAGCTTTGTGGTGATTAGAGTTGGCTTCGGAATATTGGAGATCGGCTGCCCCGCTGGGATCAAACGAACTTCACAGGGCTGATTAAATTCACTGGTAAGCGCACGCTCCACCAATCGGTAGCGATCCTGATCGTGCACAAACTTATGCGAGAAATCATGTTTTGCCTGAAGTAGGACTATTGCCGTCTGCGAATTACCCTCTACTCCCAGGATCTCGTAATCGCTGAGCATTCCAGCGACTTTGCTACCCCCCTCGCGCTGAACCCGAACGCGCTTCTTGACGCGCTCCCATGAGGCCAAAATCTGCTGCAACGTCAGGCCAGGCACGTTTTCTTCGGCGGCGGAGACCGCAACGGCCTCCTTATTAGCCTCGACCTCGATACCTGAATGGCTTGGTGCTGCTGGGAGCGAGACAGCGATCTCGGTCGCGGGAAATTCAACAATCTCACGCTCAGGGAGCACAGGCCTGGCCTGGACAACTGATGTTTCCTCAACAATCGTCACAGAGGCGGCTATCGGAGGCGGAGCAACGGGAAGCGCCGGGGGTGTCTGACGGACCGGAGGCTGGACCGACGGTTGGATCGAAGCCTTTGAGGCAACCATTGGTGCTGGACTAGCGATTACTGATACCCCGGACTGCGCCCGATGATGAATCTCCAGGCACTCTAAAAAAGCCAGCTCCAGACCCAGTTGTGGCGTTCCCAAATTTTTTTGAACCAGCTCATTCTGAGCAAACACACGGGCACAGGCCGTTAACTCTTCCAGGGTAAAGGAGGAAGCGGTCTCCTGGATCTCCCGCATCTCGTCCTGAGTGCTATCAAGGATCATCGCGAGATCCGCCCCAGCCTTCGCCAGCATCAGACTGCGCCAGTATTCGATAAGCTGAGCATTAATCTGTCGCAGATCCGCGCCATCGTCCGAGAGCTTATTAATCAAATGTAGGCCCTCAGAGCTATTCAATCGCGCGATATGCTCAATTAATAGACGAATCGCTCGGGGATCTGCTACGCCCAACATCGCCTGAACCTGGACCAGCGAGATCTGACTGCCACTATAGGCAATAGACTGGTCCAGCAAGCTTAGAGCATCGCGCATCCCACCAGCCGCCGCGCGCGCCAGTAGTTCGGCTGCGGACCGCTCTAATGTAACCTCTTCCTGATCCGCTACATGCTCAAGATGCTCTACGATCTGGCGCATTGAGATGCGTTTGAAATCAAAACGCTGACAGCGTGATAGGACTGTGGGAAGAAGTTTATGCACATCGGTGGTCGCGAGCACGAAAATAGCGTAATCTGGGGGCTCTTCCAGGGTCTTGAGCAGAGCATTAAAGGCCTCGGTTGTAAGCATATGTGCCTCGTCCAGCACATACACTTTATAGGTACCTGTTGAGGGCCGGGTCATCACGCTCTCGCGCAACTCGCGGATGCTATCAATACCACGATTGGAGGCAGCGTCTATCTCAATCACATTAAAAGAGTTGCCTGCTGTAATCTCACGGCACTGCTGGCATTTGTTACAGGGTTCTCCATTTTGTGGATTAGTGCAGTTAATTGTTTTCGCAAGCAGGCGGGCAGTACTGGTCTTGCCGGTTCCACGGGGGCCAGTGAAGAGGTAGGCATGCGCTAACTTCCCACTACTGAGAGCGTTTTTGAGCGTCTGAATAATCGCTTCTTGACCAACAAGCTCAGTAAATGTCTGAGAACGCCACTTGCGGTAGAGTGATTGTGAGGCCATGTTCCACCATTACCTGTCGATGACAGTTTAAGGACAGGAGATAGAGTCTACTCCGCAAGAGAATTGGGAGAATACAACGCGTTCAACTCATGAAAAAAGCCGGTTTTACCCGGCCCTGCCGCTTAGCACAGTCAGGCGTCCTACGACACCCAGAGAGGTCCACTTACCGGTGCTTCCTCACGGACCTGGCGGGGTTCGCAAACATCTGCCGCGCAGGGCCCAACCATGCCAAGCGACAGGGCCGGATAAAACCGACCCGTCCCACTTGAATTCTTCTTGCGGAACGGTTTGTATTATATCCTTTCCCCAAGGATTTGTCAACTACTTTTGGTCAAGATCAGAGTATTTCCCAAAGCAAATGAGGCCCCTTTTCATCCTGGTCAAACTCACCCAAAGGAAATAAAGATCCTTGGGATGCCTGATGCAATCTTTTCTGCATTTCTCTCTGAATCCGCTGAATACTTTTTGTAGGAGTTGGCTGATCTTCTGGCATCGTACCGCCCCTTCTCAATCAAAGCGTGTATTTCCTCACCGATCTTCAGGTGTTCCTGGTTTGCTGCTTCTTTGGTATGAATCTGCTTATGACGGATACGTTCCTCTGCCTGTGTTGATCGGAATAGATTTACAGCAAGTTCACTGCTATTCATGTAATCAAGAATCTTCTGCCCTTTCTTTAGCTCTTTCCTGGCATGAATATCCTTTGCCCCAAGTCCGTTATACAATCCGCGATAGCCATAATCTTGGAAGATCGCAAAATCTTTCGCGGTGATGATCCCGGCAAGACTCGCTGTTTCTGCGAGCTGCACATTATGCAACGAAAGCTGCCCTCGAATCAGGAGACAACGTTGGTTTTCAGTAAGTCCAGCCAGGGCATCTTCATCTGATAGCTCTTGTCTGCGCGTCTGGTACGCAAAGTAGGCCTGACCCAAAGCAACAACTGGCTTTTCAGGATTAGCATTCTCTACAATCAAGTAGCAAGCGTGTCTCGTGAGATGGTAATCAATACGAGAACGCTTTGCACCTCTCCCAATAACAATCATTTCGGTGACTTCACCGGAATGATCTGGTGCCGCTTCTCTGGCGCTTTCACACGATATGATTGCCTTTTTGAAAATTGCGATAATCGTCGTATTGAAGGATTTTTGAAAACTTGCGCGTGCTCCAATATTCCTGTCCATGCTCATCAACTTCTCGAATAGCATCAAACGGAGAACCCTGTTGTCGATGTTGCAGAATATCCAAGTTTTCGCCTTCCATACCTACCCATTGCAACACATACACTACTGGTCCTTTATCTTAATTATAAACCCACAGAAAGAAGACGCGAATGCTATACTACTCGTTTTCTTTCTCCTCGATGATGTATTCTTCATTCAAGAGTTCTGGTCTATATATTTCCCTACAAGCAAGCTATATTTTTCTTTGACCTCAGGGCTAATATTGCTTCGGTCGGTCTGGATCGCCATGGAGAGCGCGCCCGGACAGGGGCAGGTGTTAACCTGTCGATCCTCTGGAATTCTGGTCACGAGGGTGCGGAGAATGCTTTTGGCGTTGGTGACGTTGGCATTTAGATGACCAATTACCATCTCGACGCTCACTGGCTCCTCTTCCTCGCGCCAGCAATCATAATCGGTGACGCAGGCGATGGTGGAATAACAAAGCTCGGCCTCGCGCGCCAACTTGGCCTCTGGCAGCGCCGTCATGCCGATAATATCCATCCCCCACTGCCGATACACGTTGGACTCGGCTCGTGTTGAAAATAGTGGCCCCTCCATACAGACATAGGTTCCACCCCGATGGACCGATAATCCCTCGATCTCGCTGGCTGCTTCATACACCAGGTGGTTCAGAGTCTCGCAGTAGGGATCTGCGAAGCTGACGTGCGCGACCAATCCATTCTCAAAAAAGCTGTTGACCCGGCTTTTCGTACGATCAAATAGTTGATCAGGAATAACGATGTGCCGTGGGGCCAGTTCCTCTCGTAAGCTGCCAACGGCGCTAACGGAAAGCAGCCATTCCACACCCAAACTTTTTAGAGCCCAGATGTTGGCGCGTACGGGGATCTCAGTGGGCGAGAGCACGTGACCACGCCCGTGACGCGGCAGAAAAGCCATTGAGACCCCATCAATCTTTCCAATGGTAATCGCATCACTGGGCCTGCCAAAGGGAGTGGAGATCTCTACCTCCTCGACATCGGTCATGCCTTCCATCAGATAGAGACCACTCCCACCAATCACACCAATTCTCGCATGTGGCATCAACAAGTCTCCTTCTCATATCCATCTATATCTGCTTACCGCCGATAGTAAGCAGAACAGGGCTGATATTTCCTGCATTGTATCACAGGAGAAAGATCAATCTACCTCTTGGGAATACATTAGTGTTATACATTATAAGAGGGAAAAACAGATTGCTCCCTCCATCTTTTCACTAGAAATGGCTCGGGGCATAAATAATCTGGTCTATGGTGTTATTTCCTATATATTCATTTATAAAAGAGAGGCGAGGATTCCATTCATGGCAAAACTCTACGACATTATTATTATTGGTTCAGGGCCAGCAGGATACACTGCAGCGATCTATGCGGCTCGCGGTAGCCATTCCGTTTTGATGCTTCAAGGCTTTGAAACCGGCGGCCAGTTGATGCAAACGACCGATGTCGAAAACTATCCCGGCTTTGAAGAGGGCGTTTTGGGACCAACGATGATGGAGAAATTTGAGCTCCAGGCCCGCCGCTTCGGCGCGGAGATGATCCCCGAGGATGTGGTTGAGGTTGATTTTAGTAAAAGTCCGTTTATGGTGAAATCTTATAGCGAGACCTATGCTGGTCGCGCGGTGATTATCTCACCCGGGGCCAGCGCGCGCTGGCTGGGCCTGCCCAGTGAGGAGCGCTTGAAAAGTCGGGGCGTTAGCGCCTGCGCGACCTGTGATGGCTTTTTTTTCCGGGGCAAAGAGGTTGCGGTCGTCGGTGGCGGCGATACCGCGATGGAAGAAGCGAACTTCTTAACGCGCCATGCCTCTAAAGTTACGATTATTCACCGACGCGACGGTCTGCGCGCCAGTAAGATTATGCAGGAACGTGCTCAAAACAATCCCAAGATTGATTTTATCCTGGACACTGAGGTGACTGAGGTGTTAGGCGATGACGCGGTGGCCGGCCTGCGCCTGAATAACCTGAAGACTTGTGAGGAAAGCGTCTTTCCAACTCAGGGCCTGTTCCTGGCAATCGGCCATAAGCCTAATACTGA
>CAXTTV010000089.1:18077-19029 GCA_964247295.1 uncultured Ktedonobacteraceae bacterium | reverse complement strand
TACTGACATTTTCACTGATCTCTCTTCCCCTGACAATATCACTGATCCGTAACAGACTTTTATTTAAGGATATTTATTCAACCACTTGACAAAAGTCTTTTTTTCAGGTTATAAATATACTTGACAAACAACAAAATAAAAGTGATTTGTATTGCTACAATATAGCCTCTCCATGGTGATGAATATGAAGCTAGCTGAAGCTCTTGTTCTCCGCGCTGACCTCCAGAAACGTATTGAGCAATTCCGCAATCGTCTGGCTCAGAATGCTCTGGTCCAGGAGGGCGAGTCCCCCTCTGAGAACCCTCAGAATCTGCTGACACAGCTTGATCAACTCTTACCTCAACTAGAAAACCTGATCGTCCGCATCAATAAAACAAATCTTCAAACTTCCCTTTCGGATCAACAGAGTCTGACCGAGGCCCTGGCACACCGCGATACGCTTACGATGCGCTATAGTATTCTTAATAATCTTGTTGTCACGGCTTCTAATCGAGTGGACCGCTACGGCCACTCCGAGATCCGCATTCTGACAACGGTGAATGTGAGTGATCTCCGAAACCAGCTTGATGAGATCGCTCGCGCACGCCGCGAACTGGATACGGCAATCCAGAGCAAGAACTGGCTTACCGATCTGATTGATTAGACCGCGCAGTTGGTAGCTACAGACGAGATCAGGAGAGATCACAGGTTCGGCAGCATATCCTTAAAGTTGCCATCTGAAGGGACAGGGGGCCTGTTCCGAATCTTCACTGTCAGGCCCAACACTGTAACAACAGTACCGGGTATAGCGCATTGTTACTACCATTGTGATGCCTGATAATCGAGTGGTGAGGGCGGGTCAGGGGATCTGCGCGGTCTTTCAACGGGCGGGACGACATATGTTGTCCCGCCCGTTTCTCGTTTAAAGCGCCCTACAGTTCATGATTGTATGATTGTGAAAAAAAGAGGAATA
>CAXTTV010000089.1:0-18067 GCA_964247295.1 uncultured Ktedonobacteraceae bacterium | reverse complement strand
GCCCGAGACGGCCCAGCACATTTGATCCGTTGGATAATCTACAAGGCTACTGTAGCCACTGAATACAAGGAAGGTGTAGAACCGTGCCCTGGTGTAAGTTCTTCATTCCAAAGATCGCTTCCCCTGATATTAAAGCTGGCGATCCTTTTCTCAACGATAATATTGAGTACGCGAAATGTATTAAAGGCCATGTGATTCGCGATGCCGCCGATTGGATTAATTGCGAAAATCTGCCGACCCCCGACTCCCAATGCTGGCTGGAAGGTGGCGTGACATTGCTCCAACTCGCTGTACGCACCCCAAAGGATGCTTCAGCAGAAACCTCTCTTGACGACAAATCTAATTCTCTCCCTCAGCACTCAAAGCCTTAATTATGAAAGCTTCGTCTTCATCTTTTATTTTTGAACCCGCGTCCGATAAAATCGCGCGGGTCAACCAGTCTCTCTTGAACTGGTATGAGCACGAACAACGCCCACTCCCCTGGCGTCAAACCTCCGATCCCTATGCGATCCTGGTCTCCGAGATTATGCTCCAACAGACTCAGGTGGATCGCGTCTTGCCCAAATACGCTCAGTTTCTGGCTGCTTTCCCCACACTGGAAGCTCTGGCTGAAGCCCCAACCGCTGATGTCATCTCGGTCTGGGTCCCCCTGGGTTATAACCGCCGGGCCGTGAGTCTGCAATCCATCGCCCGTCAGGTGATTGCTGAACACCATGGACAGATCCCCAAGACAATTCCAGAATTGCTCACGTTGAAGGGAATTGGGCGCTACACCGCCGGGGCTGTCTCGTGCTTCGCCTACCATCAACAGGTCGCGACCGTGGATACCAATATCCGCCGCGTCCTTCATAGAATCTTCCTCGGCCTGGAACATCCCGAACCTAAGGCAAATGATGTTCAGATGCTCTCCCTTGCGGAAAAGGTTCTCCCATCTCAACAAGCCTATAATTGGAATCAGGCATTGATGGATCTGGGAGCGACTATCTGCACCAGTAATAATCCCCAATGCAGCTCTTGCCCCCTACAGGCAGATTGTGACGCCTACTCAGAGATGAGTGAGGTCAGTTTATTTCCTTCTGGGACTGTTCTACGGCAGATCCGTAAAGTGGCCGAGAAAAAAACGAAGTATCAGGCCGTTCCCTTCACACAATCCAACCGCTACTTTCGCGGCCAGATCATCCGCCAACTGAAAGAATTAGAGAACCATCAGCGCCTCTCTTTTCATGAGCTTGGTTCTCGGGTAAAGACCGACTACCAGGAAACGGATCTCCCCTGGCTAGAAAAAATCGTCGCGGGTCTGGTGAAAGATGGTCTGATCGACAGGAATGATCAGGGTGTGTGCCTGCCGTAGTGTTGCACCAGGCGGTACCACTTGTGCTATCTATATAGTAAGAGAATATCTGTAGAGAGCAAAGGGATAGATACCTCCCAGACCAGAGACACAGATCTGTCATTTTGTTTTTATCCCCGGTCATGTATACTGGGGACAACTATTTTTTGAGATGTTTGTTATGGAGGAGTGTAGCGGTGCAACTCAAATCGCTTGATGAGATTACAACTCATTATCGGCATATATTTTTTTCTCCACATTATGACGATGTGGTTTTCTCGTGTGGTGGCACAATCGCGGCCCAAGTCAGTACGGGCCTGCATCCACTGGTAATTACGATTTTCGGTGGAATTCCTGATGCGAAGCAGGAACTGAGCCAGTTCGCTCTAGAGACGCAACGAGGCATGAATATTGAGAGTGATGCGGCTAGCGCTATCGCCCATCGTCGTAGCGAAGATACTCAGGCACTTGAGACGTTAAAGGCTGATTCACTCTGGCTTCATTATCTGGATGCGATTTATCGCGGCACACCACCTTACTATCAAACTCGCGAGCAGTTGATTGGTGGCAATGTTGATTCTAAAGATGCGATTATTGATCAGCAGCTTGGTGAACAGTTGGTAGAGCTGCACAAACGCCTCCCTAGTACCACATGGTACGCTCCTTTAGGGATCGGACGCCATGTGGATCACCAGATTGTCGCTTCGATCGCCGATAGGCTAAGCCGCAGCGGCGCAAAGGTGTACTACTATGAGGATTTTCCCTATGTGCTGGAAGAGGATGCGCTTGAAGCGCGCCTGAAAGAGTTGGGCAATGCTCTAGAACCAGGATTGGTTGAGGTGTCAGAGATGATGCCGTTAAAACAACAGGCTTCAGCCCTCTATGCATCACAGATTACCGAGCAGTTTGGCTCACGGACCGAGATGGATCGTAAGATGCAGGAGTACACCCATAATATCCGTCCGGTCGAGACAATCAATCTGGAACGCTACTGGACACTCCGCTAGCTGTCCTTTATACTAAAAAATGAGAGGCAGGCTTCGCGCCTGCCTTGTTATTCGTTTACACTTCTGGAACGGGTTTACGGACCTTACAAATCTGGGCGATAAACCTGGCCTGACTACAGGCATATACAATAACTGCTCATAGAGGAGGCAGGTGGTCGCAGTGGGGCAGCAGCTCGATTGATATCCTGAAAATCCCTGGAATCTGTAGGTACACCTGGCACATACTAAATATGCGTATCATGTCATCTCTATTGCGTACATCTCCTGTACGCAACTTCCCAGAAAAACTCTGGATTGATTACACAGGAGAACCAGCGATGAAAGGGATTGAAGGTTTAACCCTGGGGCGCTACGAGCTCCGTCAGCGTCTGGCGCAGGGTGGTATGGCGGAAGTCTATCTTTCCTACGACCGCCGTGTCAAACGGCAGGTCGCGATCAAGGTTCTCTATGGTCGTGACGAACCCTTCATCCGACGTTTTGAACGCGAGGCGCTGGCCGTAGGCACGCTCTCACACGATCATATTCTCCCTCTTTACGATTTTGGAGAACAGCTTCCCTGGTACTACCTGGTGATGCCTTATGTGGAGGGTGGGACGTTGCGCGATTATCTTTTAAAGCGCTCCTGTTTAACGCTGGAAGAGGCAGGCAGTTTTCTAGAGCAGATTGCCTCGGCCCTTCAATATGCTCACGACCATGGCGTTGTTCATCGCGATGTGAAACCTTCCAATATTCTACTTCGACCCGATGGGTACGCCTATCTGGCTGACTTTGGTCTGGCAAAGGCGACGATGGGCGCTGAGGCTCTGACAAGTGCCGGAGCGATGGTCGGCACACCCGAGTATATGGCACCCGAGCAATCTCATGGGATTCATGATTATCGCAGCGATATCTATTCTCTTGGTGTGATCCTCTATCAGATGCTTACTGGACAAATCCCCTTTATTGCGGAGTCTCCGGTGGCCATCTCTCTCAAACATATTCAATCTATCCCGACCTCGCCTCGCTTGCTTAATGAGACGATCCCAGAAAAAGTTGAGCAGGTAATCCTTAAGGCGATGGAAAAAGATCCCAATAATCGCTATCAGGAGGCGAATGATTTCGCTGAGGCGTATCTGAAGGTTTTGAGTCTGGAAAAGAGCCAGACGAGCCGTCAAAAAGCAGAATTGAGCGAGATCGACGCTCTTCCGGAGTCGGCGGGAACAAAGCATCATAGCTCGGAGGAAAAGCCTCAACCAGCTCCCTTGCATGCCATGCCGATCCTCTTCTCTCTACAGAACACTCTTGCAAAAGAGAAGGCTAGATTTCATCTCCCTTCTTCATACAAAAAACGTCTACGCCTGCCATTTTTCAGCCTCTGTGCTCTGCTTCTGCTCATCCTGATCTTTCCACTTGCCCACTTCTGGCCCGGCCATCAAATTAACGCGATCACATCACCCGCGCTAATGCGGCAGGTTCCGATACCTACGGTAAACCCGACGGAGGAGGCTCAGAAACAGGCGACAGCCAGAACCCAGGCGACAGTGGCTTCTCAGGCACGAACGCTTGCTCCCTCCGGTTTTACGCAAGGATTAGACACCGGCCATCTGCTTTACGCAAATGAGTTACTTAGTGCCGGCGAAGGTTGGATTAACGATGGCGAACAATGCTATTTCGGCCCTGACGGTTACCACGTCCAGATCCATACACAGTTTGAGGCGGCCTGGTGCTATAACGGACAACAACAATTCTCTAATTTTAAGGTCCTGGCTCAGGCACGGATTATGCGCGGCGATATTTGTGGAGTGGTCCTCCGGCTTTCCCCCGGTTCCTCTACCTTTTATGTTCTTGAGATTAATCAGAAGGGTGAGTATCGCTTTGTGAAGGCGATAACAAATAACCCACAAAACTGGGTACCTCTCATCGATTGGAAGCACTCTAATGCTCTTGTCACTGGCTATCAACAAACAAATACGTTTTTTATCCAGGCTCAAGATTTCCATTACAGCTTCTATATCAATGGCAAATTTATTAACGATTTTGCCGATATATCCTACAGCGCGGGATACATCGGCTTTTTCGTAGGCGGCGATAGCCCCGGCGGTACCTCTGCAATCTTCCGCAACCTTTCCGTCTACCAGAATAATTAGTCTTCCTCGAAGGGAGAAACACCGTATTCTCCCTCGATCACTCCACCTTTTTGCGCAAAAGACTACACCCTTAAGAAAAGATTCCCCATACCTCATCAACCAAACGTCTTATATGAAGTCAATTTGGAAAATTTGCGGATCTAAAGGATCGAAAATCTAACAAACATTACTACCAATCACTGGAAACAAAATACATAAATGGATTGTTATAATTCTATAAGATGTATTTTTTAAGCAGCCGTAGAGAGGTTATCCATTCATGAGTATCGACACGACGTTCTCGTCTCCTTCATCTAACGAGAACACCATTCCTACCACTCAAACAATCTATCTAGCGCTGGGCTCAAATCTCGGCGATCGCCGCAGCAATCTTGCTGCCGCCCTCCAAAGATTGCGCGAGGTGATGGAGATAGATGCCGTCTCTTCTATCTATGAGACGGCACCGGTCGGCTACACGGACCAGCCGCGCTTTTTCAATATTGTTTGCGCGGGTAAAACAAAACTATCTCCACAGGAGCTACTGGGATATGCCAAGGATGCTGAGGCCTTTCTAGGGCGTCAACCTTCATTTCGCAACGGTCCCCGTCCCATCGATATAGATATTGTCTTTTATGGCAATGAACAGATCCAGGATGAAGATTTAACCGTTCCTCACCCACGCCTGCGTGAACGGGCTTTTGTCCTTGCACCTTTGGCTGAACTGGCTCCTGAGCTGGTCGATCCTGTAACGGGATCAACGGTTGCGGAACTTTACCGGCAGGTGAAAGATCAAGATGTAAAAAAGATGACCGAAAGCCTGCGCATCTCTCTGACGCGCGATATTCAAAGTGGAAACCCAACAGTCCATGTGAGCCTGGGACGTGCCGGCGTGGTCGGTATCCGTAAAGCAGTTCTGATCGGTGATCCTCAGGAACAGCGCTGGTTTAATGCCTCTTTCGATCTTTATGCAGATCTGGATGCGACCAGGGCTGGTGTGCATATGTCCCGTTTTAGCGAATCCCTTGACGAGGTGATGGAAGATATCGCGAATACAAGCTGGCCCAAAGTTGAGCTGCTCGCGGAACACCTTGCTCAAACGATCGTTGAGAAGCAGAAGGTTCTGCGCGCTGAGGTGTATATCCAAACGCTTTATCCTCTTCAAAAGTGGACGCCCATGTCTGGCAAACGCTCTCAAGAGGTGTATGGACTGGTCGCTCAGGCAGTTGCAACTCAGAATGACTGCAAACGTATGATTGGTGTTGAGGTTGAAGGAATGGTCGCTTGTCCTTGCGCACAAGATATGATCCACTCTCTGGCCCGTGTTCGGTTACAGGAAGAGGGCTTTGAGGTGGAGTCTATTGAGAAGATGCTAAACCTGACGCCACTGGCTACCCATAACCAGCGTGGGCGCGCGACCCTTATGGTTGGCTCTAATGATACGCTGGAGGCTAGTGATCTGATAGCGATCGTAGAAAATGCGATGAGCTCAGAAAACTACGCTCTGTTGAAAAGGCCAGATGAGCTCTATATTGTGAATAAAGCCCACGCTAACCCTCGCTTTGTTGAAGATGTGGCGCGCGAGGTTCTCCGCGCGGTCGTCGAGCGTTATCCGAACCTTCCAGATGAGGATTTTGTCCTGGTCCGACAACGCAATGAGGAGACGATCCATAAATATGATGTCGAGGCCGAAGGATGGGGTACACTGGGCGAACTTCGTACCGAAATTTTGAACCATCAGCAGGTTCCAAACCATACCAGCCGCGAGGAGTGGCTGGGGCTGACTCAAAAAGCTTAATAGCACTGTCGAGTATGAGGAAGATGAGTCTTTTCCCCGAAGAACAGGCTATTTCTTCCTTATCTACTTAACAAATCTTGCCTCTACGTGCTATAATTGCCGTACAGGAACTATATTCAAAGCAAGGTGGCAACCACCCTTGCTTCTATTCAACATAACACACAGGGAGCAATTTTGGAGGGAGTTCTGCTAGATCCTGCACAGTTGGCGAAGGCCGCCGTTGATGCCGCCGCCGATAAGAAGGCGTCCGATATTACATTACTCGATATTCGGGAGATTACGACAATCGCAGACTACTTTGTGATCTGCACTGCCAGTAATTCACGCCAGATCCAGGCCATCGCTGACGCGGTAGACGAGAAACTTAGCTCGCAGGGCGCTACCATTTTTCATCGCGAGGGCAACGTTGACGCAGGTTGGCTCTTGATCGATTTTAGCGATGTCATCGTTCACATTTTTGGGCAGAAGGAACGGGAATACTACCGACTGGAACGCCTCTGGAGCGATGCTAAAACTGTGGTCTACGTGCAATGATTCTCATTTTTATTAGAAAAGGTGATCGATGATGACATTTTTTCGCAATCGCTTGTTCCTCGAAGGAATCGCTTTCGGTGGGGTCTGTGGGATCGTCATTGGGTCTATTATCGCTTTTTCAATTGGCGAGAGTAGTGTCGGCACAGTAAGACGCACGTTAGCAACACGTTTTCCACGCCAACGCAATATTCCTTTCGAGTACCTGTATCAATAATACGTTTTTCTGGAGGGGGAGTGCGGTTTCTACAGATGATACTTGTGGTTTGGGCGCTTCTTCTAGTCGGGGCTACACAAGCATCTCTGGTACAGGCCCGCCAGACCTCTCCTGTTCCATTCTCTCACGCTCTCCATGACTGTGCTAATCCACCCCCTGTCCCCCCTCCGTCTGGCTCAATCTCTTCTAAAAGCCCAACTGCCTCTATTCATATAAATGAGGTACTCCTACTTCCTTCAATTGCTTCTGGGTGGAATTGTCAGAGCGATCCTCAATTGTCTACAACAGGCCGTCAGCAACAAAATATTTGGATTGAGCTCTATAACGACTCCGATCAAAATTTTGATCTCTACCAGCATCGAGTTGAGCTCGATGCCGATTCAACAACCGGCTACTTACTTCCAATCGGTTCTTATATTGCCGCTCACGATTTTTTAGTGCTCTTCCCTTTTACAAGCAATCCTCATTTTAATACCTCAACCAAAAGTATTACATTGCGGATCGATGGGGTCCAGTCTGATCCTACCCTGAATGTTCCTCAACTTGAAGCTGACCAGTCCTATGCTCGTACATCTGATGGGACAGGTGACTGGCAACGCTGCAATACTCCTACGATCAATGCCAGTAACAGTATTCAGCAGGCGACCCCAACTTCAGAAGCTGACGATCCTTCTAGCGGATCTGGACATGGTTCTCCTACTCATACCAGTCAAACAAAACACAAGGGGAAAACTTCATCAGGTACTTCTACTGCCAACGAAGGGTCAGACGATTCTACGATCCCCTCAAGGGGAAACAGCCAGCAACCTATAAGGTGGCAGCAGCTTCAAAAACTTGAAACTCCTCAAGCAGTGGCCCCTGCTCAATCCTCTTCATCAACTCCTTCTACGGCAAATTCAGTCGTACCCGATCATCGACTGCTGCTCTCTCTTCTGTTTATCGCTCTGGTGGCCACGCTTTACTGGTGCTGGCGGCTCTTCAGATCCCCTTGAGTTCTCGCTAAAAAATATGATACCCTTGATCATAGATAGGTCCGGTGCTGTACAGTGCCTGCGCTCAATCAGATTGATTGTCTCCTCATCCATTCTTACAGCTATTTGTTGTACACTACATCTCTTTAATCTGACCCTACGCTGTGCCAGATAGGAGGCCCGATGAGCATTTCTGAGTTGCCGTTTACCAGCTCCGCTCCATTCCAACGCCTTGAGGCCGATAAGAAAGCTCTTGTGGTGGAGGCACTTAATGCGGTTGTGGGAGAGCGCTACGTGCTGCATAGTCCATATGATCTGATGATGTACGAATATGATGCCTCGATCGATCGATCTCCGCCCGATATTGTGGTTATGCCTTCTACTACTGAGGAGGTGGCCGAAATTGTTATGATCGCGGACCGTTTCAAAGTTCCGGTGGTGCCCCGTGGAGCTGGTACAGGATTAAGCGGCGGATCGGTCCCACTCTATGGTGGAATTGTTGTCACATTCCCACGGATGAATCAGATTCTGGAGATCGATTATACCAATCTCTGGGCTATTATTCAGCCAGGACTGGTTAATCTCCATCTGAGTGCGGCACTGATCCCCAATGGGTATTACTATGTCCCCGATCCCAGTAGCCAACGATCCTGTACGATTGGCGGCAATGTTGGTGAGAACGCCGGCGGTCCTCACACTCTTCTCTATGGAGTAACCACTAACCATGTTCTGGGCCTGGAGATCGTCACGCCCGATGGACAGATAGTTCAAACAGGCGGCCTGGCTCACGATACCCCTGGATATGATTTAACGGGATTGATGATTGGCTCCGAAGGCACGCTGGGCATTGTCACAAAGATTATCGTTCGGATTGTCCATCTCGCTGAAGATGTTCGCACGATGATCGCGGTCTTTGACCATATGGATGAGGCATCTAATACCGTTTCTGATATTATTGCTAGCGGCGTGATTCCTGCCGCGATCGAGATGATGGATAAGATCACCCTCCAGGCAATTGAGGCCGACATGCATGCGGGTTATCCAATGGACGCGGCGGCGGTTCTGCTGATCGAGGCCGAGGGTTTAAAAGAGAATGTGGCAGCCCAGGCTGCGACGATTCTTTCGGTCTGTGAGTCACACCACGCGCGCTCGATTCGGGTGGCGGCTGACGAGACGGAACGGCAACTCCTCTGGGCTGGACGGAAAAACGCCTTCGGGGCAATCGGGCGGATCAGTCCAGAATTTTATGTCCAGGATGGTGTGGTGCCGCGTACAAGCCTCCCCTATGTGCTGCGCCGCATCAATGAGATCTCCGAGAAATATTCTCTGCGGATCGGCAATGTTTTTCATGCCGGCGATGGCAATCTACACCCACTAATCCTTTTTGATTCCCATGTTCCAGGCGAAGTTGCACGGGTCCGACAGGCCGGTCATGAGATTTTGAGCGTCTGCGCGGAGGTTGGAGGCTCAATTACTGGTGAGCATGGTGTGGGTATGGAGAAAAGCAAGGAGATGGCCCTGATCTTTAATGAGACGGATCTTCAGACGATGATAAAGGTCAGGCAGGCCTGGAACCCGGACCAGCTCTTTAATCCAGGTAAACTTTTCCCCACACCAGGAGTCTGCGCGGATATCAAAAAGCTTTCTTAGCCTTACGCTACCTTAGAAAGCATTGAGTACATTTAGAAGGATAGAAAACACGATGGGTGAGATTGAACAGCTTGTAAAGGATATCAAGGAGCATACTCCCAGGGTGCGTTTACTTCAAGATCCTGAGCGATTGGGAGCATACACTGTCAGTGGTGTCTTGCCGCTACTTGTGGCAACCCCCACAACTTCCACTGATCTGGCGACAGTTGTTGAGCTTACCAATAGGCATCAATGCACTCTTCTGTCACGCGGTGGCGGCTCACGCATCCATTTTGGGAATGTTCCAGAGCGGATCGATATCCTGATCGAGACAAACAAGCTCACGCGCCTGCTGGAACATGAGGCTCCAGATCTTACCTGTCGAGTTGAAGCTGGCCTGACGCTCACTAATCTACAAAAACAACTTCGCAAAAAAGGGCAACGATTGGCACTCGATCCTCCCAATGGAGAGCAGGCAACAATTGGTGGGATTCTGGCGAGTAACAGCTCCGGTCCCAAACGTCTCCGTTATGGAACTGCCCGCGATCAAGTGATTGGACTGAAAGTCGTGCAGGCCGATGGTAAAATTGCTCAAAGTGGTGGACGTGTGGTGAAAAATGTCGCTGGCTACGATCTCAATAAGCTTTATATAGGCTCTCTAGGGACGCTAGGTGTGATCGTTGAGGCAAATTTTAAGCTCCAACCACTTCCCGAGGCCGAACGTACGCTCCTTCTTACCTATGCCTCAGTTGTCGAGGCAATGCAGACCGTAATCGAGATCCAGGGATCACTACTGACTCCTGGATCTCTTGAATTGATTGATGCCTCAGCCGCGAACGATCTCAGCGATTTCTTTGGTCAATCACTTCCCACGAATGGCTATACCCTGGCAATCAGCTTTGAGGGCAATCAAGCCTCGATTGCTCGTCAGATGGATGAGACAAGATTAATCGGGCGCAAACAAGGGGCGTTTTTCAATGAGGACCTGAATGAGGCAGATCAGGAGAGCTTCTGGCAGAGCGTGCGTGAACATACGCAGGGGACAGTAACCTGTAAAGCTGCTATACTGGTGTCTCAGGTGGCTCCCTATATTCAGCAGATCCAACGCATCTGCCAGAAACATGAACTGGAAGCCTCGGTTATCGCCCATGCTGGAAACGGTGTGCTCTATATCGATCTTCGGCCTAGTGACGCCTCACACCGACTGGTCCTCGCGATCCATGATCTGCGTCTGCACGCCCACCAGGCTCGCGGCAGCCTGGTGGTAGAGAGCGCCCCAGCCGATCTTAAACGGCTTGTGAATATCTGGGGAGAGCCTGGCTCCGATTTTTATCTTATGCAACGCTTAAAAAAGCAATTTGATCCAAAAGGAACGTTTGTAAGTGGACGTTTCGTGGGGGGACTGTGACACCGGAAAATCATGTGATTGTAACCGCTCAACCAGATTTCCTGGCTGCGGCTATTAAAGAACTCGCACAACTGCAACAGGAGCTACAAGCAGCCGAAGAACTTGCTCCAGGGATTATGCTTTGTAGCCTGCCCGATGCTCCAAAACTAATGCATCGCACCGCTATAGAAAAACCTATCTTTGTACGGCATCTGGCTCCTGTCCAAACACTTGTGCCATTAACTAATACTGAGGAAGATCTGGCAAATTTTGCGATTGCCATTTCAGCTCTTCCCCAATTTACACTGCTCGGTCCTGGGCAACGCTTTGCTGTCCAGAGCCGCCTCGTCCAGAATGAGGGGAACGCAGTGAAGCGTCCTTATACTGGCGGTAAACTGAATCAGATGCTGGCCGAGGCTTTTAGCGAAGAGACGAGCGCAACAGAGTCGGTAAAAAAACCGCAGATCATCATCTCGCTTCTGCTCACACCAACTACAGGCTATATTGGTATCTCAACGGTTGAGGAAAATCTGAGCGCCTGGCCCGGCGGTATGCGCCACTATGCCCAGACCGAAGAACAGATCAGCCGCGCCGAGTTTAAGCTTCTGGAGGCTCTGGAGACCTTTGGGGTCTCCCTCCCTAATGAAGGCTGGGCGCTCGATCTCGGGGCCGCTCCCGGCGGCTGGTCACGGCTGCTGCTAGAGGCCGGTTTGAAAGTTGTCGCGGTTGATCCTGCTAATCTAGACCCGCGCTTGCAAGATATACGCGATTTGAAACACTATCAGGGTTATGCCGAGGATTTTATTGAGGAGGCGATCCCCAGGAAGGCGCGCTTTGATATCATTACCAATGATATGCGCATGGACGCTCGTGAGGCGGCTCGTTTACTGGTTCCAGTCGGCCAATGCTTAAAAGAGGAGGGGATCGTTATCAGCGTTCTCAAGCTGCCACATGCTACCCTGGAGATTGATCCCTTAAAAAATTTGCGGGAAGCTGCTAAAATCCTCAGTCACGCCTATGAGATTGTCGAGGTTCACCAGCTTTTTCATAATCGGCAGGAGGTCACACTGGTAGCTGCTCGCCCAATCACCAAACCTGCCAAGAAAAAATAATGCTTCCATAAAGAGAAATGACGAAGGAGAGAAGCCGATGGATACGACAAAGATGTCTGCGTTACCGGTGCCAACTACTTTAAAGCTGGGGCCGCTTCAGCAACATAGCCATGCCTATGATCTGATGCGGCAGTGCATTCACTGTGGCTTCTGCCTTCCAACCTGTCCAACTTATGCAGTTCTGGGCGTCGAGATGGACTCACCCCGTGGCCGTATCTACCAAATGCAGGCGATCGCCGAGGGCCGAGTGGGGATCTCCGATGAATTTATTGATCACATGAATTGTTGCCTGGGGTGTCGGGCCTGTGAAACTGCCTGCCCCTCAGGAGTTCAGTATGGCAAGCTGATTGAAGCTGCTCGAGAACAGATCCAACTGGAATTTCGGCCCGCCCCTTTAGGAAGTGAGCAGATAGAGAGTCAGCATACGCTTCATACCGCAACGAACAGGACAGCCGAACCCCTATTGAACAGATTGCTCAAGACATTTTTCTTTGATTTGATGCTGCCCTCGCGCCTGTTAACAACCCTGATCTTCACTGGCCTTAAAATCTATCAACGCACTGGTCTTCAGGCCCTGGTACACAAAATCGGTCTGCTAGATCTGGTCGATAGCCTGCCGACACCACTCAAGGGAAAACTAAGCCTACCTGAGAAACTGATGCCGCAGGCTAGTGGTCCATTGCTTCCAACAACGCTACCAGAGATTACTCCGGCCCTCGGCGTGCGGAAGTATCGTGTAGGCTTTGTTAGCGGCTGCATTATGGATCAGGTTTTTCGAGATATCAATGAGGCGAGCATCCGAGTGTTGACGGCTAGCGGCTGCGAGGTGGTCTCTCCCCACCGACAAGGTTGTTGTGGAGCTCTGCACGTGCATGCGGGGGAGGCCGAAAAAGGACGCGAGTTGGCGCGGCGCAATATCAATACCTTTGAGCGATATGATCTGGGCGCTATCATTATCAATTCCGCTGGCTGCGGCTCCACACTCAAAGAGTATGGGCATCTGCTTCGAGATGATCCCCAGTATGCCGAGAGAGCAGAGGCTTTTAGCGCGAAGGTCAAAGATATTAGCGAATTCCTCTTCAACATCGAGTGGAATCAACAGATGGGCGAGCTCCCCTATGTCGCAAGCTATCATGACGCCTGCCACCTTGCTCATGGGCAGAAAATTAAACAACAGCCACGCCAGCTTCTCAAACAGATCCCCGGCCTTAAAATGGTGGATCTTAAAGAGGCAGACTGGTGCTGTGGTAGTGCCGGAATCTATAATATCGTGAATCAGGAGATGGGAAACACTCTGCTGGATCGCAAGATCGCGAACATTATTGCCAGCGGAGCTCATGTTATCGTTACCGGTAATCCAGGCTGTATGATGCAGATCGCCCTGGGGGCGCGGGAAAAAGGCCTGGATCTACGCGTCGTTCACCCCATTCAGTTGCTAGATGAAGCATATAAAAAAGGAGGAGTTTATCCTATGACACAGCCAACAGAAAACAACCGAGAAATCTCTCCTATCGCACAACCAGTAGAAAACAATGAGAAAAGACGCCGTAACCTTTTCTTTATCGGCCTTGCGGTTGGGGTTATCACAACCATCATTCGAGCAAGACGCTTGAAATAGCCTCAGGAAATTTCTTTTGAAGTAAAATAAGCATTTACCTGATGCCTGCCTGGCTAGATCAGGTAAATGCTTTCCTGAGGGTGAGAGAACCATTCGCAACCGTTGGCTGTTACCAGGAATTCATCTTCCTGACTGACATAACCTCTCTCGGTCATCACACCCAATTCAAGCGTATACACGGACCCTTCCTCGATGGGATAGTATGGAGTCTCGCCATAGCGTTGCCAGCGCGGCCCCAGAACTGGACCGCCATCATGAGCATGACGACCAACGCTATGTCCCAGCGCATGCTGATACTCTGGATAACCAGCCTGTACAAGAAATGAACGAGCGGCCTCGTCAACTTGCCAGCCCTGCACACCAGGGCGTAGCGCTGCCTTGCCTGCCAAAACCGCACCTCTCACTGCCTCGAAGGCGTGCCGCACGACCTCTGGCACAGCCTGCTCTCCCGGCTGACGCAGATACCATAGACGCTGGAGATCCGAGCAATATTCATTCTGCCGCACTCCAAAGTCAATGCTCACAATCTGACCGGGCTCTGCCGCAATCGCGCCAGGAATGCCGTGGCCGAAAAGAGTATTGGGACCGATCTTCACACCGGGACAACTAGCATAGGCCCAGGCAGATCCCAGGCGAAGCCGATCCATCTCACTGTGCAGAAAATCGCTGATCTCTTGCTCCGTCGTCCCTATCCGTAAATGCTCAGATACTTGTTCGAACAAAGCTTCGGTTGTTTTGATCGCCTCCCGCATGCGGCCAAGCTCACTGGCTGTTTTACGGGTCCGCAAATGTGAAATCAAAGGACCGGCTGAGACAAGATGTTCAGCAAATGAGGTATTAGCAAGTGCCTGGACCAGTTGCAGGTACATTCCATAAGTCAAGCCATCGGACGCGACATCCCCCAGAGAATAATTGATAGCGATTGACTTGGGTTGTAGGCGTTGCAGCGTCTCCAGTAAAGCTGGTTGCCAGTCACCGGTATAGGTTATTACCGTTGGGTATAGGCCCGATTGTTTGACGAGATCATCGTCATAGCGAGCGACAATGGCGATCCGCTCTCCCTGGCGCGTCAAAATGAAAGCTGTATGCCAGGTAACATTATGAGTAACGATTAGTCGAGCGGCAGGATCGGGCAGCTCATCTGTCTCTCGCACGAAGGTAAGCCAGCAATCCAGATCCAGTTCATTAAGCAACGAGATTGCCTGCTCAATCTTTTCTTCCTGTATAGTAACTGCTTCCATAGATGTCCCCTCCTTAGTGGACAGAAACTATTTGTTGTAGCGTACCATACCGAATAAACATATATCAAAGAGGGTTTTTAAGAAAGGAGGAAAAGAAGTAAGATCTGTTTGTTTTAAGCGCCAAAAAACCCACTCTCATGAGTGGGTTTTTAACCTGCGTCTGAATCTGTGAACTGGATTTTGCTGAGACCGACAAGAACCGCGATCTCCCATCAGAGAGGGTACGAACCATGAAAACAAGCCGTTCGATCATTAGTCACGCTTGGCTACGACTGTTGCCAGCCTTGCACCCGCGCTCTATCAACCAGGTGTTCTTCCTGGGATCTTATCTACAAGAGGGGAAAACTCATCTCGGGTGCGGCTTCGCGCTTAGATGCCTTCAGCGCTTATCCCTTCCTGACGTAGCTATCCAGCTCTGGGGGAAGCCCCCCAACTGACTCACCAGCGGTCAAGCCATCTCGGTCCTCTCGTACTGAAGATGACGCCCCTCAATTCTCCCACGCCCACGACGGATAGAGACCGAACTGTCTCGCGACGTTCTGAACCCAGCTCGCGTGCCGCTTTCATGGGCGAACAGCCCAACCCTTGGGACCTACTCCAGCCCCAGGATGCGACGAGCCGACATCGAGGTGCCAAACCTTGCCGTCGATGTGAACTCTTGGGCAAGATCAGCCTGTTATCCCCGGGGTAGCTTTTATCCGTTGAGCCACACTCCTTCCACTCGGGAATGTGGGATCACTAAGCCCGACTTTCGTCCCTGCTCGACCTGTCCGTCTTGCAGTCAAGCTCCCTTCTGCCTTTGCACTCTTGCGGGTGATGTCCATCCACCCTGAGGGAACCTTTGGGCGCCTCCGTTACTCTTTGGGAGGCGACCGCCCCAGTCAAACTACCCGCCTAGCCCTGTCTGCGCTCCGGCTTACGGACGCACATGAGATCCAACATCCTATCAGAGTGGTATTTCACCGGCGCCTCCCCCACCCCCATAAGGGCAGGTTCTCTGGCTCCCACCTATCCTACGCAAATAACATCTCAGATCCAGGCTAAGGTGTAGTAAAGCTCCACGGGGTCTTTTTGTCCTGTCGTGGGTAACCCGTATCTTCACGGGTACTGCAATTTCGCCGAGTCCTCTGTCGAGACAGTGCTCAAGTCGTTACTCCTTTCGTGCGGGTCGGAACTTACCCGACAAGGAATTTCGCTACCTTAGGACCGTTATAGTTACGGCCGCCGTTCACCGGGGCTTCGATTCAAAGCTCTCACCTCTCCTCTTAACCTTCCGGCACTGGGCAGGAGTCAGCCCCTATACGTCCAGTTTCCTGTTCGCAGAGACCTGTGTTTTTGGTAAACAGTCGCTTGAGCCGATTTTCTGCGGCCCCCTCACGCTTCTTTCGTCACGCTACCGGGGCACCCCTTCTTCCGAAGGTACGGGGTCAATTTGCCGAGTTCCTTAACAGAGGGTCGCTCGTTCACCTGAGGAGATCTCTCCTTGCCTACCTGTGTCGGTTTGCGGTACGGGCAGAAGATCAGTCTGGCTAGAGGCTTTTCTTGGCGGCATGGGGGCCGATGACTTCCGTTCCCTCGCGGAAACTCGTCACGTGGATCACGGATGCGGACGACGGATTTGCCTATCATCCCCGCTTTCTCACGCAAGCCGATCCTGTCTGTTCGATCGGTTCACCTTCCCTACCGCGTCCCCCCCTCACTCATAACGACTGCTTCTGGTGCAGGACTATCCAACCTGCTTGCCATCGCCTACGACTATGACGTCCTCGGCTTAGGACCCGACTAACCCTGGGATGACTGACGTTGCCCAGGAACCCTGAGGCCTTCGGTGTGCGTGGTTCTCACACGCATTGCGCTACTCATTCCGGCATTCTCACTTCTTGTGGCTCCACCAGTCCTTACGGTCTGGCTTCTCCGCTCCTAAAGAACGCTCCCCTACCATCCTAGCATGCTAGGATTCACAGCGTCGGTACCATGCTTGAGCCTCGATACGTTGTCGGTGCCACGTCACTCGACCAGTGAGCTATTACGCACTCTTTCAATGATGGCTGCTTCTAAGCCAACATCCTGGCTGTTATTGCGACCTGACTCCCTTTTACACTGAGCATGGATTTGGAGACCTTAGCTGGTGATCTGGGCTGTTTCCCTCTCGACGACGAAGCTTAGCCCCCGCCGTCTCACTCACGCGCTTACTCTACTGGCATTCGCAGTTTGGTTGGGTTTGGTAACCGGCACTCGGCCCCTAGCCCATTCAGTGCTCTACCTCCAGCAGAGATGCCACGTGGCTGCACCTCAATGCATTTCGGGGAGAACCAGCTATCTCCGTGTTCGGTTGGAATTTCTCCCCTATCCACAACTCATCCCCCAGTTTTGCAACACTGGTGGGTGCGAGCCTCGACGGACTTTCACATCCGCTTCACTCTGGTCATGGATAGCTCACACGGTTTCGGGTCGCATCCGTCCTACCCTTCGCCCTCTTCAGACTCGGTTTCCCTCTGGCTCCCCCGCTTTAGCGCGGGTTAACCTGCAACACGGATGCACTCGCCGGATCATTCTACAAAAGGCACGCCATCAGACCATTGCTCCCTCTTGGGAGAGTGTCCTCTGACTGCTTGTGAGTACGTGGTTTCAGGGTCTGTTTCATTCCCCTCTCGGGGTGCTTTTCACCTTTCCCTCACGGTACTTGTTCGCTATCGGTCACGAAAGATACTCAGCCTTGGAGGGTGGTCCCCCCAGCTTCCCACAAGGTTTCACGTGCCTCGTGGTACTCAGGATACCCGCCGGACCCATTCCCTTGTCTTCTACAAGACTCTCACTCGCTCTGGTCACGCTTTCCAACGTGTTCAAATAAAGGTCTGGGTCGTTATGCAGGTCCTACAACCCCGCCATAGCCGAAGCTATGATGGTTTGGGCTCCTCCCGGTTCGCTCGCCACTACTACGGGAATCTCGGTTGATTTCTTCTCGTCGGGCTACTGAGATGTTTCAGTTCGCCCACTTCCCTCTACCTGGCCTATAGATTCAGCCAGGAGTCTCTAGACATCACTCTAGAGGGGTTGCCCCATTCGGAATCTCAGGGCTCATCGCTTGTGTGCAGCTCCCCCTGAACGTTTCGCCGGTCTCCGC
>CAXTTV010000088.1:0-19038 GCA_964247295.1 uncultured Ktedonobacteraceae bacterium | reverse complement strand
TTCAGAGCCTCGTTAAAGGCTCGACGCGCCTCTTCCATGCGACCCAGGTCGAAAAGCACACTGCCCCGTCCATTCCAGGCTGGAGCGATCTTGGAATTATATGTACATGCCTTTTCGTATGACTCTAAAGCTGTATTCAACTGCCCTAACTCGTAAAGAGTCGTCCCACGACCATTCCAGGACGTTGCCAGAGTTGAATTATGCTTCAAGGCCTGCTCAAATGCGTTGAGCGCATCGCGCTGACGCTTCAACTGCATCAGCACTAACCCCTTATTGTTCCAGGCTTGCGCCAGCGAGGGATCAATATTCGTAGCGTTATCGAAAGCGCTAAGCGCCTCCTCAGGCCGACTGAGCGCACTAAGGATCGCCCCTTTTCCGTTCCAGGCCGCCGCGTTATCTGGCTCTAGACTCACTGCTTGCTCAAAAGCCTTCAGGGACTCATTGGATCGATGAAGCGCGTTAAGCGCCGCACCCTTCCCATTCCACGATACGACCAGCGACGGATGGATCGCTAGTGCACGCTCAAAGGCGTTGAGCGCGTCCTGATGACGTTGAAGCTGGCCCAGCGTCAATCCCCGGCCCTGCCATGCCTGAGCATTCATAGAGTTATCCTGAATGATCTGATCATACAGGCGCAGTGCCTCGTTATGCTGATGTTTAATATAAAAGGTGTGTGCTTCGTCCAGCAGCGGCTGGCTATCCTTTGTAGAGGTCAGGCGTACAGGTGTGCGTTGCTTAAGGGCCTTCAGGACATCCTGCGCGTTGTCTGGCCGCTTATCGGCATCCATCTGAAGCATCTGGTGAAGCAGCGCATCCAGGCCGGGATCAACCTGCGAGTTCACCTGTGAGGCAGGCCGAAAAAAGAAGGGTTGTTCGCTAGGGTCCAGACCGGTCAACATCTGGTGGAGCAATGCCCCCAGGCTATAAATATCAGAACGGGGAGTGCTCTGAGATTTGCCATACTGCTCCGGCGCGGCATAGCCAGGGGAGCCCAGGGCCACGGTATCGTGAGACTGCCCTGGCTTAAAGACGCGCGCGATCCCAAAGTCAATCAGGTACAGGTGACCACTCTCACTGATCATTACATTTGAGGGTTTAAGATCGCGGAAAATGATCGGTGGCTCGTGACTGTGAAGATAGCTTAACACATCGCAGAGCTGCTCAGCCCAATTAATCACGGTATCGGTCGGCAGAGGCTTATTATCGTGCTCCTCCATATAATCTTCCAGCGTCTGCCCCTCAATAAAATCCATCACCAGATAGGAGCGTTCATTCTCAGTAAAGTGATCGTAGATGCGCGGAAGATTGGGATGCATCAGATCGGCCAGCAGTTGGGCCTCACGCTCAAAAGAGGCCTCAGCCTCTTCCAGCCGCCCATCGCTTAAACCGGCGCGGCTCATCTCCTTGATCGCGATCGAGCGGTTATTGAAGCGATTATCAGCAGCTTTATAGACCGCGCCCATTCCACCCTGACCAATACGATTTAGCAACTGATACCGCCCGGTCAATAACGTCTCCTCAGGCAGTGTGCCAGTTGTATGCTTAAACGTTAAAGGCGCGGCACAGTTATGGCAGAAACGGGCGTCGGCGGCATTAGCTGCGCCGCATTTGTCACAGTATTGCTCCTCTGTTGTTGTCATCAAAATCGCCCTTGTTATCCAGAATAG
This sequence comes from uncultured Ktedonobacteraceae bacterium, assembly GCA_964247295.1. Taxonomy (GTDB): domain Bacteria; phylum Chloroflexota; class Ktedonobacteria; order Ktedonobacterales; family Ktedonobacteraceae; genus CAXTTV01. The sequence continues at coordinate 17,371 of CAXTTV010000088.1, read as the reverse complement.
CCGGATCTAGCGATTGCCGGCTGGCTTAAACTCGATACCTTTTAGAATATTTATAACAATCTTTCTATTCTATTATACAAAGTACCACACCTCTGATCCATCTAACTACCAACCCGGTAGGCCTCCACGGCTCTGGTGAGCTGTAACCATTCTTCGATGCTGACCGTTTCAGCGCGCCGACTCGCCTCAATCCCCACCTGCTGAAGCAGGGAGCGGATATCCTCGTTTTTGATATGCAGCTCATGGGTCAGGGAGTTGTGAAGCTGCTTACGTTTCTCCGCGAAGCCAGCCTGCACCACTTTAAAGAAGCGCTCTTGCTCTTTCCAGGTAAGTTCTACCCTCGGTTGATAGCGAACTCGCATGATCGCCGAGTCTACTTTAGGTGCCGGATAAAACGCCTGAGCGGGTACGTAATCCACAATCTCAGGTGTACCATATAATTGAATGCTGATCGCCAGCACACTAAGATCTCCCGGCTGCGCGCAGATGCGTTGCGCGACCTCTTTTTGAACCATGACAACCATTGTCCGGGGCGGATTGGCGCTCTCCAGGAAATGTCGGAAGGTGGGAGCAGTAATATAATAGGGGAGGTTCGCGACCAGCTTATATGGCTCCTGCCCATAAAGATCGGTTGGATCAAGATAAAGGAGGTTTTTCGCCACTACCTCGATGTTGGAATACTGGCCAATTGTACTCTCCAGCAATGCGAGCATATCACGCTCTAACTCCACGGCAATCACACGGCGAGCGTGGATGGCGAGCTCTCGCGTTAGAACACCAGTACCCGAGCCCACTTCTAACACCTGATCCTCTACCTGTAACTCCGCAGCCTCAACAATCTTCTCTAATGATGGTCGATCAATCAAAAAATTCTGACCGAAAGATTTATTGGGGCGCATATTATGCGCGAAAAGCAGGGCCCTCAAATCGCTGATTTTTGTCAGATCTAGCTCTGAGGCCGGTCGATCCAACTGGACTGGATGCATTATACGGGGCGTTTCATGAGAGGACCGGTACTCTTTCCTGGACTGCTGTCTGGTTCTTTTACGTTCACGTGCTGTCACAATTTGCTCTATTCTCTCCCTGGTTTTGTCAGGCGGTACTTAAAGATTGTTACTCGCAAAGACAATGTCCTGGCAACTTATTCTAAAATCAGTCCTGTCATTGTACCAGAAAAGGGGAGGGAAGCGCCAATCCTACGCTGCACCAGTATCTTTACCACCAGAAAGGTCCTTGCGGCCAATCTCTCCGGCCACGTCGCCAAGATCTTCGAGAACGACTCTGACCCAGCGTTCTGCGCAACAAGATCCGTAGAAACAGATAGCCCATAAAGATCGCAGTGATTGGAATAAACAGCAGTAGCAGTGCGGCAACAAGTAAAACGCCCAGCACCGCGATCAAAAAACCAATCACTTTGATAATGACAGGAGCTAACACCAGGAGCAAGACAATCATGATAAGCAAAGAAGCAAAATTCATTCGTCCAGGTTGCGTCCAGCCAGCTCTTTGAGGGCCAGATCTAATAAATGACGGCCTAAACGTTTGTTGCTGCCTCCGCTCTCCTCCAGGGATAGGATCAGCATCCACGGTCACAGGCTTTTCACGGTTTCGTTCTTCATACCGACGTTCCTGATAACCAGTACCATAATCACCCATCAAAGGCTCCGAAAAGTTAGAGGGCGACTCCTCTCGCGGCTCCGCTTTTCCATCCGACCAGAAGTAGGGATGTTGAGTTTGCTCTTGCTCTTCCCTATTATCTTGTTTATGCAAAAATTCTTGTTGACTCATAAAAATTGCTCCCCTCATAGCCTGTTCCCTATTACTTATGTACGCCTTATGATAGGAGATGTTGCATCCTCACGCGTCAACAGATATCATTTAAGTGACATACTTTGAAACAGTCGAATGCTAGAGTTTATAATCTTTCCTTTGTGTTCCTTGTTTCTCTTGCATGGAATAGGATGCAGAACAAATGGAAGCGAAGAGGGTATATGCTTATACGTTCTACATACACATAGTTCTATCTTATATAAAAGAACACGAGGATCTAGCAAAAATGTTCCTTCTTTACATGTGTACACAGAAGGATGTTAGTGAGATAGGGTTGTGCGAAATATCCTGTGCCACTGGAGGAAAGTTTTGTTATGACTGAGCCTATGTTACATGGGCGCGAAGAGGCTCGCTCTACTATTATGAATGATACAAGCCAAAACACGACAATAGAAAATAGTAAGGCTCTGCTCACTTTTGAGAACCCACCTAAAGCAGAGACTGCGCAGCGCAGAAACCGCGTGAATCGTATGTTGATGCTCAAGCGCCGCCGCTCCTCTCGTGGGAGTGGCTATTTGGGCAGGCGACTGGGTATCGCCGCGATTATCGTAGGGATTGTACTATTGGTGCTCTCTTCCTCGATGAGTGGGGCTGCGTATGCATACTACCAAACTCAACTCCCCTTATTAAATAAAATTGCTGATCATAATCTGGCCCAGACCACTCGGATCTATGACCGCAATGGTGCAATGTTGGCCGAGATCTATGATCAACGCAATGGGCATGGTCGCCGTACCTATGTTGATTATAAAGACATTTCTCCTTTGTTAGTGAACGCAACTGTGGCTGCTGAGGACCGCACCTTCTGGACAAACAACGGTGTTGACCCCCAGGGTATTCTGCGCGCCGCCTACGAGAACTCACAGAGTAATTCCGTTGTTGGTGGCGGTAGCACAATTACGCAACAGTTAATTAAATACCAGCTCTTCCTGGGAACGCTGAATAGCCGGAATATCCAGGTGAAGGGTCAGGAGGCTGTACTGGCCTACGGACTCACACAGCAGTATCCCAAGTGGAAGATTATGGAAATGTATCTTAATACGGTCTTCTACGGAAATCTCAACTATGGCGTCGAGGCGGCGGCCCAAAACTACTTTGGGTTGAAACCGAAATGTGATGCTAATGGGAAAAATTGTAAACCAGCCGTCTCGCAGTTGACGTTAGCTCAAGCTTCCCTGTTGGCTGGCCTGCCCCAAGGCCCCTCGCTCTACAGCCCGGCAAGCGAAGACAATCGTCCAGCGGCTCAGGCGCGTCAGAAAATTGTGCTTCAGGCAATGATCGATGAAAATATGATTACGCTGGAGCAAGCTCAAAAGGCCAAGACAGAGACTAAGAAAATGCCTTTTAAAGCGCATAACAACTATTTGCAAAAACAGGCTCCCCATTTTGTAAACTATGTGATCGATACACTGGCTTCCTCTCTCGGTGAGGAACGACTCTTGAATGGTGGATATAACATCTACACCACTCTTGATCTGGACCTTCAAAAAAAGGTTGAGCAGGTTTCCTATGATAACCTCTACAAACCGGTGGATGATTTCTACCAGGGTCACATCGATTCACTCAGTGGTGAGAAAAACGTGAATAATACGGCAGCGGTTGTTATGAACCCTAAGACCGGTGAGATCCTGGCGATGAATGGCAGTGCCAGCTATACTATGAATACTCCTCAGGTACAGGGTCAGACAAATGCTGCGGTCGCTGCACTACAGCCAGGTTCTTCGTTCTAGCCGATTGTGTACGCGACGGCATTTGAGATGGGTTGGTATCCTGGAATGGCGATGGCAGACCATAAAACGAATTACCCATATCCGATGGGGGACGGTACCTATTATTCGCCGAACAACTACGATCTCAAGTTCCATGGCAATGTGACGGTTCGTAAAGCTCTGGCAAACTCTCTGAATGTACCGGCTGTTAGTGCCATCATGTATACAGGTATTCCTAATGTTGTGAATATGGCTGGTCGCCTGGGCTTAAAAAACGTGGCAACACATAAGAGCGGCGATTTTGGAGCGTCGACGGCGCTTGGTACGATTCCGGAGTCGCTTCTGAATATGACGGGTGCCTATGCAACCTTCGCGAACCAGGGTGTCCGCGTCGCTCCAGTTCCCATCCTTCAGATCGACGATAGCCAGGGGAAAGTAATGTACAAATATGATGCAGCTCATCCCAAGGGACAGGAGGTGATCCGCAAGGAGGTTGCCTACCTGATGACGAATATCCTATCTGATACAGAGGCGCGCCACGACGAGTTTGGCGCGGGAAATCCACTGGAGCTGCTGGACCGCCCGGTCGCGGCCAAAACTGGCACAACCGAAAATTATGCTGACAACTGGACAATCGGCTATACTCCATACCTCGCGGTCGGCGTCTGGGCGGGTAATAGCGATCACAGTTATATGAACAATGTCATTGGTGTCACAGGAGCCGGCCCGATCTGGCATCAAATTATCGATTACGCTTCCAAGAAGTACAACCTCGCGCCCGATAATTTCCCACGGCCAGACAATATAGTTCAGGGGACCGTCTCCAGTACAACGGGTCTGCAACCAGATGGAACCGCAACGGTGAACGACTTGATGATAGATGGCACACAACCATCCATTCAGGGCTCAAATTCCTCCTTGCCTCCCGCCCAGACGCCACCCAACAAAGGTGGACCGGGCAATGTCAATATCTTTGGCCAAAAAAGAGGACAATAGCGAGCAAGTCTGTTGGGAAATGTCGGTGATGAACGTCTCCAGGCGACACGGATGCCATGAACACCATAGGGCAGTTGCTTGAGACTCTGCTGGGATAATTTGGCGAAAGATCGAAGAAGGACCCGTGGACGCGAGGTAGGACAGCCCGTCGAGCGCCGCGATGACATGCCGCTTCTGGCGCGAAGCGCCATTCATTCGGGATGTGGGACCATGTCCCGTACGTTGCGCACGCTTCGCGGGGCGCTCCTACCGCGCCTGAAGGGCGCTTTCGACTCCATGGATTGCGGTCGCGAATCTGGCAGAAAAGGGCCCGTGGACGCGGCGTAGGACGAGCGCCATGCCTGCGGGGAGATTCCGCATCCCGTCACCTGGCGCACGCTTCGCGAAGCGCTCCTCCCGCACCTCAAGGACGTTTCCCCTTTTTCCAACAGAGTTGCTTGCTTACGGAGGAACGGGAATCGTTTCCGTTGCCATCGCTATACACATTTCTGAAAAACCACAAAAAAAGAGTCGGAAGCCCAACAATGCAATAGGTTTCCGACCTTTTCTATATTTGAGGCTAATTGGTAATCTGGACCGTCGTGCCATTCGAAGCCCAGGTGTACAGCCAGTGCGCAGCGTTAAGATCAACGTTGATACAACCATGGCTGCCTGTCATCCAACCATAGACTGGATCATTGTGCCATTTGTTGGTGCCAGGACCAAACTCACTTCTCCAGGTCGCATCATGGATGAAGTATCCGTCTTCACGGAACGCCAGCGCATAATTGATGTAAGTTGGTGGATAGTAGTATGGCGATCCCAGAGGCCATGGAGAATGAAATGTTGTGGGATGATCCTTCTCAAAGATATGATAGGTCCCCGTTGGCGTCTCCAGGCCTGGCCGACCACTGGTGACCAAAGTCTGATACATCAGATTGTGATTATCGTACGCATAGAGGTGCTGCTGCCCTAGTTTGATTAAAATGACTTTCCCCGCATTTGGAACTGATGGCAGGTTGACTTTACCCTTGTCTACTAAAGGTGAATAAGCATACTGTGCATTTTTTGTAGAGCTTGAAATACGATACCAGGTTGAGATACCACCCCAAACAGCCTGACCTTTGACACTTTCATATATAGTGACGTTGGTATCAGGTGCCAGAGTGCTTACTAATTTACTACTACTGTTCACGCTCGCACGGACGTTTACCCATGCGTTCGTATGTCCTTGCCAGGTTGAGGCGGCCAGAGTTGGAGGTGTAGAGATAGGTAGGAAGGTAAAGAAAGCCGCCAGAACAAGGGAGAGCATACCAAAATAACATAGTTTTTTACATTTATTCATTTTTTCTCCCAATATGAGAACCCATTAGAGAAAATGACCACTACACAGTGTAAGCTATTGTATTCCTGTAAACACGTAGGATGGTCGCAATTTCTCTGTATATTATAAGAATGATTGAGATAGAAAAATTTTACCATAGTTGCTACAAGAAAGATATATATATGTCAAACTAACATGACATACGATACCATATTTTACCGCGATACTGTCATATATGGGAAAAATGTCTTTAATAGATACTCAATCTATGCTTTTCTCTTGACGCCTGTCCTTCTGTCTTCTACGATAGAGATGCTTGGAGACTGTTCGCAATTATATCTACTTTTATTCACAGAAATCCTGGTACAAGGAAGGTGTTTTTTCATGGTAGACCGCAAGGGGCAACTATTCGGAGAGTACCGCCTCATCTATCTATTTGGCCGGGGAAGCTTTGCCGATGTGTACTTGGGACAGCCAGAAGGTAGCACCTCGGTTGCGGCTCAGGTCGCTGTAAAAATTTTCCATACTCGGCTGACTCAAGCAGGACAAGAACAATTTCTGGAAGAGGCGGCCCGTCTCGCGACGTTAGAGCATCCACATATTTTGTCGATCAAGGTCTTCGGAGTTCAAGAGCGGCTGCCATTTCTGATTATACCGTTCGCGTCCCAGGGTAGTGTCGGTCAACGTCATGCTGACGGTGTGACGCTACCTGCCCAGACAATTGTAACGTATGCCGGGCAGATCGCGGGCGCACTTCAATATGCTCATGAACGAGGCATTGTCCACGGAGAGCTGACGCCTCGGAATATTCTTTTGAGCGAGTATAATCAATTAGTGGTAACGGATTTCGCTTTGTCCTCCTTGACCAATATCTCCCGTTCCCACCAGGAGCCGGATCTCCTGAATATCTCCGATCTGATTACTTATATGGCTCCCGAACTTTTGCAGGGATCAGCTTCTACGCCTGCCAGCGATCAGTACGCGCTGGCTCTGCTCCTATATGAATGGTTGAACGGCAGACCGCCCTTCAAGGGATCGTTTGCGGAGATCGCGACTCAACATTTATTTGTACGGCCAACACGACTTCAGGAGCACTCGGTGATGGCGATGCCCGCCCTGGAAGAGGTCCTGTTACGAGGTTTGGAGAAAGATCCTAAGCGTCGTTACGCTAGCATTCAGGCTTTTTACGAGGCGGTTCGCGAGGCTCAGCAATCTGAAAGCCTGCTCTCGGGTCGCCGCACTCCATTAATTTTAAGTCAACCCGCTCTGGCGGAACATGTACCAGGCCTGAGCCTCTCTTCCCGGAGTATCTCAGATGTGCAGATTAGCCTGAATAAATACTGGCGAGTCATGGGTGAATACGATCAGGCGGTTCTGCAACACCCACTTGATCCCATTGCCTATCGCAATCGTGGCGATGCCTATTTCTCTCTGGGCGAGTATACACTGGCGATCGCTGATTATACCCGCGCGATTGAGCTCCACCCGCGCTACAGTCAGGCTTATTTTAATCGGGCTGGCGTATATTACACGCTTGGGAAATATCGCGAGGCAATCGACGACTGTACCCGTGTGATCGCGCTGGAACCGCGAGATAGTGCGGCTTATAATAATCGCGGACTGGCCTATGCCGCTATCAACAAATATATGCAGGCCCTCGACGATTATAATCAGGCGATCGCGCTTGAGCCACTGGATAGCTCTTATTATTATAGTCGAGGCGTGGCTTACTCGTATCTTGAGCAGTTTGAACAGGCGATCGTAGACTTTACAAAAGTTTTGGAGCAGCACCAGGAGGATGTCGCGGCTCTATATAATCGCGGACTGGCTCGCTCTTCAACCGGAGATTATCGGGGAGCAATCAAAGACTATAGCCGGGCGCTGGAGTTAGATCCTACCGATGCCGCGATCTACAACAATCGTGGGGGGGCATACTATGCTCTAGGCGAGTATGAGCAAGCTCTGGCGGACTGCACCAAAATGATTGAGATGGAGCCTGAAGATACTACTGGATATAGTAATCGGGCCAATATCGCGATCTCGCGGGATGATTATGCAGGTGCTCTTAAAGATCTCGATCGGGCTCTAGATCTGGCTCCAGATGATGGAGTCCTTCACTTTAATCGTGGCAATGTGCATTATCATCTTGGGGATGATCTTCAAGCCCTGGAAGATTATAATCGAGCCATTGAATTAGATGAGGAGGGTCCCCGTCTCTATTATAATCGAGCGCATTGTTACCGCAATCTCAAGGAATATGAGCAGGCCCTTGAAAGCTACACACGCTCGATTGAGTTGGACCACAAAAACTTCTCGGCCTACAACCATCGTGGCAATATGGAGATTCTATTGGACCGCTTCCCTCAGGCGATTGAAAGCTATACAGAGGCTATTAAACTAAACCCACGTAGTGCCCAGGCCTATTATAACCGGGGCCGGGTCTATCTTGCTCAAGACGATTTTGAGCGGGCCTACCCTGATATATTGGAGAGCTGGCAACTGGACGATCAGCAGACCAGTTATGGGTGGCTGCTGGAATGGGCGCGGATGTGCCTTGAGCCAGGCAACCTGGAGAGCGCGGACCGCCTGGACAGAATTGGCGACCTGGACCCTGAAGATTATCTTTCAGATCTTTGTCATGCTGTCGCTGATTGGTTACGAGGAGACTATGAGCAGGCGCGAGAGAGGCTAGATCAGGCGCTGCTTATCGAGAGGCGGGAGGATATCCATTTCTGGCTTGGTGTTGTTTATACCTCATTAGAGCGCGATCCCGAGGCCATGGCGGAACTGGCGACCGCACGCATACAGGGTCTGCCACGGCCCCTTTTCGCGGTCCTGAGGGTTTTTGAGGAGAAACGCTCGGATATCTTTGAAGGCTTGATCACCCCGATGTTTCAGGAATGGGAAACGATGTAGGGCCGCCGCTGGCGACTCTGTTGGGAAAAGGGAACGCCCTTGAGGTGCGGGAGGAGCGCTTCGCGAAGCGTGCGCCAGGTGGCGGGATGCGGAATCTCCCCGCAGGCATGGCGCGGTGCGCCAGATGCGGCACGTCTTCGCGGCGCTCGACGGGCCGTCCTCCGCCGCGAAGACGTGCCATCTTTCATCTTTCTCCGAATTTCCCAGCAGAGTCGCACGCGACCCGATCTACGTACGGACGATGGCACCGTGTGAGAAGACCCTTCCTGACTTTCCCAACAGAGTCGCAAGCGTGCGGCCCTGCGGCCTGGGTGGGTACCCCACGAATATAATCTATCCGATTAGAAGAGGGAGAGCTGTTGCGGCGGCTCGTCCTCCGGCTTCTCTACCGTGAGGGGCTTTACTGGCTCAGCCGGAGCTGCGGCTGCCTCGGATGCGGCTAAGCGGCGCGCCTCCGCGACGACTATCGGCAGCTTTTTAAAGTCCTGCTTCATCTGCTCCATCGTTTGAGGATTGCGTAGGCCGGCGGCTGGATGAAACATCGGGACGCAGATATAGTCACCCTTTTTGCGGGCTCGACCATGAATGCTACTGATACGCTCCCCTGGGAAAAATTTCGCCATGGAGAAACGACCTAGCGTGACAATAACTTTCGGCCTAATCGCGGCGATCTGGCGATCCAGATAGTCATCGCAAGCTTTAATCTCGTCCGGCTCCGGGTCCCGGTTCTCTGGGGGGCGACACTTTACAACATTGGTGATAAATACCTGTTTGCGCTCAAGATTGATACTCGCCAATAGTTCGGCTAGAAAGCGTCCAGATGGTCCTACAAAGGGCCGCCCCTGTTTGTCTTCGTGAAAGCCAGGACCCTCACCGATAAAAAGGATACGCGCGTGGGGATCGCCTTCACCGGGGACCGCCCGGTTCCGGCCATTACATAATTTGCATTTGGAGCAGGTGGAAACCTCGACTGCGACTTCTTGCAGGAGTTCTTCTGCGGACATACGCTCTATGATTCCTTTCTGAGGATTATAAGAGAAATAGCAAGAACATCTATGCCGGGTGATATGCACCCAACATAGATGTTCTTTTTTAGCATGGCATTATTGGCGTAAAGAGACTACCAGCGGCGATCAGACGGACGCGGACCGAAGCCACCACGATCCCGATTGCCAGGGCCAGGGCCGCGATTAGGGCCGCCAGGACCCATCGGGCGGCGCTGACCAAAGCCGCCACTGCGATCTCCATAGCCGCCACCAGGGTTTCCACCACCCATACGGTTGCGGTCCCGATCTCCATAGCCACCATTGCGATCTCCATAACCACCGCGATCCCGGTTTCCACCGCGATCTCCATAGCCACCGCCACCGGGGTTACGATTGGGAACCATGTCCCGGTCACGATTGCCATAGCCACCGCCACCCATACGACCACCACCCATACCGCCACGACCGCGAGGACCACGCTCACTCTCCAACTCGGCTGCGCTGGGCATCTCACCGCTTAGTGCGGCACGGCGCGAAAGATTGATACGGCCCTGGCCGTCAACCTCGATTACCATTACTGTAATCTCATCGCCGATCGAAACTACATCCTCGGGACGCATTACCTGATAATCCGCCAGTTGTGAGGTGCGCACCAGCCCCTCCTTACCAGGAAGGATCTCCACAAAGCAGCCAAAGTCCACAATGCGGCGAACTGTCCCGGTATAGATGCGACCAACTTCGACCTCTTCAGTCAGAGCGCGAACCGCATCCATCGCGTGCTGCATCGCATCACCATTATTGGCGGAGATGTTTACAGAGCCATCATCCTCAATGTCGATCTTGGCTCCACTCTCCTCCTGGATCTTACGGATCATCTTGCCGCCTGGGCCGATGACAGCGCCGATCTTATCAGGATTAATCTTAATAGTCTGAATACGAGGCGCGAACTCCGATAGCTCCTCACGGGGTGCGTCGATCGCGTCAAGCATCTTCTCCATAATGAACATACGGCCCTCGTGCGCCTGTTGCAAAGCCTGGGCCATAATTTCGTACGTAATGCCCTTGACCTTAATGTCCATCTGGAGCGCCGTGACACCATCGGCGGTACCGGCAACCTTAAAGTCCATATCGCCCAGGGCATCCTCGATACCCTGGATATCCGTCAGGATCGCCCACTTACCCTCGCGCGCTCCCTCGCCAATTACCAGACCCATTGCCACACCAGCAACTGGAGCATGAATTGGCACACCGGCATCCATTAGCGCCAGGGTGGTTCCGCAGACAGAACCCATTGAGCTCGAACCATTGGAGGAAAGGATATCGGAGACCGCGCGGATCGTGTATGGGAACTCATTTTGAGCCGGAATTACCGCCGCGACGGCGCGCTCAGCCAGAGCGCCGTGTCCAATCTCACGTCGACCAGGGCCGCGTAGAGGCTTACTCTCACCCGTGGAATAAGGGGGGAAATTATAGTGGTGCATGAAGCGCTTGCTTTCGTTTGAGCCCAGACCGTCGAGAATCTGCTCATCACCGGGCGAACCAAGCGTTACCACGCTGAGCACCTGCGTCTGACCACGGGTAAAGATCGCCGATCCATGCGTACGTGGCAGCAGGCCAACCTCACAACTGATCGGACGGATCGTCTTCAAATCGCGGCCATCGGGACGCAGCCCACTATCCAGAATATTGTTACGAACATAGCTTTTCAGTTCCTTCTCATAGAAACTTAAAATATCCTTTAAGCGATCAGGATATTCCGCAGTCATTGACTCAATTAGATCAACCTGCACCTGATCCAGAGCGGAGGAACGAGAAGCCTTGTCAGTAGTGTTTACCGCCACCTCAAAGCGAGGGAGCACAAAATCCGAGACCTTTTTCTGAAGCTCGGTATCGGAGGCCGGGGGCTGGAAAGGAACCTTTGCCTTATTTGTCGCCTGAGCCAGCTTGTCCTGCATCTTAATAATATCTTGCAAAGCCTCGTGGCCGAAGCGGACCGCCTCCAGCATCAGATCCTCGGGCAACTCTTTCGCGCCAGCCTCAACCATCATCACGGCATCAGCAGTGCCAGCAATTGAGAGATCGAGCCGGGACTCGTGCATCCGAGAGATAGGAGGGTTAATCACCAGTTGATCGTCCAGATACCCCACGCGAACCGCGCCAACGGGCCCAGCGAAAGGAATATCAGAGACAGAGAGCGCAGCTGAGGCTCCAACAATGCCCATAATATCCGCGTCATTCTCCTGATCTACAGAGAGAACGGTAACCACAATCTGGACATCGTTGCGATACCCCTTAGGGAAGAGAGGACGCAGAGGACGGTCAGTCAGACGACAGGCGAGAATAGCATGTTCAGAAGCGCGACCTTCGCGTTTAATAAACCCACCGGGGATCTTACCAGCGGCATACATACGTTCTTCTACATCAACAGTGAGAGGGAAAAAATCGACGCCTTCACGGGGCTCGGCGCTGGCAACCACAGTCGCCAGAATAATAGTCTCGCCATAACGAACCAGAACAGCACCATTAGCTTGCTCTGCCACTCGACCGGTCTCAATGCTCATAACACGACCGCCGATGACAGCTTCTTGACGATGAATCATACTTCCTCCGAACTACTAACACCCCTTGGCCTTCTACTTGCCCGTTCGCTCGCTCACACGCAGAGTTGTGGTCTGACCTGTCATCTCTAATAGAGCTTACATGTCTGCTCTTGCTCTAACGTCTTTCGAGAGGAGTGTCATCTTACTCTGGCATCCCCAGTATCATGAATACTAACAATCCTGAAAACCATCGGAGCGTTTCCTACCCTCCAATGTTCAGGCTCTGGACAATCAGCTCTGTTCTACTTCCTTGCGCCTCTCGTGTATATCTCTTCGGTACCAGTAGGGGGGGACGCGTACTCTCTATTGCTTGTCTTTTAGTCTCTCGTCTTCGTTCTACACGTTATCTTTGTTTACCAGCAATGGTTACCAACACAAGTCTCACATTCAGGGCAGGAGAAAAAAGTAAAAGTGGCGGTCGGGCCCAGACCGACCGCACCCAGCAAACATATCTTTGAGTCGTCTATCTTCCGCTCCAGAATTAGCGGCGCAGACCCAGTTTCGCGATCAACGCGCGATAGCGCTCAGGGCTCTTTTTACCCAGATAAGTAAGCAATCGGCGGCGCTGTCCAACCATCATGCGTAGACCACGGCGCGAATGCAGGTCATGCTTGTGCACTTTCAAGTGCTCAGTCATCTGAAGGATACGCTCGGTAAGCAACGAAACCTGGACCTCTGGCGATCCGGTATCTGTCTCGTGTACACGGGCGTTAGCAATAACTTCGTTCTTTTGTTCAGCAGTCAAAGCCACGCGGTATATACCTCCTGAAGGTGTGATAGGAAAATTGTACTGTCTGCATTATAGCATGCAGGGTGCAACGCGTCCAGAGATAAAGATCTTTAGAAAAAGAAAGAGGGATAGCCGTGGGCGGATAGCTCCGCATCCACAAGCAATCCCTGCAAGTCCCTATATAAGGGAGCGTTACTTAACGGTAACTTTCGCGCCAACCTCAGCCAGCTTGTCGGAAATCTTCTGAGCCTCTTCTTTGGAGACGGCCTCTTTAATGGGAGCAGGCGCGCCATCAACAACGGCTTTGGCCTCTTTTAGACCCAGACCGGTCAGCTCACGTACGACCTTAATAACGTTGATCTTGTTCGCGCCAACATCGGTCAGAATAGCGTCGAACTCAGTCTGCTCTTCAACGGCGGCGACGGGAGCATCACCAGCGGCGGCGACGGGAGCGCCACCAGCGACAGCGACGGGAGCGGCACTGACGCCCCACTTGTCTTGAAGGGTTTTAGTTAACGCAACAAGCTCAAGGACGTTCAACTTTTCAATCTCAGCAATGATGGAATCGAGAGCCATTGTTTTTTTCTCCTAATACAATTACTCGGCGGACGCGCCAGTGTTCATCTGGTCGGCGCGGGCCTGGATAACATAACAAAGATCGCGCAGAGGCGCGGCAAACAAATTGTAGGCGTTGGATAACGGTCCCTGAATGGTACCGACAACCTGAGCTTTAGCGTTGTCTTTACCACCGGGCATCTTGGCAAGGCTGGTCACCTGATCAGCCGTTAGATTGCGGCCACCAAGAATACCTGACTTCAGGACCGCAACCTTGGAACTGCCAATATAGTCGGAGACGGCCTTCGCGGCCTTTACTTCGTCCTCGTATCCAAAAGCAACCGCAGTCTGACCATTGAAAATAGCGGTATCAAGATCAGTCATATGATTGCGCTCAGAAGCGATGCGAAGCAGGGTGTTTTTAGCGACCTGGAAATCAACGTTGGCGGCACGCATTTTGGCGCGCAGATCGTTCATATCTTTTACGGTCAGGCCCTGAGTCTGGACCAGGATCGCAACGGTCGCGCGACTCAGTTTCTCTGCTAATTCGTCGATCTTTTCAGCTTTTGCCTGGGTTGGCATGACGTTTCCCCCTTTCGGCTTTAGAGTCTGCTCATAGCGCGAGCAATAAAAAAAACCTTCGTATACTACCGAAGGTGGAGAGAAACGTATTTTATGAACCAATCTTGACCGTTCGTCCTTGCAGACAGAACCGTAGAGTGATTTGAACAGGACCTGATCCCGTCCACTCTACAATCAGATGATTACCTTTTACGATTCCTCGGCAAGCCGATCCCGCTTATCACGCGGATCATTTACACGCCTCGTGGCATACTTGCTGTCTTCGGTAGAGGCTTACACTATCACTTTTGCTGAATGCACGACTGCATTATAACAGAAGTGCGTTGATCTGTCTACTGGAGGAGCGGAACTTTCCAGGAAAAGATGCAAGTGCCGCTCAACTCCATTCCATAGAGAAAGACTACCTCAAGGCGGTCGTGGCGGCAACATCCAGGTGGATGCTGGGCGACATGGTTGAGGTCAAAGTGACGGTCTTGATATAGGAACCCTTCGCGCCCGAGGGTTTCGCTGCGACAACAGCGGTCATCACCGAGGTCAGATTTGCCATCAGAGACTCTTCGCTGAAGGAGACTTTACCGGCGGGAATATGTAGGAGCGCGGTTTTATCAACGCGGAACTCCACACGACCAGCCTTAACGTCGCGAACGGTTTTAGCGATATCAAAAGTGATCGTTCCAGCTTTCGGGCTGGGCATCAGGCCACGAGGACCAAGTTTCTTACCTAGACGACCAACTTTAGCCATCACATCGGGGGTCGCAATCGCGACATCAAACCCGAACCAATCGTTTTCAATCTGCTGAATCAGGTCGTCCAGGCCAACAAAGTCCGCACCAGCGGCCTGAGCCTCGGTAACCTTCTCGCCCTGAGTAAAGACCAGAGCCTTCACCTCTTTACCAGTACCAGCGGGCAGCATTGCAACGCCGCGCACCATCTGGTCGGCATGTCGGGGATCGACACCGAGCTTCATATGGAGTTCGACCGTCGGATCAAATTTCACGTAGTTCAACTTTTTGAGGAGCGAAACAGCTTCCTGGGGCTCATACAGCTTCTCCTGATCGACAAGCTTAAGCGCCTCCTCATATTTTTTTCCGTGTTTTGGCATTCTTAATTAGCCCTCCTTGTGGCAGAATGTCCGCAGTGACTTCGGGCTACGGCTAGGCGATGGTGATACCCATGCTACGTGCAGTACCTTCGATCATGCGCTCCGCGCCTTCAATATTGATGGCGTTCAGATCTTTCATTTTCAATTCGGCGATCTCGCGCAGTTGATCGCGGTTGATAGAGCCCACCTTTGACTTATTGGGAGTCGCGGAACCCTTGTCGGAATTAATCGCCTTTTTCAAAAGGTCGGGCACCGGGGGGGTCTTGGTAACAAAGGTAAATGAACGATCTTCATAAATCGTGATTTCGGCGGGAATAACCATCCCGGCTTGACTCGTGGTACGCTCATTATACTCTTTGCAGAACTGCATAATGTTTACGCCCTGAGGACCGAGCGCGGTACCGATCGGTGGCGCGGGATTGGCCTTGCCTGCCGGGATCTGTAACTTGACTACAGCTTTGACACGTTTTGCCATTGTTTTTTAAGCTCCTCAACGGGTCCTTTTATTCTACTCCATAAATGAGTTTTTCTGCCGCCTACGGCGGCAAGAAGGGGAAAGAAGTGGGGACAACCCACACCTCGCCAAGGGCTTCGGCCCAGGACCCCACTCTATTACTCTAGCGCAATGGGCTAGCTAAATCTTCTCAACCTGGAGAAAATCCAGGACCACTGGTGTTTCGCGACCGAAAAAGGAAACGAGGACGGTGACTTTATTTCGGTCCATATTAATGTCACTGACCGTACCAATAAATTCCGTGAAGGGTCCGTCGATAACTCGGACGCTCTGGCCCTTCGAGAAACTAATCTTGGCTTTCGGCTTGTCTGTCTCCTTAGTAACCTGCTTCAGAATGGATTTAATCTCAAACTCCTGAAGCGGGACGGGACGGGTACCAGAACCCACAAAGCTGGTGACACCGGGAGTGTTACGCACAACATACCAGGCTTCATCACTCATGATCATCTCGACCAGCACATAGCCAGGAAAAACTTTTCGCTGAACTGTACGGCGCTGACCCTGTTTGATCTCCACCTCTTCTTCCATAGGAACGATGACTCGGAAGATCTTGTTGCGCATATCCATTGAGGTGATACGTGCTTCGAGGTGGCTTCTTACTTTATTCTCGTAACCAGAGTAGGTATGGATTGCGTACCAGGCACGCTCTCCCGAACCTAATTTTTGATCTTGCTCGGACGAGGTGGTGACGCCAGGTGGAGTACCGGAACCGGCCTGCCCTGTCTGATCCTGATCATTCCCATCGGTATGTTCAGTAACCACGGTGTTTTCCCTCATGTCTCTTGGTGGCTTGTCCTGGCTCTTTTATCTGCGAATAATCAATTGAAAGAGTTGCTGCAACCCCAGGTCTGCTGCTCCTAACACTAAACCAACCGCAGCAGAAAGGGCGATGACGGTGATTGTCATGTTCCGCGCTTCCGATACGGTCGGCCACGTTACTTTGTAACGCAGCTCATTCCAGGCGCTAAGTAAAAAGCTGATAGGGCCCGAGGCGCGCATTCGGCTGGCCCAGGACACATCGGCCTTTTTGCCTGCTTTATTAGCTCCAGTCCCACGGGCCACCGGTCCGCTGCTTTTTACGGATGCCTTGACCTTCTCCTTGTCCCCACGCTCTCTCGCTTCCAACGCCTGGCCCTGGCTACCATTTCTTTGTTTGTCGGTCATTGTTTTAGCCACGTTGAACCTTTCTCGATCAGTAGGAGACCGCTGTTACTCCCTATTTGGTTTCGCGGTGGGCTCTCTGTACGCGACAATGGGGACAGAACTTTTTAAGTTCCAGACGCTCGGCATTGTTTTTTTTGTTTTTCGAGGTGGAGTAGTTACGATGCTTGCAGACGTTGCAGGCAAGTGTGACTACAATCCTGTTCTCTTTACCTTTACTTGCCATTTCTTTGCTTCTTCTCCGTCGTTGGTAACCTGACTAACTACGGTTCGAGTTCCCGGCCCTTACTTGGGATCAGGAACTCGATTCCGACTGTTCGCGAGAACTCTACGCAATTACGGAGGTACAGATACCAGCACCCACGGTGCGGCCTCCCTCACGGATCG
>CAXTTV010000087.1:0-19109 GCA_964247295.1 uncultured Ktedonobacteraceae bacterium | reverse complement strand
CCTCAGGGCCATAGGCATTGGGAACTTTGCTGGTAATCGAGACAGAACCAACGAACCGCTTGAACATTTTCATGGGCAGCATCAGAAAGGACTCAGCTTGCCGCTGATCCCCCCAGATGCCGGTCATTAGTTCATCATACTCACCATCGTTGGCTTCGGTCGGTGAAAAGCAGACTGGCGCTTTCTCCTTCTGAGCAAGTTGCCACCAGGCTGGCCGCTGCGCGGGGTCAGTCGGTGGCGATGGAAGACCTTCGATCCGCTCGCCATCATGAATAGCATATACATCATAGATCTTACGAGTATCGCGATCGTAGATGGTGATGAGCATGGAAGAAACATCGACGACGCTGGCGGCAAACTGGTGAACGCTTTCAAAAAGATCGGCCAGCTTGACCGCGATTGGAAAGGCAGTGCTGATCTGTTGAAGCCGTCGCATATGCTCTTCGGTACGTTCAGAACCCCGCTTCATCTGCTCATTTTGAATGTAGAGCGCCAATAGCTCTCCCTGGCGCTGCAATTCTTCACGGGTGCAGTGCAGGCCAGAACCACTACGGATCTGATAGAGAACAACCACACCCAGAAGCTGGGTTGGTTTCTCTGCATCTTCTTGAAGTAGATCGGGCTCTTTGAGGGGAAAAGCAACATAGCTACTGGGTGTGACATCCATTGGACCCGAGACACTCTGATACAGAGTTAGATAGTCCTCGTGGCGAAACTGTTGCGGAACCTGATGCTTCCAAACAGTACCAATTAAATCTTGCCCAGGAAAGTAGGTTGCTCCAATGGGGAAAAGACAATTTTGCGTCGGCAGAACATCCTCCACCTCTTCAAGAGACTCCCGCGAGGACCGAGTTCTGGGAACTGGCATCGGCCCCGAGTCGGTCAGGCCAGAGCCAGCGCGGCGAGATGGACGACCAGGAAGGGACATTCCCGGAAGGTTTGGACGAATTTTGCGCACACTGGTGGTTGTTGAACGCAAACGAATATGTGAACGCACAACCATCTGGTTGCGGGTTTTATCAAACAGGGCTATACATGCTCCCTCAGCCCCAAACTGCGTCACCGTCTGATGTAAAAGTTTTCTAAGCAATGACAATGCACGGTCCTTTTCAGGCAGGTAATCTGGCTCTCCCCGTATAGCGCCCGACATGGAATTCTCTCCTTATATTCTGAGTATCGCGCTAAAAAACATAGGGGACAGGTAATATGTGGAAATGTTGTAATTCATAAATAAACAGACAGATACCTTATCCGTAACCATTGAATTCCATGATGCTTAGCATATCACAGTCCTCAGCCCAAATTCAACCAGCATATTCGTCTCTACCCCTTCCTCTATATTTTACTTTTAAAATATTTACACGTGAAAAAGAAACGAAATTGACAGGTAATTTCGCATAATGCTACAGTGATCCTGGTCTTTGTTCTATAGTAGAATATCAGAGATGGAACAATGCATACAGACGGTCAGGTTCGCCTGCCGTAGAAAGGCTGATCATGGAGACTTATTACGATCCTAAAGACCTGGCTCACTTCCCCGATATGGGCAAGGAGGCTCCCGAGCTCTGGCAAAAATTCCTGGATTGGTATACTGCGGTTTTCGCCGAAGGGGCACTTAACGAAAGGGAAAAGGCTTTGATCGCTCTCGCGGTCGCGCACACTGTTCAATGTCCTTATTGTATAGATGCCTATAGCAGTTCTTGCCTTGAGAAGGGCGCGGACCTGGAGCAGATGACAGAGGCAGTTCATGTCGCGGCGGCGATCCGGGGTGGCTCTTCCCTGGTCCACGGTGTTCAGATGCGCAATCATGTGCATAAAGTCTCCATGTAACCACGATCCCTCTCTCGTGACAGGAGTATAACTTTGGTCAAGGCGAAAATCCTTCCGACTTTACAGAAACGCGCTCATCGGCTGGCCTCGGTAGAACAACAGCTTCAGGTGCTGAATGAGCTTCCACTACCACAAACCTTTGCCGATACAGTAGCACAGGCCGGCTACCAACCTTTGCGATCGGCGGGTGTCCAAATTCTTCAGATGAATGTTGGGAAACGCTGCAACCAGACCTGCAAACATTGTCATGTGGACGCCGGCCCCGATCGTAAAGAGGTTATGCCACGCTCCGTATTGGAGGCCTGTCTAACGCTTCTGGAGCAGACCTCGATCCCAACTCTGGATATTACTGGCGGCGCACCAGAGCTCCATCCCGATTTTCGAGAGATCGTCGAACGAGCCCGAGGACTGGATCGCCATGTGATTGATCGCTGTAACCTTACGATTACTCTGCTTCCAAACTACGCGTACCTCCCAGAATTTCTTGCTGAACATCGGGTTGAGGTTGTGGCCTCGCTGCCTTCTTTCGCGGCCCTCCAGACCGACGCCCAAAGGGGGGATGGTGTGTTTGAGCAGTCGATCCAGGCATTGCAACACTTTAATGAACTGGGCTATGGTCAGGAGGGAAGCGGGCTGGTCTTGAACCTGATGACAAATCCTGTTGGGGCCTTTCTTCCCGGTAAGCAGAGCTCCCTGGAAAACGATTGGCGGCGACAGCTTCGGCGCAAATACGGGATCGAGTTTACTCACCTCTATACCCTTAATAATATGCCGATCAGTCGATACCTGGAGTTTTTGCAGGAGACCGGCAATCTTGAAACCTATATGCAAAAGTTACTGGACGCCTTTAATCCCGGAGCGGTCGACGGGTTGATGTGTCGGAATACCTTATCGGTCGGCTGGGATGGACAACTCTACGATTGCGATTTTAATCAGATGCTAGAGATGCCTCTCCAGAAAGGTATGCCACAAACTATCTTTGAAGCCTGTGCGCGCTTTGAGGATCTCCAGCAGAGAGTCATTCAAACACAGCAACATTGTTACGGCTGTACCGCCGGCTCCGGTTCCAGTTGCGGTGGCGCGACAACCTGAGGAAGAGGTCCAGGCCAAATTTGACAAGGCCCCGAAGTCAGGGCTATCATGCCTGAAAGAGTTGTGAAAGCCCCAGAGGAGTTTTCTTATGACAGAAACTACAGCCAACGGCACTGTGTTCCATACGCATCGCCTGAAAAATGGTTTACAAATAGTTGCTCAACCCATGCCCGATTTCGAGTCGGTGGCGGTCTCCTATTATGTCCATACTGGCTCACGAGACGAGGCCGATCCCTCGATTGCTGGTGTCTCCCACTTTCTTGAACATATGGTTTTTAAAGGAACCAAAGATCTTGACTGGCAGGAGATTACCCTGGAATTTAATAAGATCGGGGCCGAGCTCAATGCCTTTACATCTCATGAGTCTACCGTCTACTATGCTCGCGTGCTAAGCGAGTATCTGGACCGGGCCGTCGCCCTCTTGAGTGATATGGTTTATCCCCGGCTGGACGAGAAGGACTTCACGATGGAAAAGGAAGTCATCATCAATGAGATCGCGCGCTCGGAGGACCAACCGTACAATGTCGCCTATCGAAAGTTGATGCAGACCTACTTTGGCAATCATCCTCTGGGACGCGATGTCCTTGGTAGCCGCGAGAGTATCCGAGGTATGAAAATTGAGGATATGCGCGACTATTGGAAACGTCGCTATGCCGCTAATAATCTGATCTTCTCGATCGCTGGCAAGTTTGACTGGGATCACGTCCTGGAACTGATAGAAAAGCATTGCAGCGACTGGCGAACCGGCGATAGTGGCCGCGACGCCTCTCATTATGAGCCAGCCCAACCAATAAACAATGTGATTATCGACAAAAAGCTGAAGCAGCAGATTATGCTGATCGCCATGCCCTGTGTCGACATTAAAGATCCCGACTACTACGCCGCCGCGATCGGAGGTAGCATCCTGGGCGATAGCGATGGCTCGCGCCTATACTGGAACATCTATCAGAAAGGACTGGCCGAGTCGGCGGGAGCCGGCATCTGGGCAATGGAGGGCACGGGGATTATGCTGATGGAAGCAAACTCTACACCCGCAGAGGCCCCCCGCGTTCTCAAGATGCTTAATATGGAACTGGATAGCCTGCTCAATGATGGCATCCATGAAGACGAGCTTCAACGCGCTAAAGACAAATGGATTAGCAGCATGGTGCTTGGCAGCGAGTCCACCTTTGGCCGGATGCGCGCCCTCTCCAATGACTGGGTAACGGAAGGCCGCCTGGTTACGATAGAAGAAGAGATTGAGCGCGTTCAGAAGATCACTACTGAGGATGTGACGCGCGCGCTGCGCCGCTTCCCCCTTCGGGAGAAACAGGTACTCACCGCCCTGGGCCCACTCAGTGAAGAGGAGATGCTCGCCCGACAGTAAAAGAAAAAAGGCCGGTGCGCGGGGGAACCTATCAAAGATATATCCCCTGCTCGCTCCCCCGACAGGGCCATTTTATTCTAAGAAGAAAGGGAGTCCAGGAGTTTGCACCCCTGGCGCGGGGTGCGGGGACACCCCACTCATCTCCCCCCTCTTTCTCGCCGCCGGAGGCGGCATAAGAAGAGAATGAAATAGCCCTGCTCCCCCGGCACTACGCCTTGTCTTTTTAGAAAGAGTGTGCTAGACTGTGCAATGAAATTTTTTATATGTTATGTACAGTAAGGATAAAGATTGCTTTTCTATTGTGGAGTAAGGTGAGATTTGTGGTCAACCAACTCCGTAAGCAAGGGACTCTCCTACGCGATTGGTGCTCTACGAGACCCTTTGAGGGCCCGATCTTCATTTCATAACAGAGCTGGAAGATGCCCCTCTCTCTACGAGCAATGTACACTCGTTATATCTCAATTAATTGTACAATAGTATAAGACGAAATGCACTTTGATAAAATTTGACCAACATCGAATACAGATATCTATTTGATCTGAGCTTTCCTTAACAGCGCGCAGCGCGCGAATATTATTTTGGCTTTTACTTCTGTAAGCCGAGACAGAAGTAGAGATATATCGAAGCTAAAAATCAATTTTTGTAGTTTAAGAAGGTTACGCACATAGTGAGTAGCCAGGAGGATTTTTATACCTTGATAATAGAAAAGCTACGGCTCATCCCGCTCGGAGGTCTGGGAGAGGTCGGTAAGAACATGATGGTGTTGGAGTGTGGCGAGGATATTTTCCTTGTCGATGCCGGCGTAATGTTCCCCGATGAAGAGATGTTTGGGGTCGATCTGGTAATTCCAGATGTCAACTACCTGCAAGATAAGAAGCAGCGCATCCGAGGCCTGCTTATCACCCATGGTCATGAAGATCATATCGGAGCTATTCCTTATATTCTCCCAAAGTTAGATTTCCCCCCCGTTTTCGCGACCCGCCTGACCCAGGGCCTAATCAATGTGAAGCTGAAGGAGCATCGCCTGCTGGAACTGGCTTCGGTGAATGTGGTGACTCCCGGCGATCAGGTGGAACTTGGGAATAGCTTGATTGAGTTTTTCCGGGTAAACCATAGTATTCCCGATGCAGTTGGGATTGTGGTGCACACACCTCTGGGAAATGTGGTCTTCACTGGCGATTATAAGTTTGATTATACGCCTGTAGATGGCCGCCCCGCTGACTTTGGCTCCCTGGCGCGCATCGGCAATGAGGGCGTGCTTTTGATGATGGGCGATAGCACACGCATTGAGAGTCCCGGCTATACCCCTTCTGAGCGTGTTATCAATGATTCGTTCGATAAGATTTTCGCGAATGCGCCAGGCCGCATTATTATCGCGACGTTCGCCTCATTGATCTCACGCGTCCAGCAGGTTGTGGATACGGCGGTCCGCTACGAGCGCCATGTGGCCCTGGCTGGTCGCAGCATGCTCAATAATGTGCAGATGGCGATGGAGCTCGGCTACCTCGATATCCCCAAGGGGATGCTGATCCGCGCGGAGGATATCAATAAGTTTAAGCCCGAACAGGTGGTGATCATCAGTACCGGCAGCCAGGGCGAACCCACGTCCGCTCTGACTCGCATCGCCAATCAGGATCATCGGCTGATCCGTATTCAATCAGGCGATACGGTAATCCTCTCCTCAACCCCTGTTCCTGGCAATGAGAAAACAGTGCATCGCACGATTAATAACCTTTTCCGCCAGGGAGCTGAGGTTTTCTACCAGGGGATCTCTAATGTGCATGTCTCGGGCCATGGCGCTCAAGAGGAGCTGAAGCTGATGCTCAGCTTGATCCGTCCACAATACTTTGTGCCGGTCCATGGTGAGTATCGGATGCTGGTCCTCCATGCCAAGCTGGCACATTCTCTTGGTATTCCCGAGGAAAATATCGTGGTTGCGGAAGATGGCGATGTGATTGAGGCCTCGCCCGATGGTATCCGCATGGCTTCCCATACACCCGCCGGCAATGTGTTTGTCGATGGCCTGGGCGTCGGCGATGTTGGGCAGATTGTGCTACGCGATCGCCAGGTTCTGGCTCAAGATGGCATTTTGATGGTTGTCCTGACGGTCGATAAAGAAACGGGCAAGCCTCTGGCAACACCAGATATCGTTTCGCGCGGCTTTGTCTATATGCGCGATGCCGAAGAATTGCTTACCGATGCCCGTGAAAAGGTTGAGGGTTCATTGGCCGGACTGAATGGCCACGCCTCCGACTGGGCATTTGTGAAAGATAAAATCAAGCACACGCTCAGCGATTTCCTGTTTGAACGCACACATCGGCGACCAATGATTTTGCCAGTGGTGGTTGAGGTCTAAACTTCATAAAAAGACCAGGGAAGATATCTTCTTTCTGTCCTCCCTGGTGAAACGGAAAGCCCTCCCTAGCATGGCAGGGAGGGCTTTCCGTTTCAGAAGTTGATTAAGCTTGTGACTGGCAACTCACACGCTATATTTTTTCAAGCGGTACAGTACCTGGATTGGGGTTCTGCAATTGATTGAGCAAGTCAACCTGGTTGGGGAACAGAAACAGGCTGAATACGTCGGTCGAAGTGCCTCCCAAAAGCTTCTCTGTGCCTTTTCCAACATCACTCTCGACGGTGGCATTAAGCGGCGCGGGATAGTCAGGAAGTTCTGGGATTCCAGGCTGGAGTTGCGTTGGGTAATTGGGAGCGCCAGTGATAACCGACGCACAGGCAAGGCAGGTCCACACAAAGTTCCTGAGAGGATTGTTCACCGGCAATCCGGCTAGCAACGTGCCCTGCACAGGGATGGTGGTTCCTGTGTCCAGCTTTTGAGCCAGGCTGGTGGCGTTCCCGTTCACCTGGAGCACCCCATCTTGCTGAGGCAAGTTGTTCAATGTCGCTGCAATATCAGGATGACCAGGGAAGGGAGCCTCTACCAGGAAAGGAAAGGCGGCCTGGTTGGCCAGATTGGCACTCATATGGTCGCACCCAATCACATGATCCTTGTGCGGAGCAAAGTTAATCACGTAATCCTTCTTGAGTCGCATATAGATGGTATAGTGACTGTTATCAGTCGTGTGTTTCGCAGGGGCTACAATGAAACCAGTATCTGGACCTGAACTACACAAGTTGAAGGTATCATTGCCCGCTCCAGCTATCATAACATCGCTCCCAGATTGAGAGCGACCGACAAGATAATCGTTGCCCGCTCCCGCAAAGAGATTACTTTGTCTATTCGCGCCAAGAATAAGCTCTCCTCCATCGGCGGGGCTGTTCCCTTTAATGGTAACACCTAGAGAGGCGGCGCGCGCATGCTGAGCAGGATTCACCTGAAATGCAAGTTGTATAGCGACAACGCTAAGCAACAGGATTGACAGAGCTACATATGTTATGCGGCTGTGGAGTATTGTACGTATCATACCTTATCCTTCTTTTACAAAAAAACAGTGTACCCTCTTTAATCCATTGCTCTGCTCAGAAAGCCTTACCATGCCTACATCTCTGAACGATAAAGAGGCTAGTTTGTTCTTATTTCAATCGTTGTTGAAGCTATACTAAGAATAGCTTCAAAATTAAAGAAACACCATAAAACTTTCTGTAAACCTCTTGTAAACTTTCTTAACAACATCTTAATAAAAACATTTCAAAAATGTGTTTAACGATTAAATAGACCTGAAAAAAAAGAGCGATCAAACTCGATAGTCCTTCTCACCTTGTTTATTCCAACGGCGGCAAAGCATTACTCCCAATTCGTCTAATTACACAAGAGAATGCGGTATAATAGCCTGGAGACGTTAGAAAAGCTGACAAATTGATTTTTATGGAAATGTTTCATCTGGAAAACAACCTGTTTTACCCACACGTTTAGCACCAGATATATAGATCAAACGTATTCTTATAGAAGAGACTCACGAATGGGGAAGCGAGCAATCTCCTTTTATGACTTCCCCTACCCCTATTGCGTCTAGATAGTGACTGCGCTATCATACGTGTGTCTCAGACTCGTTTTTACTAAGGAGGACAAGCCATGGCGGGCGGAGATCAGAGCAGGGCGCGCAAGCAGAGGAGTGTGCGGGAAGAACCGGTGGCTGAGGTACGTGTAACTCCAGGAGCTTCGCGAGTCAGTAGAGCTGCTGGCATCGTCGGCTCTGAGCAGATACGCGTCGAGCAGCATTCGGGCGCGTCCGCGAATAAACGCTCTACCAGCACTACCAGCAATGGAAGGAAGCGAACTGGTGGATCGGGAGCAAGCGCAAGTGATACCCGTGGAAGCGGTGCATACTCTCAGGGCAGCCGTAGAAAAGCGGATAGTCGGGCTCCAGAGTCCGGCTCGCGCTCCAGTGCGGGTGGTCGTAACTTTCTCGTTACCATTTGGGATGCCTGGCAGAATGTGGAGCCACGTCGGCAGCAGCAGGTATATAATCTGCTTTTATTAGTTTTCGCACTTATCATCTTTTTAAGCTTAACGATATTACAGAAATCTCCGGTCTTTTCAGGCTTGCATGATTTTTTCAGTAATTTTCTGGGCTGGGGCGCTTATATTCTGGATATCGGTCTTATTGTGCTTTCAATTACCCGGCTTGTTGAGACGGTAAAACAGCAAAAGTATGTTCGCTGGTCTTTTGTCCTGGGTATGACAGCCATGTGGTTGATCATTCTGACGGAGAGCCAGCTTTTGATTAGTGGCAAGACAGGAGGCATCGTCGGCGGCTTACTCGCCACGCCTCTTCTGGGCTGGCCGGCTGCGGTCGGTCATATTCTGCTTTTCGGCCTTTTCTGTATCGCGACGATTCTGACGTTCCGGTTAACGTTGGCGCATTTTAGGATCGCCTGGCATTTTCTCTGGAACTTTCTGGCGGGCGGCGATGAAAGGCGACGGAAGAGCACGTTCGAGCCCGAGGAGGATGTCTACGAGGATGAGGATCTGGAAGAGCCCGAGGAATATACCGGGACTGGTCAACGCCCTCGCTATAGCCGATACATTAGCGCCAGTAGCCCTGAGGCCATCACCCATAACGCGCTCAATGATCCTGACGCCACGCTTTTTGTCGATCATGCGGATCTTGGCGATGCCTTTGCGAATGCCAAAGAGCAGGATCTCTATGCGGATGATGAGCCTGAACCGGTTGAGTATCGCTATCCCAATCGAACAGGTGGCTATAGGCAGCAGCAATATCAAGAGGAAGAGATCGACTATCCTCCCTATCAAGAAGAGGATGAAGGCGATCTTTACAAAGACCGAACGGTTCAATTGCAAGAGGGCGAAGAGTACGAGGATGAGGTCGAAGATGATCCACTAAACGATATTAATATTCATAAAAGCAAGGTTGGTCTGGTCCCCCGTGGCAATCGTCATACGCCTTCTATGGATCGCAATGATTTCAAAGCAATGACCCGAGGAGCGCGTCAACAAAATCTTCCAGCTCAGGAAGAAACAAAATCGGAGCCGACCGCGATCAATCTCATGGCGAATCTGAATAAGAACCGTGGGAACACTGGCACGATCGCCTCTCCCAGTTCGTCCACGATCCGCAACCAGGTTCAGCAATACCAAACGCAGGAGCAGCCCTTTACGCCCCCTGAGCCCGAACCGATTTTTGAGTCGGGGCCGATCTCCCCATCGCGCGCTAGAAGCCGAGGGAAACAGGTTCCAAAGCCAGTTTCTTCTGCTCCGGTACAACCGGCTCTGCTCCCGAACATCATCTCGTCCTGGCAGCACCTGCCGGATCTGGATCTGCTGAATTCGCCGGCGGAGATAAAAGCTCAGATTATCAGTGATGATACTGATGGTCTGGCGAAAATTATTCAAGATACACTGCGGAGCTTCCGCGTCGATGCTGAGGTGCGAACAGAAGATATCAGTGTTGGCCCAACGGTGATCCGCTTCGGCATCCGCCCAACGGGTAAGCCGCTCCTCCGGGTAGATGAAAGCGGGAAGCAGGTCCCGGCCCGCGATGCCTCAGGTCAGATCATCTATGAGACCCGAACCCGCGTCAGCCGGATTATGGCGCTTCAGAATGATCTGGCCCTGGTAATGGAGGCGAAAAGCATCCGTATGGAGGCACCGGTCCCCGGTCGCCCTTATGTTGGTGTGGAGATTCCAAACAAAAACAGTCGACTGGTGACGCTGCGCGAGGTTCTGGAGACTAAAGAGTTCCAGGCCGCTAGCAAAAAGTCGAAGCTGGCGGTCGCCCTTGGACAGGACGTGGCGGGAGCTGTGAAGATCGGCGATCTGGCCCGGATGCCTCACCTGCTGATCGCGGGTGCCACAGGCGCGGGTAAATCTGTTTGCGTCAATGCAATTATCGCGAGCATTCTCACAAACGCGACTCCAGACGATGTCCGCTTCCTGATGGTTGATCCTAAGATGGTTGAGCTGTCGATGTACAATGGCATCCCTCACCTGCTCTCTCCGGTTGTAACTGAGGTGGATAAAGTGGTGGGTGTGCTTAAAAACGCGATCAATGAGATGGAACGCCGCTATCGCCTCTTCTCACAATTGGGTGTGCGCAATCTGGAAGGATACCGACGGCTGAGGCGCGAACGAAGTGGGCAGGGCGATCTCTCACTCAACAATCTCCCCTCGATCGTGCTTATTATTGACGAGCTGGCCGATCTAATGATGGCCGCGCCGGAAGAGGTCGAAAGCATGATCTGCCGTCTGGCCCAACTGGCGCGCGCGACCGGCATTCATCTGGTGGTGGCGACTCAACGCCCCTCAGTCGATGTGATTACTGGCCTGATCAAGGCCAATATCCCGACGCGGATCTCCTTTATGGTGAGCTCAGCGGTCGACTCCCGCACCATCATTGATATGGGCGGAGCTGAGCGTTTGCTTGGTCGCGGCGATATGCTGTATCTGCCGGCGGATGTGGGCAAGCCGGAGCGCATTCAGGGTGCGTTCGTGGCGGATGACGAGGCGGAGACGCTGGTAACTTTCTGGCGTGAAGAGGCAGCCCAGAAAATTGCCGAGGTGAATAATGGTCAGGAGCCAGATCTTGAGGCGCTTCAAGGTGCGGTGGAGCCGGGTTGGGAGGTCAAGGGTGGAAGTGGCGACGATTTCGCGCTGGAAGATGAGCTTCTGGAAGAGGCGGAGCGTGTCGTACGCGAGTATGAGCGCGCCTCCATCTCGCTTTTGCAGCGACGGCTGAGAATCGGTTACTCGCGGGCCGCGCGCCTGATCGATCTACTGGAGGAGCGGGGTATTATCGGTCGGGCGGAGCCGGGTGGACGCTCGCGCGAGGTGCTAGATGATAGCGATGATTATCATGGCTTCAATAACGCTCATACAATGGTGGATGAGGTTGATGATATCGTTGCTGAAGAAAAACAGCGGCAGGATGCCTTAAAGAAGGCAGAGAGTCGCCGCCTGCCACCCAACTATATGCCTTCGCGCGGCGCTGACAACGACGATGATATCGAGGAGTTGGACCTTTAGGGTCTGGTTCCTCGTGAAGCAAGGTTTGAGGCTAATCAACCCCGTAAGCAAGCGACGCTGCTGGGAAAAGAAGGGAACATGATGCACCCTCTTCGCCATCGCCGGTAGATCGGGTCCACACGTGACCCGACCTACCCCATTCGACTATCCTTCTCTCCAGAGGAAACGCTTTCCCTTTTCCCAGCAGACTCGCAAGCAACCTCCCTACGATTGTTCCTCGGCTTCGATCTCTTTGAGCAGCTTGAGATCCTGTTTTGAGAGCTCGATACGCGCAAAAAGATCTGGTCGCCGCTGCCGCGTGCGACGCAACGACTCTTTGCGCTGCCATACACGAATATTCGCGTGATGGCCCGAAAGCAGCACCTCAGGCACTTCCCAGCCCCGGAACTCAGCCGGGCGCGTATATTGCGGATACTCCAGCAGGTTGGCGCTATGCGACTCCTCTTCCGGCGAGTCCAGAGCCAGAACCCCCGGTAGCAAGCGACTCACCGCGTCCACAACCACCATAGACGCCAGCTCCCCACCGGTCAACACATAATCTCCAATTGAGATCTCGTCGGTAACCAGATGTTGCAGTACCCGCTCGTCGATCCCCTCATAGTGCCCGCAGAGCAGCGTGATCCGCTCATTCCCTGCCAGTTCGCGCGCGATCTGCTGGTTGAAGAGACGGCCCTGGGGGCTCATATAGATAATCGGCCCCCCCCGATGGATAGCCTCAATCGCCGCGAAAATTGGATCGGGCTTCATGACCATACCAGCCCCACCACCATAGGGATAGTCATCGACAACGTGATGCTTATCGGTGGTCGCATCCCGAATATTGTGGAGCGCGAACGAAAGTAGATCGCGCTCCTGGGCTCTTTTCAGAATACTTTCGGTTAGCGGCCCCCGAAACATTTCTGGGAACAGTGTAAAAATATCGAAGTGCATCGCGGCAATATCTCCCGATTTTTATGTTACAATAACACCGTCGCCTGAATTCTTGCAAGCCATCGCGCTCTATTCTCAACTTTCCCAACATTCTGGAGCAGTATATGTCGTGGTCGCGGGTACAGCAACTGGTAGATTCAGCCGATCAACTGGCTCTCCTGATCGGAAGCGCGGTTCGGCTGTTGGGAGGGGAAGCCGGCATCTTCATTGTTTCCAATGAAGTGTTCGATCCTCAAAGTATGCTTGAATATACAGAATACATCCCTATCGCGATAAACCAATCCTTGTTTCTCGATCTGGCTCAGCGGATGCCTCGACCAGACTCACAACATTTAATGGTGAGGGAGAGACTAGATCAAGATCTGGTGAGTCGTCTGGGTTTATGTTATGATGAGATGGACGTTCAGAATACAGTATTTGATCTTTGTGCTGCATTTATAGCCGATCCTGTAGGCATTGTGGGTTTCCTCTATTTTATTCATCCAGCAAGCCGTGACACCTGGCTGGAAAGCAGGTCAGAGATATCGGGAGATATCGGTCTGTTCCTGTCCCATCTGGCAATCAGCCTCCGCTCAATACTACGAGTTCAGACCTTAAGGGTAGAGCAACAAAGACTGGCCGCGATCTTTCAACAAAGTTCTGAAGGTATCCTGACCGTTGATCGGATGCTACGGATTATCGACTTTAATCCGGCAATGGAACGGTTAACCGGCTGGCGCGAGAGCGAGGTATTGGGCAGGTTCTACTATGAGGTACTACGCCCGCGAGATCGGCTGGGAAACGATCTGGGCCTGATTGGATCGCCGATTATGCAAGCCTTCGCCGGGCAGATAGTAACCAATCGTGAAATGGTGATTGTCGCGCGCGATGGTGAGCGTTTTGAGGTCGCTGTAACAGCCTCCTGTGTTCGGAATGCTGCTGGGGAGCCGATGAGCGGTATCCTGAATATGCGTGATATCACCTGGGAGCGAGAACAAGAGGAACAGCGCTCAACCTTTATTTCCGTGGTCTCACATGAATTGCAGACCCCGATCGCGATCATCAAAGGGTATGCCTCAACACTGGCGCGAACCGATGCTGTGCTGGAGCCAGAGGCTTTGCAAAAACGCTTGGGGGCCATTGAAGAGGAAGCGGATCGGCTCAATAAGCTGGTGGGAAATCTGCTTTATGCCTCGCGTATTCAGGCCGGTGGCTTACAAATGGAGGTGGTTCCTCTGGATTTAACCGCCCTGGTAGAGAGTGTCGCCCGGCGTTTGCAGGCTAGAGCTCCCGACTTTGAGATCCAGATGGACTTGCCCGCTCATCTGCCACATGTGATGGCAGATCGAGACAGAATTGAAGAAGTGCTTTTAAACCTTCTGGATAACGCAATCAAATATTCGCCGACAAGCAGAACTGTCGTCGTTGCCTGTCGTGCCAGTAGCGAAGAGGTAATCACCAGCATCAGCGATACCGGCATGGGGATCTCCATACGGGACCAGGAGCAGATCTTTGATCGCTTCCAGCGTGTCGAGGGGCGGATGACCCGTTCACGACCCGGAGCAGGCCTTGGACTTTTTATTTGTCGTGCGATAGTTGAGGCTCACGGCGGGCGCATCTGGGTTGAGAGTATGCTGCGTCAGGGCTCAACGTTCTTGTTTAGTCTCCCTAGAGAGGAGCGGGCACAGTTGCCGATGGTGGTTTTTTAATGGAGAAAGATGTTTTTGATCAACGAGATATGACGATACTCATCGTCGATGATGAGCCCCGCATCCGGGATTTTGTTCGACTGAACCTGGAGATAGAACAGTACCGGGTGCTGGAGGCGGAAAATGGGCGGGAGGCGCTGGAAGTTTTGCGCGAGCACCTGCCCGATCTCATAGTGCTGGATGTTATGATGCCCCAGATGGATGGATTTGAAACCCTGGGAGCGATCCGCGAGGTTTCAACCGTACCAGTGATTATGTTGACGGTGCGCCAGAGTGAGACAGATCGCATTCACGGATTAGACCTTGGTGCCGACGATTATATGGCGAAGCCTTTCAGCCCCAAAGAGTTGTCTCTACGTATCCGGGCTCTGCTGCGTCGCTCGTTTATGCCATCGCCGGCGCGTAAGACAGAGATTATCGTGGACAAAGATCTTATAATCGACTTTTCTCGACACGAGGTCTGGGCCCACAGCCATAAAGTTGTGCTACGTCCCACCGAGTATCGACTTCTCTACCATCTTGTTAGCAATGCAGGGCGGCTCTTGACCCACGAGACTCTACTCTCCAAGGTCTGGGGCCGAGAGTACCGAGATGAGGCACACTATTTACGACTCTATATAACGTATCTTCGACAAAAGCTGGAGGCCGATCCAGCCCACCCCAAATATATTCTCACCGAGCGCGGCCTGGGCTATCGCTTTAAAGAGATAGAGGAATAGTAAACCAGTAGTGCATAAGGGAGAGGAGCTGATTATGGATGATCGCCTTTTCTCTAATCAGAGGATGCTGCCCGGCTGGCAGTATTACAAGCCAGAGATCAACAAGGAAGGACACACAGCATGAACAAAAAAGAGAGAGTCGAAGCAGCGTTACGTGGTGAAGCAGTAGACCGCATACCTGTAAGCATGTGGGGACATGATTATCAGAGAGAATGGGAGGTACAGGCGCTGGTGGAAGCAATGGTAGAAAATTTCAGCCGCTACGACTGGGATTTCTTGAAAGTAAACCCACGGGCATCATACCATGTCGAAGGTTGGGGAGTGAAAGCCCGACCCTCAGGCTCAAAAAAGCAGCCACCTATCACCGAACGCTCGCCTATTAACAATGCCTCTGATTGGCGGCGCATCCGCCCACTGGAACCAGATGAGGGAGCCCTGGGAGAGCAACTTAAGGCCCTGCAACTAATCAATCACTCCATGGGCTTTGAAGCTCACTTTATTCAAACCATCTTCTGCCCCCTGGGTGTCGCCCAGCAACTGGCCGGCGATAAGACCGAGCCGATCCTGCTCACCATGAAAGAGGACCGCAAGGCGCTGCATAACGCCCTGAGAGTGATTACCGAGACCTTCATTAACTTCGCCATCGCCTGTTTAGAACAGGGGGCCAGCGGGATCTTCTATGCCACCAATGGTTGGGCCAGCTCTAATCTGCTCACACCAGATCTGTACCAGGAGTTTGGCGAGCAGTACGATCTAGAATTTTGGGACGCCATCAAGAGTCGGAGCAAATTTAACGTCCTGCACAATTGCGGTAGCAACATCTTTTTTGATCTGCTGGCCCCCTACCCCGTCCAGGCCCTGAGCTGGGCTGCGGACCAGGAGGGGAATCCCACATTGCGCGAAGGGCAGAAACGGTCTGGCAAAGCCATCATGGGAGGGATTAACGAACGCGAAACCCTGTTGAAAGGCTCGGTCGGGCAGGTTCAGGATGAGGTAGGCCAGGCCATTGAAATGACTGGAGGACTCGGTCTCCTGCTGGCACCCGGCTGCGCCATCGCGCCAGAAACTCCAGCTAAAAACCTGGAAGCGATCCGGAAAGCCCTCTCTTGACACACCTAACAGCTTTCGCTATACTTCCCTGAAGTAATAACGAGAAAAGCGGCGCGACAACGGTCGCGCCCATTCTTTTGCATAAGGAGAAAAGCGAGCCGCCAATCATGGCAACCGCGTTTTCAGAACACAGCCTGTACAATTTGTTGTATAGTGTATAACTGAGATCAGGTTGGCAGAGAGGGTAGACATCTGAAGCAATGGAGCGATATCGAACGACGCGGGCGTATTCTGCGGGTGGAGTGGTTTTTCGTCTTGTTCCACTGCACATCACAGAGGATAGCCTGCTGGCGCATCTAAAAGAGCAGAGATTATGGGAGCCAGGCAATCAGCAGGCAGGAGTATCAGCCGAGGTCGCCCTGGTGGGTCGCAGTCATGCCGGGATCTGGACCCTGCCCAAAGGCACGCCCGAGGAAGGCGAGACCATTGAGCAGGTAGCGGCCCGTGAGGTTCGCGAGGAGACCGGGCTGGAGGTGCGACTTGTCGCTTCTATTGGCAGTATCTCTTATTCTTTTATACGCGACAATGTGCGCTATCACAAGCAGGTTCGACATTTTCTGTTCGAGGCGATCGGAGGCGATATCTCTCAACATGATCACGAATATGATCTGGTCGCCTGGTTTCCCATATCCGAAGCCACGCGCCATCTGACATATCAAAATGAAGTGAACATACTATACCAGGCCGAAGATATATTACAATGCTGGTTACGCAGCCGAAAGCAGGAAGGACACAAATAGCGGTATGCAAAGGCCAAAACAACGTTCTTTGTTTGGTAGCCTGCTCTTTCCATCATGGGAAGAGACCCCAACCAGGGGTGAGATCTCCCGGCTGATCCTCAATTGGATTTTACTTTTCCCGGTGCCGATGGCTCTGTTAACCCTGGTCTGGGGGTTGATCGCGCATGCGTCGGTGCAGAAAACGGTGCTCTGGGTGTGCATTGTGTTCTTTGGGGCCTCCCTACTATTCGGTATTCAGGCCTGGTTTATGATACAGATGTCTAACCGGAACTCGCGCGCTCAGCAGGAGCAGCATCCGCGCGAGGATCAGCGATAGCATTGTTTGGAGGTAGTAGCAATGGATCTCAGGGTCGAAGGTAAATCGGAGCGCATCCCCCCTGGCTCACATATCTGTCAGCTATATAGTAAGGTTAGTGAGATACCAGGAGTGACGGCGCAGTTACTACGGGTCGGGCTCTCGCTCAAAGAGAAGTGTCTTTTTGCTGCCGCTCCAGCCCAGATAGAAGAACTGCGCGATGAGCTGAAAAAGCTTCATGTTGATGTAGATAAGATTATCGCGGATGGACAACTGGTGCTGATAGATGAACGCGAGATGTTTCTGGCGAATGGAAAACGCTTCGACCCCTATTTCCTGCTTTCCTCGCACCAGACGTTTATTGCTCAGGCCCTCCGTGAAGGCTGGCAGGCGGTCCGCATCTCTATCGATATGACCTGGTTGACAAAAGATGTTGCCACTCCCGAACAGGTGCTGAAATATGAGGCCGCCGCTGACGCGGTCTTTACGTTCCAAAATGCACCAATTATCGCATTGATGCACTACGATCACAGTAAGCTATTACCGAGCCTGGTAGTCGAGATGCTGAAGCTACATCCGATCGCGGTCGTCGGAAAATATATTAAGCGCAACCCCTACTATCTGAACTCCGAACAGTATATGCTGAAGATCCTCAGGATCAACAAAGACAAAAACGATCAAAATCAGGGGCATTAAGCCTATATATGCCCATATTCACTCATCCAAAAAGCTCATGCCTGTTCTTTGCATGGGCTTTTTGGATATCCTTACCTCGCGAAACTACTGATTAAACATACTGCCGATATCAAAGTTGCTGCTTCCGCCTGCCTGCTGGGCTCCTTCAGCGGCTGGTGGATGATAGGTCATTGACTGAATACCAATGCGTCCCGGCCCCACCATCCGGTTCAGGACGATCGAGGCCCCAGACATAAAACCAGCGATCGCGCCAAAAATGCCACCACCCCGTTGCGAGCCTGCTACGGTTGTGACCGTCATCTGGACCGAAGGATCTTTCCAGAGCCATGCTCCCGGCTCAATGTCCAGCGTTTCTCCCGGTGCCAGCGTTTTCTCAAACACGTTACCATAACCGTGTAGCAGGACCAATCCCTCACTTTGCTGGGCCGTGAACTGATCTATGAACAGGCCGGTTCGACTGAACAAGATGTTGGCAGCCCCCTGCATAAAGGTGAAGTTATAGGAGACGTTGCTGGTCGCGACCAGGAACTGATGCTCACGTACCTCCACCATCTGGCCAGGCTGGAGCCGCAAGGCTACAATCTGTCCCACCGAGTCACGGGAAAAGGAAATATTTCCTGGCCCCTGAGCCTGTGTCAGGAAAATCTGTATGCCAGCGAAAAAGCGACGGGCCATTCCCTGCAACGACATAAAGCCAAGCTGCACACCTGGATGCTTCCAGAGCAAAATATGATGCTCGAAATAGATTGACAATTGATTGCCCAACATAATGTCGACAACCGGGACCAGCTCTCCATCAATCTTTACCGTCAAATCTCCAACGCGGATCGGTCCTTTAGGGTTGTGGGCCTCAGGCCGAGGAACCGAGTTCCCAAAGTCGCTATTGCCATACTCCTCGTATTGGTTAGGTGGAATGTAACTTCCAGGATCAGCCTGTGGTGGGGGCGAGACATTATATGGATTTGAAGGCGAAGAAACACCGGGGCCGGATGTAAAAGCATAGCCACAGGTGCCGCAGAATTTGGTGCCATCAGCAACCTGGCTTTGACAGCGAGGACAGATCATGCAAGAGACCTCCTTCAGATACCAGTAAAAATCTTAGAGATGGACAAATGACAAACCACCCATATGATCCATAGGGACGGGGCCAACGCGTTGATCATACCAGTAAAGGATACGAGTTACAAGCATCTCTGTTAAGA
>CAXTTV010000086.1:0-19209 GCA_964247295.1 uncultured Ktedonobacteraceae bacterium | reverse complement strand
GGCTAGAAAACACAAAATCCTTGACAGGTTATTCTTACATTCATTATAGTTGATAATAGACAATATGTCTAATAAAATTCAGGTTGTCAAAATTCTGTTTCGTAGGGTGTCTTAGTAGTGCTGTTTTAACAAAGAAGAGGAAAGTTATTCATGAAATTTCTGGCCGGTATAGCTCCTGTGATTGAGCCCGAAAAAAGTTTTGCATTATTGCGTCAGGTAGTACCATCTCACATCAATCTGGTAACGGTTACAAGCTTTGAGAATTTGACGGCTCAAGAGTTGGACGGGGTAGAGGTGGTTCTCACCGCTCTGGTGCCAGTGAGTGCCGGGTTGATTCAAAAATTGCCGAAGCTACGGATGATTCAGGTTTTCAGCCATGGCTTTGATCATATCGATCTAGAGGCTGCGACTAAACGCAACATTCCAGTTTGCAATGTGGGGACCAGCAAAGCCGAGCATTTTGATGTAGCGGAGCTTGCGATGCTTTTTATGCTTGCTCTTTCTCGTCGTTTTGTTGAGGCCAACAATGGCATGAATCGAGGAGAGTGGAACCAGCCCTATCTACTCAATACCTTAGGTTTAACCGAACTGCACGAAAAGACATTGGGGATCATTGGCCTGGGAGAGATTGGGAGTGATCTCGCGCGCAAGGCCAAAGCCTTCGATATGCATATCATCTACACAGATCGTTCAGAGAAACCTAAAGAGCTGGTTGACAGTCTGGGTGCCTCCTATCGTGATCTGGATACTCTGATGGCTGAAGCCGATTACATCAGCATTAACACTGTATTGAACGACAGTACTCGCGGCATGATTGACGCGCGCCGCCTTTATCGTGAATACCGCGCGTGGTGCGATCATGGACAAAATGGCGTTAGTTGAGGTCTTGAACCAGGGGAAGATTGCCGGGGCCGCCGCTGATGTTTTCGATGAGGAGCCGGCCCCTTCTGATCATCCCTGGCTGCACACTCCTCGTCTGTATGTTACTCCCCATCTGGGTGGTACCTCTCGTGAGTCTATCCAGCGGATCAGTCAGGCTGGCGTTCAAAATATATTTCGCTTGCTCCAGAATGAGCCTTTGCGCGATATCGTGAATGGCGTTTCCCAGCCAGCGTAGTTGGGCGTTTTCCTCATTCATAAAACAGGATCTATCAAAGAGGATAGAAAGGAAGATAGCATGAATAACAACATACCTTCACCCTCCACCTATGGTCTTCAGCGCCAGTTTCAGGTCTATATGGGTGGATTGAGTGGCCAGCGCCCTACTTTGCCTGTTGGCTATGAGATGCTCGAACAGGCCGCGAACGCCGCAATGACTCCCGAGGCCAGTGGTTATCTTAATGGCATGACCGATAGCATGCGCAACAATCTAGAGGCCTTTCAGCGCTGGCGCATCGTCCCTCGAATGTTGCGAGATGTTTCTCAGCGTGATCTCAGTGTTCAGCTCTTTGGCAAGCGGTATCCAGTCCCGATGTTGCTGGCCCCGATTGGTGTGCATTCTATCGTGCATACGGATGCTGAGCCGGCGGTTGCCCGCGCAGCCTCATCACTGGGCCTACCAATGATCTTGAGCAATGCCTCAAGCACGCCGCTAGAGCGGGTCGCGCAAGCCATGGGGGATGCTCCTCGCTGGTTTCAGCTTTATTGGAGCAAGGACCCGGAGTTTAACGCCAGCGTGATCCAACGAGCTGAGAGGGCGGGTTGTGAAGCGATCGTCATAACGTTAGATACCTTTTTGCTGGCCTGGCGGCCCTACGATATCCAAAATGCGTATCTCCCATTTTTATTGGGGCAGGGGATCGGCAACTACTTTAGTGATCCCGCCTTTAGGCGCTCGCTAGCAAAAACGCCAGAAGAGGACCCCCAGGCCGCCATTGAGCACTTTCTACAGATCTTCACCAATCCCTCGCTGACCTGGGAGGATCTCAGTGTACTGCGTCAGCAGACAAAGCTGCCGATCCTGCTAAAGGGTATTCTGCATCCCGAGGATGCGAAAAAAGCTGTGGATGCCGGAGTGGATGGCGTGATTGTCTCCAACCATGGTGGCCGTCAGGTTGAAGGCGCAATCGCGTCGCTAGACGCGCTACCAGCGGTAGTTGAGGCCATCAATGGGCGGGTGCCAATCCTGCTGGATAGTGGGATTCGGACAGCCTCCGATATCATTAAGGCGATAGCTCTAGGAGCGCAGGCAGTCTTGCTGGGCCGTCCTTACATGTGGGGTCTGGCGCTTGGTGGCGAGGAGGGCGTGCGTGAGGTTCTCACCAACTTCCTCGCCGACATGGATCTCACACTGGCCCTGAGTGGGTATCGTAGTTTCTCCGAACTGGATGCCTTAACCCTCGTTCGCGCCTGATCTAATTGTTCTTACCACGTGTGTAATGGCGGCGGGCTTTAGCTTGATTGCCACAAACCTCCATATCGCACCATCGGCGTTGATGGTTACGGCTGGTATCCACAAAAAGCCAGCCGCAGCCATCTTCGCTAAAATGAGATATAGTTCTGTCGTAACAGTGCCAATAAGGCGTCGATAATCTCAGTCTCCGCGATCCTCTCCGTCGTGAGAAGTGAAATAATCTGATGGACCGTCCGTTGTCCATCCACAGCCACAAAGGCCCGGCTACATTGGCGCGGCAGGGCATTTAATCCCAATGTGTTCAAATGTACAATTTTATAAGGAATACTGTAGCGATCAAAACGCTTCCCTTTCAACGACTCATTTGTGGAACGAGCCGCTCCGGTAGGTTGGTTATAGGAGGAGGTGAGCTCACTTGTACTGTAGGTATTCCTGAAAGTATCTGTAGTACGGGGGTCAGGAGTTATGGGGGGCATCGCGCCGGTGTTTTTCCAGAAATCTGGCTGTGGAGTCTGAGGGCCAGGTTCTGGCGATATAGGAATTTTGGAGGTCGAAGGGGTTGTTTGAATGGTTGGTATAGGAAATGTGGTTGAAGCAGACCCAGAGTTTTTTTCTGTTACCCAGTCAACAGTGCCAGTTTTAGTAATCATCTCTATTGCCTCTCTATCCGCGAGTAGTTCCCTGCCCTGATTATCCCAGATGGTACAGGCAATGATCTTCCCCTTAAAAATACCCAGACGAGCATAACCATTGCCTTTGATACCAAGGGCTTTCAATGGGAGATGAGCTACAAGCGTCCCACTATAATTCAATTGTTGTAGCATTGGTACCATAGCCGGGAGGTCAATACTGAACATTCTCGCAACCCCTTTCGACTAAAGAAATAATCATGAAAATACTTTATATAACCTTTCTTGTGAAACCTTTAGAGAAATTAAACACTCAAATTAGGGAAAAAGCAAAAATAAAGTAAAAAATGCACAATAATAGGCAATTTATCCTATCCTAATGAGACAAAGAATGGTGGTGGAGCGTTCTTGAGAGTTGCCTGATATGTAAGGAGAGGGGATACAGACTCACCCCGATTATCAGATGGAGTGATGACGATGCTTTTCTAAAGGCAGAGAAGGTGATATTGGAGATGCTTAAAGGCCAGGAATAGAGGAGTTACATGCTGGACTCGATTGGGAAGTTTCTCACCTTCCCTTGAAGAAGAGGAATGTTGTTTATCTGGTGTAGGATGGCTGTTTAACGTAGCGAAACACGCCGCATCTGACTTGTGGGACCAGGGTCTCCAGGCGATTTCGCGATCCTGAAAGCGTGTGCATGTTCAAGAACAGCCCTCCTACGAAAATGCCTGACTGGGTCGTCTTCGATCCATTTTTGGAAAAATTCCCAACAGAGTTATGCTCCTCTACCTTAAAAACATGCAAAAGATGATACCACCAACTAAGAAGAAGAGTCCTTGCATCATATAGAGGGTTCGCCCCCAATCATCGGAGTAGCGACGAAGCATTTTCTGAGACTGTGTGAAAGTCTGTGGTCGAAAAACGCTGATGCTAAGGCAGAAAAGCGCTCGCAAGCTGCAAAGCATCCCTCCTATAAGGTAAAAGATATGAATTGCCATAGATTTTGCCCATACTTTCTTGGTATATTGCCAGCAGCGATTGTTTATAACAGAAGATTGTTTAGTTTTTTGCTAAACTTTTTTTACCTTATGTATTTTATCTTCTAGAAAAGAGATCTTCAAGGTTTTTTGTTTAGTCTTTTTTTACAAAATCGTTACAGATCCGGGTTGAAATATGGCATTAACTAAACTATTCTTATGTATGAGAATAGATAAAATACCTGCTATTTTGTATACCGTGAACAATCCAATGAGGAATACTAATTTATGGGGCGTAAAGATAAACAGACTACTGCTGATGACGATGGTGTGATTAGCCTGGGGGCTCGTCTGCGTCTGGCTCGCCAGGAGCGGAAACTGGCGCTTACCGCCCTTGCTGAGCGTCTCCGATATACAAAGGGGTATCTCTCTGGTGTAGAGAATGGGAAGATTCGGGCTTCGCACGATCTTCTTCGCGGGTATGAACGAGAGCTTGGGTTGGCTCCTGGCTCATTTGAGCCTTTTGCTCCCGCCGAACGGATCTTAAAGGGGGTAGAGCCACATTTCTGGTATTTACCATATCCACGCAATCCTTTTTTTTCTGGTCGGGATGAAGTTTTAACAACGATTGCTACACGTTTAGAAAAGATATCGGTCCCACCACGCGTCCTGGCTCTGGCTGGTCTGGGTGGGATTGGGAAAACCCAGGTTGCCAATGAGTTCGCGTATCGTTATCAAGAGCAGTACCGAGGGGTGTTCTGGTTACAGGCTCAATCTGAGGAAGCCCTGACTGATAGTCTGGCTGAGATCTCTACCCGGCTGGGGTTAATAGAGGTAGACGATCTTCAAGGGCAGAGCCAGGCCGTGATCCACTGGTTGCGAGACAATCAGGATTGTCTGCTCATTCTGGACAATGTGGAAGACCTGGAGATTATCTCTTCGCTGGTATCCGAGGTGGGTAATCAATCGATCCTGCTGACGACTCGAATGCAATTTGTAGGGATGCTCGCCAGTATTTTGGAGCTTAAAGAGATGGAATTGGAGGAGAGCCGGCTTTTATTATTTCGGCGTGCCAAGATTCTCGACGAGTCGGAGATAGCCTTGCATCTGGCGAATCAGATTGCCACTCTGCTTGGTGGTTTACCTCTAGCCTTAAATCAGGCCGGGGCCTATATTGAACAGACCGGCTGTGGGCTCTCTCGCTATCTGCGTCTATTGGAAACGCGGCAGTCTCGGGTTTTGCAGGAGCGGGACCCCTTTGTCCAGGAGTATCCCGCCTCGGTCGCCACTACCTGGTCGCTCTCCTTTGAGAAGATCCGGAAAGCCAACGCAGCGGCCGCGGATCTTTTACGTTTATGCGCTTTTTTGCATCCTGATCTAATTTATGAAGAGTTTTTGATGGAGGGAGCTGGGGCACTTGGTCCTCTGGCGGAGGCTGTTCGTGATCCCGATACATTGCATCGGGCGATCAGCGAGCTCCGTAGATACTCATTGGTTCGCACAGATCCCATTAGTGGGGCGCTCTCAATTCATCGGCTGGTGCAGGTAGTGGTTCAAGACTCACTGAGCGATACCGGGCACCAGATCTGGTGCCAGCGAGCTGTGGGTACTGCGGCCCTGGCCTTTCCTTCACTGGAGATTGTTGATGAGGCAACCTGGTCCGAGCAGGTCTGGACACGTTGTCAACGCTACTTTCTCCAGGCTGAGTCCTGTGTAGACCTTTTGCGAGCCGAGAAGCTAGCGGGACCCGAATACAGTGAATTGTTACGCAGAGTCGGGCGCTATCTTGAGGAAAGGAACCATCTCCAGGCGGCTGAGCAGCTCTATCTGGAGGCTCTGGCTATGGATCAGGGGCTTTATGCAGAAGAGAATCTGGACCTGGCTCACGATCTGCATCGACTGGCTGTGGTGGCTCAGAAGCAGGAGCACTATCAGCGGAGTGAAGAGTTTTATAAGCAGGCGATGTTTGTCCAGGATCGGTTGCCAGGAACGGAGCGATTTGGACTCTGGCTTTTGAAAGACTACGTCGGTCTGTTGCGAAAGACCGGGCAGCAGGGCGATCTGGATAGGCTCAATCAGCGGATGCGTGAGAGTCTGAGCCGTTTCCCTTCACGGATTGTGCGTCGCGTCATTATTAATGATGATGATCCCCGCATTGAGTACCAGGATAAGGAGCAGAATTGGGAACAACGGCGGTTATTAGATCGGGATGATTATAACAACGATGTGCACTTCACCACCGTAGTAGGAGCCTGCTTTAAGCACACCTTTACTGGTACTGGAATCGAGATTCTTTCAGACCCCACCTTTGCGACCGGCACCATCCGGGTGTTCATTGACGAGGTGTTGCGACAAACAGTGAACCTCTCGCATCTAGAGAGCCGCTTCACCCAGACTATTATCTTCGCGGCCA
Organism: uncultured Ktedonobacteraceae bacterium; assembly: GCA_964247295.1. Lineage (GTDB taxonomy): Bacteria > Chloroflexota > Ktedonobacteria > Ktedonobacterales > Ktedonobacteraceae > CAXTTV01. The sequence continues at coordinate 12,837 of CAXTTV010000086.1, read as the reverse complement.
CCACCCTTGAGGTAGGTGAGCATCACCTACGAGTAGAGTTGCGGGAAGGCACTTTTATGTTGGATGCGCTGGCTGTGTATGTGGAGGATAGCGAGTAGAGACGGACCAACGAACAAACGCCACCTCGTTAACCGGGTGACGTTTGCTCGTAACTAACTATCTTACACGTGCGGAATTGTTACGGTCTGTTTTTGGGATGGAAGCGATCGGTATCGGTATCATGGATTGGCGCGTCACCCTCTGTTTCCAGGCGAGCCTGCTCCTTTCGCACGGTATCAGTTACACGCTGCGTTTCCTGGACCTTGCGCTTCTCAATTTCCACCTCACCAGTAACAACCGTCTGTTTAGTGACCCGCACCTGTTCCTCACTTACTGGAACACTAATGGTCTCGCCAGTACCAATAGGAGTATTATCTACCACACCATCGCGAACCGGGTGCCGTTCGACGATAACCTCTTCTCGTTCGACCGGAACATTGATTGTCTGCTGTTCAGCGACAACGCGTTTGTGCAGATCAACCTCGCCGGCTTGAACCCTCTCTTTGTTCACACGCAACTGCTCTTCGCGCAGCTCCATAGCGCGGCGATCATCCTCACGCTCGACAATGGCCTCCCGCCCGGCACCAGCAACAGCTGCATTGTTAGCGGCCTCCCGCTTTTTGATGTTCCGTCTCTCAAGGGTACGTCGCTCAGCAGCCTCGGCTTTAGTCTCGATAGAGCGCTTTGCCGTTCCAGCGGTATCAACCGTCCCGGTTGTTGAGGTGATATCAGCCTCATCGTAGCCACCATTACTGCGGAAGATCTGAAGAGCCTCCTGCTCACGCCCTTCGGGCACTACAGAAAGGACAATGTGTCCAGCCTTCAGCTCGTTCTCGTAATACTCGGCTCTGGCCTGAGGAACGCCGAGATCCATAAGTTGAGTCGCGAGCTCGGGAGCGGTTAAGCCATGTTCGCGGTACGCGATTCCAATCTGATCGTCATCGAATCCAGCATCCTTTAAAGAGTTTAAGGCAGCTTTCGCCTCTGACTCTCGTGGGAAGACTGCCACAAGAAGCGGTGAATGATTGGTTGCCATACGTTTTCTCCTTTATTTTTTACACAGTTATTCATTCAGTAACTGCTCTGTGTTACGCGGCTGAGCGCGGTGTAACGTTTCGGTGCTCAGGGACAAGGAAACCAACACCAGCGGCCACAAGGCCGACTACTAGATGGAATATGTTGTCGGCTGCATTCACATGCATCATGCCCATATACAGTCCGTTGATGTTGTTCAGACCAGGAATAAAGCCAATAATAGCTACTAGAAGGTATACGATTCCAAAAATCTGGTTGAATAAGCGGGACCAACCAGTAAATGCTGCTGCCAGGGCAACGATGCCTGTAACCAGATGAATAGTACTATGAATTGCGTCAACATCAAGGCCTAACAGACTGCCGCTTCCACCTCCGTAGAGGGCAAATCCAGCAATCCCTGCCAGAAGAAAAACAGCGCCAAGTACCAGTGCAACAATGCGGTTGGTTGTCCAGATCATATGGTGATCTCTCCTTTTTTAAACTCGGAATGTACAACAAAAGGGGCTAATTCTTCTCGCCTTTCTTTTGAAGCTTGGAATAGATTCCGTATAAAGAAGACACGTAAAATCTTCTCAGAAAGATACACTTACTATTCTAATTTTTCGATTTCCCAACCATAAATCCATCTGTAGAGTTCTATTTATTTGTGTAACATATGAAGAATTGTAACTTATTATGTAACTTTTCTCTGTATGTATTCGTCCCTTGATTTGTTCAGGTGTGGCTGATATCCTTTGAGCAAGAAACAAAGGGCAAGGGAGGCTTGATAGCATACTTTATTCGCTGGAGCGTTAGACGAAGATAACAACAATGACTTACGACATACAGAGTCATAGATAGATGGCACGGAAGCATACAACGAAAAGGAATTGTGATGATGACAACAGGAATTTTTCAGACAAAGACGGAAGTTCAGGGGTTTCCAGCTCTCACGTTTACAAATGGTAGTATCTCGTTAACGATTGTGCCAGAGCTGGGCGGTAAAATCAGTAGTTTGCGCGATCTGCGGAATGGGCGTGAGTGGCTTTGGACCAGTCCCACATTACCGTACAGCCGTCAGCCTTATGGAGCTTCTTACATACAAAAGGCCGATGTTGGCGGCTGGGACGAGTGTTTTCCCACCGTCGGCAACTGTCAGTATCCCCTAGATCCCTGGAAGGGGATTGCTTTGCCAGATCATGGTGAGATCTGGTCCTCTCCCTGGGGCGTGGAAATACACGAGGATGGGCAGAGCTGTACTATTCATACCACTATCAAAGGAACTGCTCTTGACTACGAGTTTCGGCGGTCAGTGACTATAACTGCGGGATCACCTGATCTCCTGGTAGAGTATAGCGCGAAGAATATAAGTGATGCTGACCTAGCGGCGATCTGGAGCATTCATCCAATTATCGCGATTGAGCCGGGAATGCAGTTAATTTTGCCCGAGGGGGCTAAAATGCACTGCTGGTCTAGCGAGCCAGCCGATCTCCTCTCCAATACAGATACGTTTAGCTGGCCGATGAAAATTCCCTTTAATGGACAGGAATGGAGCCTTACCAAAATCCCTGATCGCGCCGGTTTTGCCCTGAAGCTTTGGAGTGAACCCCTTATTCCTGGCCAGGGGTATGCAGCGGTCGCTGCCTCAGATGGTGAGTTGCGTTTCACCTTCGATACTGATCAAGTTACACAGATTGGAGCCTGGATGAATTATGGTGGTTGGAGTGGAACTGGGGGACAGAATTATTATAATCTGGCGCTTGAGCCCTGCTTTGGAGCGCAGGACTCTCTTGAGGTAGCGATCAAAGAATATAGCCAATTCGCGACGATTCCTGCCAATGGTATACGTTATTGGTCCTTACGCATCCACTTGAGCAGCAAGAGTTAGATCTGTCCCCATGTACAGGCCTTTCCTGATCTTTTGAGCAGTGTTTCTTCAAGGTATTTGCAGTATGCTGATTGCATCATACCTTTGGAGGAATTTTTGCAATGTCTACAACCGATTTAGATACTGTTCGACAATTGATTATGCTGGTGACCGGAGATGAGAAGCATAGTCCCAGTGCTTACTCGACTCTAGATCTGCTCTGGGTTCTTTATGATCGCGTCTTGCGTTATGACCCCGTTGATCCGCGAAGTGAGGAGCGGGATCGTTTTGTGATGAGTAAAGGTCATGGTCCGGTCGCGTATTATGCGGTTCTGGCGTCGCGTGGTTTCTTTCCCACTGAGGAACTGAGGCGTTTTGAGCAGTGGGAGGGTATCCTCGGCGCTCATCCAGACCACACGAAGGTCCCTGGTGTTGAGGCCTCGACCGGCTCGCTGGGACATGGCCTCTCGATTGGGGTCGGCATGGCTCTGGCGCTTCAAGCGAAGAGAAGCGATCGAAGGGTGTTTGTACTGGTGGGAGATGGAGAGTGCAACGAAGGGAGCATCTGGGAGGCGGCGATGGTTGCGGCCAATCAGCATCTGACAGGGCTTACGTGTATCGTGGTTAATAATCACAGCAGTATTATTCAAGTAGGAGATCTGGCGGAGAAGTTTGCGGCCTTTGGCTGGGCGTCAACAAAGATTGATGGGCGCAATCACGAGCAAATTTATACAGCTTTGACAGATCAGGATAGTCTGCGTCCCAGGGCGATTATCGCTGATATTCAGAAGGCTTAGAAAGGTATGGTACCTCAGAATGACAACGGTAATCACTGGCATGCGTGATCAGATGGTCGCAACCTTGAATGAACTGGTGGAACAGGATGAGCGCCTGGCCGTATTGCTGGCTGGAATCAGCGAGGAGCGCTTTCAGGCTGTGCGAAGTCGTTATCCTGAACGGATTGTGAATGTCGGTATTCTGGAGCAGGCGCTGATTGGGATCGGGGCTGGCTTCGCGCTTGAGGGTTTGATCCCTGTTACGCACTCTATTACGCCTTTCTTGATCGAGCGTCCATTTGAGATGCTTAAACTGGATTTTTGCTACCAGGGCTTACAGGGTAACTTTATTGGGATTGGAGCATCATACGATTATAGTACCGAGGGTATGACCCATCATGGGCCAGGCGATGTGCAGATTTTGAGCAGTCTGCCGGGAATGCAAATTGTTGTTCCGGGCAGCGCGGTGGAGTTCGATCGCCTGTTCCGACAGGCTTACGCTAATGGTTCTCCCACCTATTATCGTTTAAGTGAACGCGCGAATTCAGCTTCGCACACTGTTGATTTTGGCAAAATACAGGTAATCAGAAGTGGTAATCAGGCTACTGTGATTGCCGTTGGTCCACTCCTGGATCGCGTACTCACTGCTACGGAGGGTCTGGATCTTACACTGCTATACTGCACAACTATCTCGCCTTTTGATGCGGAGACACTGCGGCAAATGGATCAGAGTGGCAAGATCATTCTTGTGGAGCCTTATTATGAAGGTGTCCTGGTGCCTGAGATTGCCAAAGCGCTGGCCCACAAACCGATAAGAGTGCAGGCAATCGGTGTACCTCATAAAATATTGACCAATTATGGGAAGCTTGAACAACATGATCATGAGATTGGTCTAACTCCAAAGGCTATCCATGATCGAATAGAGGCCTTTATCTAATCGAGTGATTGGAATATTCATAGCGAGGTTTCAAATGGAAGCGTCGCTTTTTTGGTCCCATCTATTTTCCCAGAATAAAGGGTATACATTCATAACGTGCATATATTTGAATAATTCGTTTATAGTATGTATTAAAAAATAAATGTACTAGTACAATCATCTATTAATTTCTAGATTATATACATCGTAGTGTAGGATAGATAAGAAAAGTAGCAAAAATTATTGTACTTTTCACTACGTATCCCAATGGCGTACATTTATAAAATGTGTATTAATAAAAATCATCTACTTATATATAAAGGTTGTCTTTACATTAAAGGTCCAGAGTAGAATATTTTTTAGAAGGCAGAGATCGAGAGAATGTTTACCAAAAGTACGTTGACGTATCAAAATCCTTTGCTCCAGATGCCTCTAGCAGATCCATTTATGCTTAAAACAAGAGGTCGATACTACCTCTACGCTACTCAAGGCAATACGCACCCTGTTCCTGGCGAGATGGTCTTCCCTGTGTTGAGCAGTCCCGATATGATACATTGGGATGAGACTGGCCGGGCTCTATCGGCTTTAGAGGGTGAATACTTCAACTATTGGGCCCCCGAAGTAACAGAGTATAATGGAAAATTTTATCTTTATTATGCGGTTCATCTTCAAACAGAGTTTCAGGCAGCGATCCGCGTCGCTGTAGCGGAACGACCCGAGGGTCCATTTATTGACAGTGGTCATGATCTCACTTCACATCTGGTTTCCTGGGCAATTGATCCACATCTGGTACGGGCTCAGGATGGCTACTGGTATCTTTTTATGACGGTTGAGTATCTCAACGATCCCTCTGGCTTTAATGGAAGTGGTAATGCTGTGGCCCGGTTGCGAGATCCTTTTACGCTTGAAGGTGAGCTTGCCCGTGTGACCGCGCCCGCGTATTCCTGGGAGCTGTATGAGGCTCAGCGTGCTGAAAAAGGCGGTATCGATTGGTATACCGTTGAAGCTCCTTACGTTGCCAGGCATCGTGGACGCTATTATCATCTGGTGGCTGTTATTATAAAGAGAACTATGCGGTGAGTTATGCGGTCTCGGAGATCCCAATGGGAGACCAGGGGATGGGTGATTCCTCCTGGAAGGATCAGCCACGTCGCCTCTTGAAAAGCGATGGCGAGCATCTTTTTGGTCCAGGCCATAACTCAGTGGTCGTCGGCCCCAATAATATTGACCAGTACATTGTATATCATGCCTGGGAACCGGACTGGGAGGCGCGGCGGCTCTGTTTTGATCGGCTTTTCTGGCATGGGGATGAGCTCTGGACGGCAGGCCCAAACGCGCAGCCCCAGCCTATCCCTGGTCGCCCTCGTTTTCTAGAGCTTTTCGACAGGCCAGAACTCTCTTCTAGCTGGCAGGACGAAGGGGGCATCTGGCGTATTTCGCAAAATGAATTAAGACAGGAAGACCTCACAATGCCTGGAGTTCTCTATTATAAAGAGAAGTTAAGTCAGGCCAACCTGTTGGAAGTTAATATGCGGAGACTCAGCCTTCTGGGGTCATATGGCTTAATGTTTCAGGGAATAGACCATCAGGCCGCGTGGCTGATTGTTACGCCGGATCGGATTATTCAGATCTGGTCGAGCCATGATCTTAAAGCTCCCTTTAGAACTATCTCGTTACCAGAAGACTTTGATCCCCTGGTTTATCATCAACTGCTTATCTCCAATTCGGGTCAAGTTTTCCAGATCCATCTGGACCGCCTTTTAATACTGGAGGAGCGTTTTGACTTTGAAGCCACCCGCTTCGCTCTTTTAACTGAAGAGGGACGGGCTGCCTTCAGCACAATTGTCCTCACGGACGCCTTCCGCGACGAATTCCAGCGGCCTGAGTGGAGTCCAGCAGTCCTTGGCTGGCAGGCCATGAGTGGAGATCTCGACCGTTGGATTGTACAGGACGAGGTGCTTCAGCAGACCAGTGAGGAGCCAGGAGAGTCGCTATTACTCAAAAATGTCCTTAGAACTCACTATGAAGCGGGTGTTAGTTTTAAAGTAAGTAGTGGAAGCGCGGGATTAGTGCTTCAAAGCGCGAACAGAGGGATCGTCATCTCCATTGCTGCTGGTGGCAATGACAGGTATCAAGTAGAGATCGAAGGATTGGAGCATCCTCAGGTAGTCGAGTTGTCGCATGAATTTGATATCAGCGTGTGGCACACCTTGCGAGTTGAGCGGATAGAAGATCAGCTCATTGTCTATCTTGATGGACCGGAAGTGTTGCGTGTAGGGGTACCTGGCGGGCAGGAGCGGATTGGCTTGTGGACCAGGAGTGGTCTCGCCAGCTTTATTGGAGTTTGGCAGACCGATCGTCCATAGTTTGGAGCCAGACAACCGATCCGATACGTTTAAGTTCGGTTGTCTGGCAAAGATTACGTTTTCCTTTGCCCACTGATATATATGTATAGCATGGCTAGAAGATACCAGTCTTCGTCTTTTTCCCCTCTTTTTTCGTATAATATGGGTGAGGGTGCTAGGGCTTGCGAATCTATCACGCGAAAAGAGAGTGGTTATGCTAAATTTGCGTCTCTTTCAGGCTGTTCTATCGTACCCCAAACGTCGGCTAAATTCGTTGCCGCTGGCTGTACGCTTGCTTCTTGCCTTTCAAATCATTATTTTTCTAACTGTATCGATAGGAGCTTTCGCGGCAAACCAATTCAGCCAGCTTACTGACACCTCCGGAAAGCTTAGTACGCATGAGATCCCCGAGACGATTCTGCTGGATCGCATTCGTGCACTGCTGCTTGAGCAGTACAATGTAGAGCGCAGCTTTGTTTCCAATGTTTCCACCAACGTCGATCAAAATCAGCAGGCCGTACAATTGACAGGTATTGTTAAAGAGATCGGCAGTAATCGGACCGCGCTTCTTCAGCTAGAGATTAATCATAGCGAGGATACAAATGATGTTATTCTCATGCAGAATCTTGCCAGGTACACACTGGTTAGCAATGGATTGGCGACCTCCATTCAAAATTTTGTGAAAACTGGACAGCGTACACGTGCTCAGGCTCTAGAGCAGACCCAATTGGAACCTCTTCTACAGATCGCATTGACAACAACCAGAACGCTTTTGAACATGGGGCAACAGGAGGCGAACACTGTCGCGACCGATATTCAAAAGAGTAGCGTAAGCGCGACTCGTATGGTTTTCGTACTCATGATGATAACGCTGATTGTTTCAATTCTACTTGCTATGGCAATCACGAGATCCCTTACCCAACCGATCTCGTTTCTACTGAGCGCGACAGAGACGATTGCGGATGGTAATTTGGATGTAGCATTAGATGTGACGAGAAAAGACGAGATTGGACGGCTAGCACTCGCTTTTAATCAGATGCGGATAAATCTACGTTCTATGATCGAGCGGTTGACCCAGGAGCGTCAACGCACTCAAGCGATTATTGATGCATGTGCGGATGGCGTTGTCCTGTTGAATGAGCAGTGTCAGATTGTGCAGATGAATCCAGCGGCGGAAAAGATTAGTGGTTACTCCGCTGCCGATGCTCAAGGAAAAACCTGCTTCGAGGTGTTCCACTATCGGGAAATGGATGCGAACGCCGCTCTTCAGAAGTTGAGCACCTGTGAAGGGATCTTTCAGACGGATGCTCGGGCGATTACAATGGAGATACAGATTGGCGCACAAAGTCAGCAGGAGCGCTGGTACGCAGTGAGCTGTACCTTGTTCCCTCACATTATTGGTGCTCAGGAACGCTTATTCGTGTTATCGCTTCATGATATCTCGCACTTGAAAGCAGTAGAGCAGGTTAAGACCGATTTTGTATCCATGGTTTCACACGAGCTACGTGCTCCTCTAACGACGGTCACTGGATCTGTGGAGATGTTAAGTGGGCTAGATGCAGCCCAGGAACCGGAGATATACCAGGAAGTAATAAGCATTTTAGATCAGCAGACACAGCGCTTGCGTCAGGTAGTTGAGGAGGTACTTCAGGTGACACGTTTTGAGGCTGGTCGGATCTCGGTTCAGCTTCAAGCCCTCCCGCTGGGTCTTTTTTTACGTAGAGTATTAAAGCGCTTGCAAGAGGAAGGGATTGAGGAGACGCATCCACTGGTCCTATCTTTACCTCAAAAAGACATCTGGGTTCACGCCGATCATAATCTTTTAGAGATAGTGATTAGAAATATCATAGACAATGCTCGTAAATATACCCCCATAGGAAATTCAATTGATCTGGTATTAGAGGTCCAGGCGGGCTGTGTTCAAGTAAGTATTAGCGATCATGGTCCGGGCATCCCTTCAGAGCAGCTTCCTCATCTTTTCGAGCGTTTCTTTCGTGGAAGCGATGGGATGCAGAACAGCAGAAATGGATATGGCCTTGGCCTGTATATTGCTCGTCAATTGATTGAGGCCCAGCAGGGAGAGATTTGGGCTGAAAATTATCCAGGTGGTGCTCGCTTTATCTTCTCTTTAAAAGAGGTCAAAAAAGAAGCTTCCGCACAGAAAGAGTCTTCTTATCTGGCATTAGTAGGGGGATAAACATCCCTTCTACATGGGTGAGCATAGAATGGTAGAGTAGTGTTTGTGAGCACAACGATTTTGATGATTGATGATGATCCCGCGCTTTTACGCCTGGTAGAGATGCATCTCACGCGTGCGGGTTATAGTTTTGTCGCGGCTGTCCATGGGATCGCCGGTCTACAGCTTCTGGAAAGCAAACAGCCGGATTTAATACTATTGGATGTAAATATGCCCAAATTAGATGGTTGGGAGACATGCCGTTTGATTCGCGAAGTTTCACCTGTGCCAGTGATCATGTTGACCGCCAGGGGAGAGGAGAATGACAAGGCGCGTGGGTTAGATCTTGGTGCCGATGATTATGTGACCAAGCCATTTGGATTTGTCGAGCTTCAAGCCCGAATTCGGGCGATCTTACGTCGGACACGTTCTTCGGGTGAGAAGCAGGTAAGACAAAAAGCAGATCTTTACATAGTAGGACCACTAGTTGTAGATGTGCTTGCCCATACAGTGTTGCGCGACGGCGAGCCGATCTCACTGACGCCAACCGAATTTCGCTTACTGGCATATCTTTTAAAGAATGCAGGTCTTGCCCTCTCGCATCGTCAAATATTACACGCAGTCTGGGGAGATGAGTATGGGAGCGAGGTTGATCTTCTCAAGCCAGTAATCAGTCGTCTACGCCAAAAAGTAGAAGAGTTTCCCATGCATCCCCAATTGATACAGACAGTACACGGCGTTGGCTATCGGTGCATTGTCTCCTCGAAAGCCACTGAAGAGTAAGCAAGCCTAACCTCTTCCTCGTTTCTCCAAATTGTAATAAAATCGCAACCTTTTTGTAAGATTATACCAACATTGCGTATTTATACTATTACTAGTCTGTACAAATAGGTGCAGTTCGACAAGCAATGGTGCTTAAAGGCTCAATTTATAAGACAGTACGAATAGAAGGAGTGTACAGATATGAAGGTTGCATCCTCTTCACAGACTCTTTCTTCAACGGAGTCTCAATCTCCAGTGCTGCGTTTAAGCACCGCACGTTTGAAAGCGATTGCTTTTCTGCGTATCTGCTTCGGAATCGTGTGGGCGATCGCAGCCAGTTTAAAGTGGCAACCCGCCTTTCTCAAGGATTTTCTTGGTCAAGTTACTGACGCGATGGAAGGACAACCAGCGTTAATTAAAGCCTGGATATCCTTCTGGGCAGGGATTGTTAGCATCAATCCCTCGTTTTTTGGCATTCTCGTAGCCTGTATTGAGACTGCTCTAGCGATCTGTTTCATCTTCGGCATTTTTACCAACACTGCGTGTGTTGTTGGCATGTTGCTTTCCCTGGGCATCTGGTCAGTAGCTGAAGGTTTTGGCAGTCCTTATACCCCTGGGAAGACTGTGGATGTTGGGACCGCACTGCCCTATGCCTTGTTATGTGGGGTCCTGCTCTTTGTAGCGGCTGGCCGAGCGTATGGTGTTGACCGCTGGTTGACTCCCCGCCTCGGACGCTTTGGTTTTCTGGCCTCAGGTTCCTTACGCAAGAGAGATCAAAGCGCGTTTGACAACTAATACATGATACACATGTTCCTATTGCTAGCAAGCATTAGCGACTCTAAAAAAAGTAAGTCAAAAGTAGTAGAGACAGGGCCATGAGAATTGATACTCTCTGGCCTTGTCTTTTTATGAGATCGATCGACCACTCAATAGTTACCATAAAACTTTTATAGTTCAGGTTAGATCATTATAATGATTCATTTAAACAAATTCTTTTCTGCTCTATAGGTATTTCAGGTATTTTAACCGTATATTCATCTATTTGTAGTTCTTTGCTGTGTTATAATCCATCTGGTTGTTACACAATAGTGGTGAAGATGCACTCACCGTTCCTTATTGAACTTTTCATAATTAGTTCTATGTGGAATAATGAGCTATTGACTTTGTTTTCATGGATAGATATAATCAATGGTAACAGAGAAGAACACCAAAGCATGAGAGTAATACTACATTGAGGAGTCACAATCAATGTCTATAGATGCTAATTCTGAAAAGTTCTCACAGATTCCCCAGCCGCCGAGTAAGCGCCTGGTTGGGAACCTGCTAGATGTGAGTCATTCGACTCCTGTGCAATCTTTTATGGGGCTTGCGCGAGAGTATGGTCCGATTTTTAAGCTAGATCTCCCGGATGATCGTCATCTGGTGCTGATCTCTGATCACAAGTTAGTAGATGAGCTTTCTGATGAGACGCGTTTCGATAAAAAGGTCTGGCGTCCGCTTCAGAATGTGCGGGCATTTGCTGGCGATGGCCTGTTTACAGCCCACACGCAGGAGGCGAACTGGCATAAGGCTCATAATATTCTGATGCCAAACTTCAGTATGAAGGCGATGCAGGGTTATTTCCCGATGATGCTGGATATTGCTGAGCAATTGATGGAGAAATGGGAGCGCCTCAACGCTGATGAGGAGATTGACGTTCCCAACGATATGACGCGTCTGACATTGGATACGATTGGTCTCTGTGGTTTTGACTATCGTTTTAACTCGTTTTATCGCGAGAATATGCATCCGTTTGTGCAGGCGATGGTTGGAGCACTTGGTGAGAGCATGGCTCGGAACCAGCGCTTGCCGGTTCAAGAACGTGTGATGATCCACAAGCATATTCAGATGCAGCGAGACATCGACTTTTTGAATAATATGGTGGACCGGATCATCAAGGAGCGCAAGGAGAATGGCGCGCAATCTGGTAAGAAAGATCTGCTGGCCTATATGCTTTCGGGTGTTGATAAAGAGACGGGCGAGAAGCTGGATGATATCAACATTCGTTATCAGATCATCACATTCCTGATCGCCGGTCACGAGACGACCAGCGGCCTGTTATCATTCGCGATCTACTACCTGTTGAATAATCCTGAGGTACTGGCAAAGGCCTATGAGGAGGTTGATCATGTGTTGGGCAATGATCCCTCGATCAGTCCGACATTCCAGCAGATCAACCATCTGCACTACACATCACAGATTCTCAAAGAGTCTTTAAGGCTCTGGCCGACCGCGCCCCTGTTCTCGGTGTATCCTTACGAAGATACAGTGATCGGTGGTAAATACAAAGTCGACCGCAGCAATGAGTGGTCTGTGTTGATCCCAATGCTGCACCGTGATCCCTCCGTCTGGGGTGAAAATGCCGATCAATTCAATCCCGATAACTTCCTGCCGGAGCGAGAGCAGAGACGCCCGGTTAACGCCTACAAACCCTTCGGAAATGGGCAGCGAGCGTGTATCGGTCGGCAGTTCGCGATGCAGGAGGCTGTTCTGGTCCTGGCGATGATTCTTCAGCGCTTTAAACTAGTAGATCACCAGAACTATCAATTGAAGATTAAAGAGTCGCTAACCCTGAAACCGGAAAACTTCTTTATCAAGGTACGTCCGCGCACTGATGCCGATCGTACAGTGATTGTAACGCCGAAAAAAGAGGAGCAGACAATCTCTGTGCCGAAGCCGGTGGCCACAAAAGCTGTGAAGAAGCATCATACGCCCCTACTGGTTCTGTATGGATCAAATCTTGGTACTGCTGAAGATATCGCGCATCATATTGCTGAGGACGGCGAGGCCAATGGCTTTGATTCAGTAGTCGCTACTCTCGATGAGTACACCAATCAGTTGCCCAAAGAGGGTGCGGTAGTAATGGCGTCCGCTTCCTACAACGGAACAGCGCCGGACAATGC
>CAXTTV010000085.1:0-19289 GCA_964247295.1 uncultured Ktedonobacteraceae bacterium | reverse complement strand
ATGAAAAGCCTGGGCGAGAACTTGATCGTGCCATTGTTTCCCTTTACGGTCCTGACGCTGCTGCCGATCCCTCTGCTCAACAAAAGGCCGGAGCCTGGGCTCTCAATGGGAAATGGACAACTTATCTGCTTCCAGAAGGAGGCGTATGTACAGATTGGGGGGCATGAGGCCGTTAAGGGAGATCTACTAGAGGATGTAAAGCTGGGCAGGCTTGCTAAAGCGGCTGGGCAAAAAATTATTTTCGCAGACGGAGTCAGGTTGATCTCCTGTCGAATGTATCGATCCTTCCCGGAGACATGGCAAGGCTTCTCAAAAAACCAGTTCGCCTTCTACAATTATAAGTGGCCGCTGGCTCTGCTTGGACTTTTGATTAACCTGCTGCTCTTCGTAGTACCACCGGTGGTTGCTCCGACGGCGCTTCTCCTCAGATGGTCGCAAGAGATCTGGATCTTCACGGCTGCCGCTTACCTGCTCGCGGTGCTGATAAGGATAACTCTAACGATCCGCCTGAGCTGGCGGCAAAGAAAATGGTTGTGGTGGCAGATCCCCCTCTGCCTGTTGCACCCGATCTCAGTCCTGCTAGAAATATTGATCCTGCTAAATTCTATGCGCTGGCACTACGTCAGAGGTGGCACCATCTGGAAGGGCCGAAAATATTAAGATAGCGGTGGCGATCTGATCCACAATCTTACGTCTTTGGGACGAGGTGGGGTCATAAATGAGCCCATTAAGCAAGCAACTCGGGTGGGAAAAGGAAGGAAGGGTATTCTCCCGCCTCGCAATCGCTCGTAGATCGGGTCACGCGTGGACCCGTGTCAAGGGGAGAATCACAGGTACTCTTCCTATCAATGGCTCACCAACTGCTCTTCAGGTCGTTTTCCTCTCCTGATTCGACAGCCATCCGTGGCAACGGTAAAGGGATTGCTGAGCGTATCCACGGGTCCGCACGCGACCCGATCTACCTCATTCGACCACCTATTGAGAACGCACACGGCGACTTACATTCCATCTCATGTATGCCAGGGGCGGCAGGACGGCCAGGATCGCCCAGGCTGTCCCCCAATAATATCCGTGGGTGAGATCCACAAGGCCAAACATCAGGCAGGTGCCCCCATATAAAATCAGCGGAATACCGAGCGCTAACCTTCCTATTCGCAGGTCCGCAGGCATAAGCCTTTTCCCGATCTGAGGCGTAAAAAGAATATTATCGAGCAGCCATAAAAGAGGTAAGGCAATAATAAACCAGCCAAAGGAGTTACTGAGCGGAATTCCATAATAGTTAAGGGAACCAGGCGCGGTCCAGACCCAGTAATGTTCAAGTCGGAAGGAAACCGGCTCGATCGCGAGATCGACGGTCGCTGCCAGTAAAGCCCCTACAAAGGCTCCCCACAGCCCGATGGGCGCAATCCTCTCACCTCGCAAACGTCCAATAAGCGAACTAAGCAGGCCATAGGTGCCGAATATAATCAGGACCCAGGCAAACATGACCGCCAGTGGCACATTGCCGGGCAGACGCGGAAACAGGATCTCGGTATAGTAGTAGCGGCCAAAAGGGAGGCCGGTGGCAACCCCTAATACCTCCGCTAGATAGGAAACCAGCATCACCAGAAGTCCAGCAATAAAGGCTTTTTGCCAACCGTAAATCAGGCTGGCTGCGAGTACCAACAACGTTCCCTCTAGAAAGAGCAGAGCGCTGGCAGCCCAGGCCAGCGAGAACGGCGGCTTCACATCAAAAGCTACCCCGATCACACCGATGGGGTAAGCAAACACAAAGATCCCGCTCAACATCAGCAATAGTGGGCGAAAGACTTTAACACTCAACGGTTTACACCTATCACACTCAGTATACGGATATACCCTCGGGACTGGGCCAGGGTCGTCAAAGCCCGATTCTGAATATCTAGAGCATAAACGTTCCCATCCGCGAAAAACGTGATCACGCGATTATCCTGGCTAGAGAACCAGGAACCCAATTCCAGTAGCCGGCTTGGAGAGGTTACCAGCAATTGAGGCTTTCCAACTTTCAGATTGTCTCCAGAGCCCGAGAGGCTCGCAGTATAGATCGCGCTGTGTCGGTTATAGGGCGCTTGAGCATCAGTTGAGAACTCTACATAGATCAGCGTCTTACCATCTGGAGAGATCAAGGGCGTAGTCACCCAATTGTAATCCGCCAGATTGTTCTGGTGGCGCTGCGATGACAGAAACTCTTGTGATCCTGTCAACTTCGCCGGATCTCCACTTAACCTTGCGATACTTAGACTATTTGCGTACAACAAAGATGCTATATCTGTTGGGACGCTATTATCAGTTGGAACAGGTACCGTTCCCTCATGCTCAGAATAGATCAGGAAATCGCCATTGCCCAGTAATGGCCCCTGCTGAGAGTCTCCGTCTATAATTTGAACTGGAATCTTGCCAGTGTCACCTACATTCAATTCCCAGAGACCGTATTGCACGGCCTCATGGCTCCCTCGGTCATCTGAGAGCAGCAGTTTACTGGAAGATCCATGGCGGAACCCAAAGATCCGGAAACAGGGGCAGCTATCGGCTGCCTGCTGATACACCTGTGCGGGACTATTAAAAGTTCCCGCGTAAAGCTGAATCATACCTTTACCATCGATCGGCTCAGTGCTCCAGGCAAGCGTCTTGCCATCATCGCTCAGAGCCAGCGAGGTAATCACTTGATTATCAGCCAGATCCGCGATCTTGGCAGGTAAGCCACCAAACAAATCCGTCACCCAGACACCTTTGCCAGCATAGATCACCCGGCTATCCGCCGTCAGGATCGGGCGAACGCCGCTGCTATAGACATAGCCGGGCGTACTTAGCGGTTGCGGATCTCCCCCCGTTGTCGAGAGCGTGTAGATCCCCGACACCTGTTGATAGATCACATAGTGGCCGGCTGGAACAGTCAGGGTTGAAATGGCGGCATTGCCGGGTAAAAAGATAGGGGGAACGGCGGTCGGCGAGGCGATGGGCTTACCAACCGGAGTCGCGGCTAACTGGGTCGCGTTGAGCGTTGGAGTTGGCGATTGCTGATTTGGCTTAGGTGTCGGCGTTGGCGTTGTTGAGATCGCCGGCAGGTTTCCGGTCGCGGGCGAAGTCAGTGTTAACAATAGCAGACCAGTGAAAAGGATCAGTAGCAGCACAATCAGACCAACAAAAAAGATAACGCCGATGCGCGAAATCCGGGTACGTGGTGTATGAGGAGGCGGCAAGGCAACATTGGTTGTGGTCTCCTCACCGGAGTCAGGCTGAACTTGATTCGACAATGTACTATCCTTATAAGGAGAAAAATAAGATAATTATATCTTATAAAGGTCTCGGTTCCACCCCCAACGATCCGCTAAGGATACTGTAACGATCTTGAATAAAGGTCAGCGCCCTGGCGAGCACCTCTTCCCGATCGTGATCATGCATAATTACATGATAGGAATGGTGGAACGTTATCAGATACTTTTCCCGTGATCCCAGCCGTTTATAGATTTCGCGCCCATCGCGCGCGGGCACCACATGGTCATGTCGGGAAGTCATAATCAACGCCGGGGCTGTCACCCGAGGCAGCTCCTCCCGTAACGTAGGCAGGAATTGAATCAGGCTCTCAACTGGAGATAGCGGGGTCCAGCGATAGACATCGCGGCTATAGCGCTGGCGAGCCCGGCGATCCCGCACATCCTCACGAACGGTAGGAACCAGAGGCAGAATGCGACGTGCCAGTGAGACAGCCGGCTTTGTCCAGGGAAACAGGTATAGCGGCGCGCACATCGTCACAATTCCATCAACCTGCTCATTGGCGGCCAGATGCAAACAGAGAGCCCCACCTAGAGAATGCCCTACAAGAAACACACTACCACACTTCGCTCGTAACGTGCGCAGCTCTTGATCCACTGCCCCCGCCCAGTCCTCCCAGCCCATCCCTATAAGATCGCGCACATGCACCCCATGCCCCGGCAGCAACATATTGCTGGTTACAAAACCAGCCTTCTGAAAAACCTCGGCCAGCTCAGACATATCGTTCAAGCTGCCATTCAAACCATGAACCAGCAAAACACCGGGTCTAGAAGACGGCCCGCCATCAAAATCTTCGGATCTTTCAAATGTAGCCATAGTGATAAAGCGTTTCTTCCTGCGATTAACAAACAATCTCCATTTTTATAAGAATACCCGAATCGCCGGGGTGATCGCAAGAGGACCTGTAGAGATCACTCCACTTTTTTAGCAAAACCTCCTCTTTGCCTGATTGAACCAAATTGCATGTCCCAAACTATGCACGAAACCTGGCAAGAAGTATAGCAGAGGTTAGAAAGGAAATGAAGTTTTGCTCAGTTTTTGCGCTACATGATCAAAGATGATATATTTGATGAAATATATCAACCACCCTAATTGTTTATATTATTATCAGGGTGACATTTTGATCAGGAGTAATTACGTTCATGAAATTCGCGACCAGGGCGATCCATGCCGGGCAGGAGCCAGATCCTACGACCGGCGCGGTGATGACCCCCATCTATCAGACTTCGACCTATGCCCAAACCGGGCTGGGCGAACATAAAGGCTATGAGTATTCACGGAGCGGCAATCCGACCCGCACGGCTCTTGAAGCCTGCTTGGCTTCGATCGAGAACGGGAAGTATGGTCTGGCCTTCGCCTCAGGTCAGGCCGCTGAACAGGCAATCCTCAGCCTGCTAAATGGCGGCGATCACATTATCGCCTGCGATGATCTCTACGGTGGGACCTACCGAATCTTTGAGCGGATTATGCGCCGCTACGGTATCGAGGCCAGTTACGTCGAGGACAACGATCTCGCTGCCTACGAGAAGGCGATCCGCCCAAGCACAAAAATGATCTGGCTGGAGACCCCAACCAATCCCCTTCTCCGCCTGACCGATATTAAGGCGATCGCCGATCTTGCTCACAAGCATAATCTGCTGGTTGTGGTCGATAACACGTTCGCCAGCCCCTACTTTCAGCAGCCTCTGAACCTGGGCGCGGACATTGTGCTCCACAGCACTACCAAGTATATCAATGGACATAGCGATATCATCGGGGGCGCGGTCGTCACCAGTAATCAGGAAGCCTACGAGCAGATTAAGTTTTATCAGAACGCCGCTGGCGGGGTTCCCGGCCCCTTTGACTCCTGGTTGACGCTTCGGGGTATCAAGACCCTGGCCGTGCGGATGAAGCAGCATGAGGAGAATGCCCATAGTGTCGCTCGCTTCCTGGCTGAACATCCCAAAGTCGAGAAGATTTTCTATCCTGGTCTGAGCAATCATCCAGATCATGAGCTGGCAAAGCGTCAGATGACCGGGTTTGGTGGGATGGTCTCCTTCCAAATCAAGGGAGATGTTCAGGATCTGGATCGCGCGGTGCGCAAGCTGAAGGTGTTCACACTCGCTGAGAGCCTTGGCGGTGTTGAGTCGCTGGCCTGCCATCCTGCCACCATGACCCACGGCTCGATTCCCAAGGAGATCCGCGAGGCCCGTGGTTTGACTGACACCTTGTTGAGGTTATCGGTAGGAATTGAAGAGGCCGAAGATCTGATCGCGGACCTGGATCAGGCCCTGAAATAAGACGTAGGGGAGCCGCTCGCGACTCTGTTGAGAAAAGAAAGGAAGGGTGTTCTCCTCCCTCGCCATGGTACGTAGATCGGGTCACGTGTGGACCCGTGGCAAGGGGGCGTACCACCTGCCCCCCGAAGCCGAACCAAAGGCTCGTCGGTCAGGGTCCGAAGGTACGAAAGCACGGACGGCGGTCACGGCCGACCGTGGATCATCATTCCCCGTTCCTCTCAGACGCAGGCATGGAGCGATGGTGATGGGAGAGATTCCTGTCTCTACGGGTCCACACGTGACCCGCCCTACCCCATTCGATCACCCTTCTCTGCACAGGAAACGCTTTCCCTTTTCCTAGCAGAGTCGCTCGCTTGCGGTAGAGGTTTGCCTCGAACCTCCACCCTACCGGGGTTCGGGATCATGAAGCGCCCCCAATATCTCCAATCTTATTTGACAGGGGTATGCCCATCTGCTATAATTCGTGGGCATTTAGTCCGACGTGTTGTCGGCATTTTTTGTAAATCAGCCCGTGAATAAGGGGCAGATGTTATTGCTTCGGGAGGATTGTAGATCACATGCCCAATAATGCTGCTGCCGAGAAGCGCATGCGCCAGGAACAAAAGCGCCGCCTGCACAATCGGAGCGTTAAATCTATCGTAAGAACTCAGGTCACGAAAGCCCGTCAGGCTATCTCAACCGGCACTGTCGATGAGACCTCGGTCGAGGCCGTCCGCGCCGCTGTGAGCGAGCTGGATCGCGCCGCGAAAAAAGGTGTCATTCATAAAAATAACGCTGCTCGCCGTAAATCACGCCTGATGAAGCAGCTCAACGCACTGAGCAAGTAATTCCGCGCGCCACGCCAGATGCTCTCCCCGCTATCCACAGATAATCAGCAGGACCAGGCACTGAGCAGAATGACGCGCCCAGAGAGGTAGAAGAAGGATGGCCGACCAAAAAGCCGTAACAAAGCCTGCGGGACGTGCGTTACTGGCCGCTGTTGAAACCGCGCAGTTACGTAAGGATCTCCCCGTGATCCAATCGGGCGACACTGTTCGTCTCCAGGTGAAAGTCGTAGAAGGTAACCGTGAGCGCCTTCAGCCCTTTGAGGGCACGGTGATGCGCCTTCGTGGTTCTAGTGTGAACCGCAATTTTACTGTCCGCCGTATCACCAATGGTGTTGGCGTCGAGCGTACATTTCTGATCAATTCTCCTCGTATTGAGAAGATTGATGTGATTCGTCATGCGCGCGTTCGCCGCAAGCAACTTTACTATATCCGTGGTCTGACTGGTAAGGCGACCCGTTTGAAAGAGCTTCGTCCAAAGACCGCCAAAGAGACTGCCGCCAGAGAGGCTCGTCAGAAGCAGAAGGCCGCCGCTACAACCCAGCTTCTTATAGAGAACGTTACTCCCACGACAACTGTTTTGCCAGAGAACGTTACTCCCGCGACAACTGTTTTGTCAGAGAATGTTACTCCTGCAACGACCGTTCTGCCAGAGACCACTACAAACGAATAACTATGCAAGATCCAACACTCGCAGAAGAGATGGCCCTGATCCAACAGGGCTGTTGTTGTATCGCTGGCCTGGATGAAGCCGGTCGCGGCTGCCTCGCTGGCCCGGTCGTTGCTGCGGCTGTGATTTTGCCAATATATAGTGAAGATCCTGAAAGGACTTTAGCCCTGTTCGCTGGTGTTCGAGACTCGAAACAGCTCTCGCTTCTGGCGCGCGAACGTCTTTTCACAGTGATTCAGCAGCACGCTCTCTCGATTGGCGTGGGCCTTGGTTCGGTCGAGATTATCGATCAGCGCAATATTTTACAGGCCACGAAATATGCGATGCGTGCTGCCCTTTCCCAACTTACGTTTCAACCAGAGGCCCTGCTCCTGGATGCCCTCCGACTCCCAGATGTCCCGCTACCCCAACGCGATCTTATTAAAGGCGATGCCCGCAGCCTCTCGATTGCGGCGGCCTCGATTATCGCCAAGGTCACCCGCGACCGCCTGATGCAAGATCTGCATACCCACTACCCGATGTATGGTTTCGATCAACATAAAGGCTATGGTACAAAAGCCCATTTTGATGCTCTCCAAATCCACGGAGCCTGCCCCCACCATCGCATGAGTTTCGCCCCCGTCCGCAATCTCTATAGTCTGTTCCCCGAAAACTAGAATCTCGCAATACTCTACGACTAATACAACTACAGGAAAAAAGCCTTATCGGTCACTCTGAATGGGCCGATCCAACCCTTGCACAGCAGGTCATTCATCTAGTTCAGGCTCAGATGACACCAACGTACTTCCGGGAGCTCATAGCTTCATTGCAGGGTGAGCGGTTAGTGATCCTCTCATCACATATCATTTCAGATATTGAAGCGATGGCTACAAATATTGCCCTACTTCATACAGGCCAGTTACTATGGACGGGCACGTCAGCAAACCTACAAGAGGATGCCTCCTAAACAGCCTGGGCCGTTACATTGAGTAATCAGGAGTTTGAGCACTTGCGAACCAACTATCAGGTGAGTTCGGCGATCCGTCATGGCGAGCAGGTTGAGACTCGACTCATCACTATACAACGCCCTCATCCAGACGCTGTACCTGTGAAGCCCACACTTGAAGAAGCATATCTTTACATGGTGAATCAGTCTGAAGAGAAGCCACAGCTCATCTCGTCTCGATTATGAGTAGAATCAGGGAAAGCTCTAGCGAGCAAATGTGCTCAAAGGAGCGTAGGGAAGTCGCAAGCGATTTCCTACCGATTGAATGCTCACCAATCTCTGTACGGACCCGTTCCCTTTTCCCAACACCATCATAAACAGCGGCCCAGCGAATTATGCATTCATGAACAATCCAGGTACATAAATAGGTTTTTACTATCTCTTTTTCTACAACTCTGTGCTATCTGCTGCGTACAATAGAACGGAAGCACAATAAAATATTGCATACATTTCACGAGTTTTATTTTTTTATCCTATTCAGCCCTATTTCTTCATTTTACTCTTTTTGTCATCAGGTTGACGAGTGCAATTTAATAATTTTCCAGACATCTTTTGAAATGAAAAGAAGGAGCAGATTCTTCATGGCAGACTCTCAGACGGGTACGCCCAAAACGCAAAACGCCAATCAGCAATTATTGACTCTTCCTGGCTTCAGTCAGTATAACGGACAGGTTGAGCTTGAGAAACGCCGCCCCTGGTGGCGCAGACCAGGCCCAATCATTTTCCTGGTGATTCTGTTGCTGGCCCTGCTGATCATTGGGTATGTGATCTCTCAAGCCGGGCGCAAAGCTCCCGTTGTCTATCAGTATGGAACGGTAAGCCAGGGAGATATTTCTCAGACGATTAACGCCACCGGACCGATCCAGAGCGGGACCTATAATCTGAGCCCTACCGGCACCGCGACCAAGATCAACGAGATCGATGTGAAGGTGGGCCAGAAGGTGAAAAAGGGTTGGGTGCTGGCCCGGCTGGATAAGACGGCGCTTCAGGATGCGGTTGATCAGGCCCAGGCTTCGGTGGATGCCGACCAGTCTAATCTAAATAATGCGACTGGCGATGCGGCGATCGCCCAGGCTCAAGGTCAGTTGGATGTGGCGAACAAACAACTGGATGCCGCGAAACATAATCTGGATACGGCGACGCTGATCGCTCCCCACGATGGCGTGGTGACTGCGATCAATGGCAATGTCGGAGGAACAGCCGGGGCCGGTGGTAGTGGCTCGGCCAGTGGCGGCACCGGGACAACCTCCGCCAGCGGATCGTTTATTCAACTGGTGGATCTCTCCGGTCTCCAGGTTCAGGCCAATGTGAATGAGTCGGATACGGCAAACGTCAAAAAGGGTGATCCTGTCACATTTACGGTGAATGCTTATGGTGATCGCGAATTCAAAGGCAAGGTAAATTCTATCTCACCCGCCGGTGTGAGCAGTGCAAATGTGGTAACCTATCCTGTCACCATCGATGTGGATATGGATAGCGCGAAAAATGCGAATCTGTTCCCGAATATGACCGCGAATGTGACTGTGACGGTTCTCCAACATAAGAATGTCGAGACGGTTCCAGTAACGGCGATTAACTTTTCGCACACTGCCAGTACCACGGGCGCGAGTGGACAGCCAGTGGTTACCGCTCAAGATGTGGCCTCAGCTCAGAAGCAGGCTCAGAATATGCTGGCAAGTCTGCCCCAGGATCAAAAGGATAATGCGACGACTGACTATGTTGTTGAGAATGCTCATGGGAAAACAACGGTGAAGCCGGTGGTTCTGGGCATTAATGATGGTACTAATGCTGAGGTACTGAAGGGTCTGGATGCTAATGAGTCGGTTGTAACGGGTATACAGGGGTCCGCGACAGCGAGCCCCAGCGCTACCAGTTCGAGCGGGGGCTCGAATCGGTAGTCGGTCCCTGGACGGCAACGCGTTCTAGATATGGAGAACAAGTATGAAAGAGCAAGATCCAGGACTATCGGTTCACGCGACTGAGACTTCACCTTTCACAAATCTCGGAAATGAGTCGACAGTGACGACACAGACGGCTCTCACCCAACAGTCGCAGGTGGCTCCGGTAATCTCAGTACGCAATCTCATAAAAACGTATAAGATCGGTAACAAAACGCTGGTTCCTGCGCTGCGCGGCATTTCGCTAGAGGTGTATCCAGGCGAGTTTGTGGCGATTATGGGTCCGTCGGGCTCAGGAAAATCTACCTTTATGAATCTACTGGGCTGCTTGGATCGGCCCAGCAATGGAGAATACTGGCTGGCTGGCAATCTGGTGAGCGCGCTTTCCACCGATAAGCTGGCGAATATCCGCAACCGCTTGATCGGGTTTGTGTTCCAGGGCTTTAATCTGCTGGGACGGGCCAATGCGATCCGCAATGTGGGTCTGCCAATGGTCTATGGTGGCCTCTCACGCCGGGAGCGGGATCGTCGGGCCAAAATGGCTCTGCAATTGGTCGGGCTGGGGGACCGCCTGTATCACAAGCCAGCGGAGCTATCGGGCGGTCAACAGCAGCGCGTGGCGATCGCCCGCTCCCTGATCAACGGTCCAGCGCTGTTGCTGGCCGATGAGCCAACTGGAAACCTGGACAGTAAGACAAGCATCGAGATTATCGCTATTCTCCAGGCTCTCAATGACCAGGGCCTGACCATCGTCCTGGTCACCCACGATCCCAAGGTTGCCCAGTACGCGACCCGACAGGTCACCTTTCTGGACGGCGAAATCCTTAAAGACGAGCCAATCCAGAACCAGCGCAAGGCAATCGAGGAATGGAACGCGATCGCGCAGCGCCAACAGGAGTCGGGAACTACTGTAGTTCAGGAGGAGAAGCCGTGAGCAGTTCAACCCGATCCAATCTAAACGGCGCAGGCACTCCCGAAATGGCGACGAAAGCTGGTGGCGGCGTGGCAACAGCGCAACAGGAGACGCCGCTCCAACAATTGCTGGTAGAGCTGAGAGATCATAAAGAGCGCCCCGGAAGCCGGGCAGCGGCAAATGTCAGCAGCGCCTTTGAAGCCATTAATGGCAATAAGGGCCGTTCATTTCTGACCGGCCTGGGCATCTTTATCGGGATCGCGGCGGTGATCGCCGCCGTTTCCCTGACCCAGGGCGTCAACCTCTATATCAGCAATATTCTTAGCGGTTTCGGCTCACTCATTATTGTCTATCCCAGCACAGGTGGGACGGGCACCAATCCGAAAGCTGTGGTCCGCCCAGCCCCATTGACGATTCAAGATGCGGAATCGATATCTCATCTTGCGCACCTTGCCGCAGCCAGCCCGGTCATCTCCATTAGCGGCAAAGTCATCTATCAGCGCAAAGATACGGATACTACAATCCAGGGTGTTAACGCCAGCTTTGAGCAGATCCAGAACACAACCTATACCGCTGGCGGCTGGTTCACCCAGGACGATGACAACAATGGAGCGCAGGTTGCCGTCATCGGTGACACCATCAAAAAGAACCTTTTCGATCCCCAGCAGGTTGATCCGCTGGGTCAGACCATTCTGATCAGTGGGCAGCGTTTCAAAATCGTAGGAGTGATGGCCCAGCAAGGACCAGGAATCGGCTCAGATGATGTCGTCATCGTTCCATTTAAGACCGCTCACACTCGCCTGCGCACCGGCAATACCGTTGATCAGATCGAACTCAAGGGAGACTCAACGAGCGTCGTTGATCAGGCCGCGAGTCAGGCAACACAGATCCTGCAACAGCAGCACCATATTACAGGGAAACAGGCCAATAACTTCACCGTTCTAACTTTCACCCAATTTCTGCAACAGGCGGGATCAAGCGCAGCCGTCGAAGAGGCCCTACTGATCGGCATCGCAGCGATCTCTCTCACGGTTGGTGGCATCGGCATTATGAATATTATGCTGGTCTCGGTCACAGAACGGACCTGGGAGATCGGGATTAGAATGGCGATCGGAGCACGTCGCAAAGATATCCGCAATCAGTTCCTGGTCGAGGCCCTGTTCCTCTGTATTCTCAGCGGTGTCTTTGGCATGCTTCTAGGGCTCCTGGTCGGCAAAGTTGTCACAAACCTGGGCGGTCTGCCCTTTGTCGTAGACACGACAACAATTGTATTACCCTTTATTATCTCAGCCGCCATCGCGCTGCTATTCGGACTGTATCCGGCGATCCGCGCCTCCCGGCTCGATCCAATCGTCGCGATCCGCAGCGAGGAGTAGAAAGGAGGAGACTGTGAGTCGTTCATTGAATACACCACAGAATAGTGGGATTACGGCCCCTTCCAAAGCTCCCACGGCTCAGGAAGTCCCAGAGTCGTCTCCGCTGGGCAGCCTACTTCAGGAATGGCGAAGCAGCGGAAGTGGACGGGGCAACCCGCTTACTACCAGTGTTGGTAGCGCCCTGGAAGCCATTTGGGCCAACCGTACGCGCTCGTTGCTGACCATGCTTGGCATCGTCATTGGGATCGCCGCCGTGATTGGCTCAACTACACTGACCGCTGGCATCGGAGCCTACATTAACAACTCCATCCAGAGCAATGGAGCAACCACCGTCTATGTCTACGCGGGGTCTCGGGATGCACAGCAGATCAAAGACTCTCAGAAGCTTTCTGATCGCGACTACCAGCTTTTGAGCCGACTGCCGCATGTCGCGGCCAGCAGCCCCCTGGTTCAGACTAATGGGCAGGCCGTCTTTAAAAATCAAAGCAAGCAAACCAAAATTAACGGTGCCAGCGCGGATCTTCGGGTAATCTCCAACTGGCAGATGGCCGAGGGAAGCTGGTTTAGCGCCAGAGAAGGCAATGGTGGTGTCCCGGTCGCCGTGATCGGAGACACCGTACGCCATGATCTTTTTGCCGAAAGCGGGACCGATCCGATTGGGCAGCAGATCCAAATCTCAGGCCAGACCGTTCGGGTCGTTGGGGTCCTGGCCCCCAAAGGCGGCTTCATGCAGGACGATGTCGTCTTCATCCCATACAAAGTCGCGCAGACCCGCCTGGGAAAAGCCTCGGCACCAGGAAGCGGCACCACCACGGCCAACGCCCCACTACCAGGCTTTGATGAGATCGACATGCAGGCAGATGATCGCACCAACGTTGATCTGGTCCAGCAAGAGGTCACCCAGACCCTGCAAAATAACCACCATATCAGACAGAACCATCCCGATGACTTTAACATCCGGACCTCTACGCAGATCCTGCAACAGAGCCAGCAGGCTGTAAACGCCCTGACCATCCTCTTCGGTGGGGTCGCGGCCATCTCCCTGACCGTTGGAGGGATCGGCATCATGAACATCATGCTGGTCTCCGTCACCGAGCGGATACGTGAGATCGGCGTACGGATCTCCCTGGGGGCGCGGAGGAAAGATATCCTCTATCAGTTCCTGGTTGAGGCCCTTTTCCTCTGCCTGGTTGGAGGACTGATCGGACTATTATTCGGCATCCTTATCGGCTGGGGGCTGATCCAGATCATCACCATCGCGTTGGCGGGAGCAATCACGCCAGGGAGCAGCATCCCGGTCATCATCACGCCGGCCACCTTGATTCTGCCATTTGCCGTCTCAACCGCCATCGGGCTCATCTTCGGGCTGTATCCGGCGATTCGGGCCTCACGGCTCGATCCGATTGTCGCCCTTAGGCGCGCCAAATAACCCTGTAGATAGATATGATAGGGGTCCCGTGGAAATTCCATAGGAGCCCTTTTTTACTTTTTAGTTTCCAATCAATGGGCAAGCTTTTAACGGATAAAAGCAATCTCAAAGTGTTCGCTAAGGCAGATCAGTCAAAAGCTTTCGGAGAGCCTGCTCATCGCGTAAATTATAGACCCGAAGAAGCAGTTTTCTTAATTGCTCCTCCTCCCCGATACTCTCGACTTTCTGTTGAGCCAATTGGGCAAGTTGAGGATATTGATCCTCAACAATTGTGAGAATAGCTACTTTCTGCCCTTCGATCTTTCCCTTTTCTTCACCCCTCGCTTCCACCTTTTGAAAATAGGGATCTCCCTCAAAAAGATCTTCAAACCTGGTTAACCTCTCCTCGACACGCTGTATCTCCTCCTGTGGAAGAAGATTAGCTCGATGCAACAACGTTCTAAGCCACAACAACTGCCCGATGAAAATTCATCGGGAGATTGTACCACGCTCGTTTTCACGGTTCCGTAAGGACACATCAGGAGTGCATCATCTCACTCTATAAGCAAGCAACTCTGTTGGGAAATGGGGGCGGGTACCTCAGATGATCCCAGATAGCAAACAAGCGTCGTAGGGAAGCTGCTTGCGTGCGGAGCTGATACGCCTTCCCATCTCGCTACAGAGACGAAAAGGAACAAGCATCGTAGAACCGGCCATGTATGTGCCGGAGGTAACAAATCGCACCACGCTCCCCAAGTTCAAATCACTTCAAGTTGCATCTTTGATCAAAAATATTCTCCTAGTACTTTTCTCAACAAAATATGCCTATCAATCAGAATAACCCCTTAAATAGTTTTATACTACTGTGATCTAAACGTTTAAATATATAAGAGATGAGAAAACCATCTTTAGAGACCCTGCACTGTGAGATGCTAACGAACATGTAGTTAAAGATTACATTAAGTGTTTCCTGAATATCTTTTTAGGTGGAGCAATACATGCCAAAAACTATAGATAACTCAACTCGTCATTCTGATAGACCATTAACAAGAGCAGATGTGGAAGAACTGCTACAAAGAGCTGGAAGTAGCCAAAAGCTTTCCTTACAAAACCAAAATTTGCGAGATATTGATCTTTCAGGTTTTGATCTTAGAGGAACTAACTTCAGTGGAGCCACCTTTAGCAAAGCTAACCTCTCCGGGGCAATCCTCTCCGGGGCCGATCTCACCGAGGCTAACCTCTCTGATGCTCAACTCTCCGGGGAGTACCTGACCGGGGCATTCCATCCTGGGGCTCCCCTCGCCGGGACTATCCTCGCCGGGGCCAACCTCACTAGAGCTAACCTCACTAGAGCTAACCTCTCTGGGACTATCCTCATTAAGGCCGACCTCTCTGGGACTATCCTCGCCGGGGCCAACCTCACTAGAGCCAATCTCTCCGGGGCCAACCTCGATAGGGTCACGCTTACCGGAGCTCTTCTTTCCCATGTAACATTAGATCAACAAGAAACAGTTGCAGAAAAATACGGATATTCTTCAGATATTCACATTCGTGTAGATGAAGAACCTTTGAGACTGCAAAATCTCTCACATACATTGTCAAACCTGGTAGAGCTCTATACCAAATTTTACTTGATCCAACAGAACCGTCTACAGGACTTTATCACCTATATAGAAACCAAAGAGAGACAGTTTGAAGATGAAGTGTCTATGAATATTACGGCCGTTACCTTTAATTCCCCAATCAATTTTAAAGTAGATATCAGTCCCAAAGGCCTTGCCGAAGCTGTCCAAACATTTATGGACGCTCTATTGCTACGAAAGCACCGGGTACGATCAGCAGAGCTAGACAATCAGAAAAAAGAGTTAGAGGTAGAGAAACAGCGTTTAGAAAATACATCATTCGCATGGGATCTTGCATACAAGACGATAGAGAGGTTATGCCCTAATGCAGATGAAAACACAAAGCTCACCTTTATCAAGGGTGTGTTTTCTAACATTTCCGTATTGGAAGCAAGCCCTGGTTTGCAGGTTCTCTCCCTATCTACAACACTCCCAAACAATATAGCAATGCCTCAGGTGACCCTCGCCAATATGAGTTCCACGGTACCAGAGCCGGCAGATGAAAAGGAGTCGGTGTAAGGCAAGGTAGTCGGACCAGTTTCAGCCGGCACACGCGTGGCCGGTTCTACGGCGCTTCCAACGTTTCATCCTTGTAGCGAGGGAATCGGCCCCGTTCCAGTAGCGCACGCCAGATGCGGCACGTCTTCGTGGCGAGGTGGGATCTCGTTCATCTCCGCAAGCAAGCGGCTCCCCTACGGCCTTCGTGGCATCCGTTTTCCGTGGAGAATCCATCATCCCCCACATTTTCCAACAGCGTCACAAGCGGCTTCCCTACAAATGGGTGATCCCAACGTACAAAACAGCACCATTATGCTATACTTGAAGGCACATTATGGATTACACCTACTCACTACCCAAAGGATTAGATAGATTTCATGTCGGATTATGTCTGGGGGCGCAACCCGGTTTTGGAAACTCTCCGGGCCTCGCGCCAGATTAAGAAAATTCTGCTGGCGGAGGGCCAACGTGAGTCTCCTCCTATCAATACGATTCTTCAGGAGGCTCACGAACATGATGTTCCGGTGGAGTATGTGCCGCGTGCCCGCCTGGATCAACTTTCCCACGGGGCGGTCCATCAGGGGGCCCTGGCTCAGGTGGCGGCCCGTTCCTATGTGACGGTGGATGATATTCTGGCTCATGCCGCCGATCTGGGTGAGCCTCCCTTTCTACTGCTCCTCGATGCGATCCAGGATGTGAATAATCTGGGATCTCTGCTCCGCACGGCTGAGGCTGCCGGGGTTCACGGAGCGATCCTTCCAACCCACCGGGCCGCCGAAATTAATGCGACCGTTGTAAAGACTTCAGCCGGGGCCACAGAACATCTACTGATCGCTCAAGAGACGAATCTGACCCATACGATTGATTCTCTAAAGGATCAGAATGTCTGGGTTGTGGGGCTGGCCGGTGAGGGCACGACAGAATATCAGCAGGCGAACCTGACGGGGCCGCTGGCCCTGGTGGTGGGCAATGAGGGTAAGGGTTTGGGTCGCCTGGTAAGGGAGCATTGCGATGTGCTGATCCGCCTACCGATGCATGGGAAAATTAATTCGCTGAACGCAGCGGTCGCCGGCAGTATCGCGGTCTATGAGGCCCTCAGACAGCGCTCACAGGCCCAGAAATAGCTGACGAGTGCGCGTCGATGAAGAGGTTTACAAAACTCCTAGTAAGACGGGGTTGTGTTACAAAAGAGAGCGATTTTGCGTTCTCTGTTAGTGTTGAAGGACTTTTATTTGCAGATCTATAACGAGGGGGATATCTCGTGTCGAGAATAGTATTGAAGCGGTGCTTCTTCAGCCTGTTTAGCTTGATCGCTGTGCTGAGTATCTTTGGCTGGCAAGCTATATCGGTACACGCGGCTGAGGGCCCGGCAGTCATTTTCACAAAACCGACCGTTGGTGGCGCGGGTATTGGACACGTTGGAACGGCGATGGAATTCAAGGCGACGGGGTTCAAACCTGGTACTATCAATCTGTATTTAACCACCAGCTTTGATCCTAAAAAATGCGACAAGGGCGATCCTAAGACACTGGGCCTAACCCCCTTTAAACCAAATCCCACGGCGACGGCGGCTGCCGATGGCACGTTTACGGTAGATACCGCGTGGCCTGATAATGCCGCAACCCCTCTAACCGCCTACTATATTTGTGCCGTTAACCCAACAACTGGAGAGAAGGCGCTGAGCTCAAACTCTTTCTCGGTTGCCGCTCCAGTCACGCTTAGCTACAGCCCTAAAACGATCGCTCCCGGCAACAAGGTGAAGATCGCTGGCCGCTACTGGTTGCCACCCCAGCCAATCACCATCTCGATCCTTCCTCAAGGCAGCACGACGCCGATCGCGACGACGACCCAGAAATCGGATACCGCTGGCAACTTCCTGACGACGATTACGATTCCGCAGGCAAGCGCGAACGGTGCCTATACAATTCAGGCGATCGGTACGGTTGATAAGACCGCGACCAAAAGCCTCGATGGCGCGATCACTGTTGATCCCCAGGCTCCCCCACCTCCTGACAATGGCAATACCGGCGGTGGGAACAATACGGGCAATGCTGGCGATGGCAATCAGGCGGGAACGGGACAGAATGGGACAGCCAATGGCAACGTCGACAATGGTAGCGCGACGGCGATTATTCTTGGAACAATTGCAGCTTTCCTGCTGATCGTTGGTGGGGCGGTTATGATTGTACTATATATACGCCGCAACCATAGGGCTGAGGCCGCTGAAGAGGAGAAGCTGCGAAACCAGCAAACAAATACAACAACGGGCACGCTGGTCAGTCCAAGCCAGTATGCGGGTATTACGACGATGCCAGGCAATACAGGAACACTTCCAAACCAGCAGCCGCTCACCTCATATCCCGGTCTGTCCAATGGGACTGGCGACCTCAATAATCCACAAAAGCCTAAAGGTTTTAATTAATATTCAGAGGAACTCAAAAAAGGAAGCGGTTCGGAACCGCTTCCTTTTTTGTTTAAAGCGCCTGCTCTAATAACACTTCTATGATACCTTTGAGGCCTCACCATTGGGTAGAGACGGGACAAGGTATTGCTGGAAAAGATGACCCCACGGGGATCGCTCCAGCCAGACCTCAAATGTACGACGATCTTTGAGCGGCCAGCGATAATAATCGTGATAGAATTCGGAGCCAGCAATAAACAGGTTGACCAGGGGCGTACGCATAAACACGTTCTGGACCGGCTTGAGCGGCCCAAACCACATGATATCGCCCATACGGCTGGCCCCGTTATCACCTACGGTAAAGCCCCAGCTCTCCTCGGAAATATCCATCCCGACCACCTCAATCTCCTCGATCCGCCCCACACCGATCCCCTGCTCATGCGCCAGACGAATATAGTTGATTGTCATGGGATCAAAGCCCATCATTTTGGCCGCTACGGCGTCGATCGCCGTCTGGTCGGCTGAGCCCAGGATCACATCTTTCTGGACCGGGAACATGGTGCGGGGACCAGGGCCATTACCAGCCGTTGTTCCATCCATGACCGCGAAGATCCCGCTGTGGATCTCCTGTTGAATGTTCAGGAGATCCACCAGGGTCTCATGAATCCAGCTATGGGTGTAGTGGCGATTCGTGTTCAGGAGGCCGCCGAAAGCATTTTTCATCGCCCCCGTTGTAGTGGTATAGATGTGGCATTTCACCGTTGGCAGATGGACGATATTTTTATTGAAAAAGAAATCTGGAATCATAATCCCATCGGGAAAGATTTTATCCAGCACCAGCATCTTCGCTTTGGGCTCATAGCGCACCCACTGCATATCCTCATCATTGAAATTGAACAGGACCGGGACATTGTACTTCTTAAAGATCGGCACGTAGCGGTTCAGATCCTCACCCTTAAAGGCATCGGTCACCACCGTCTTATTCTGAACACAGGTGAGATCCTCATAACCAGCGGCCCGCAGGCCCTTAATCGCCGCCTCCAGTTGCCAGGGAGTCGTATTCGCACCGGGAAACGGGAAATGCCAGGAGATATTATCCTTCAGGATCGTCGTGCGGGTAGGGT
>CAXTTV010000084.1:3231-19387 GCA_964247295.1 uncultured Ktedonobacteraceae bacterium | reverse complement strand
GAATATATTCATTGCCCTGGCGAACAGCTCTGGTAGAGATATTCGCGGAGTCCGCGCCGGCTCCCGGCTCGGTCAACCCAAAGGCTCCCCGTAGCTCTCCCCGCGCGGTCCCGCCACAATATTTCTGTTTCTGCTCCTCAGTTCCGCCCTTGAGGATCGCCGTGGTTGAGAGCCGGGTCAGCAGCAACATTAGGGCACAGGAGTTCTCAACTTTCGCGACCTCTTCCACGGCCAGCGCCAGACCAAAAAGGCCAGCACCACTGCCTCCCAGCTCCTCTGGAAAACCCAGGCCCAACAGGCCAGTCTCTTTATACACTTGAAATATATCTTCTGGATAAATTCCCGTCTCGTCCAGCTCCATCGCGCGTGGCGCGATCACCTCTCTTGCAATTCGATTGGCGGTATCACGGATAAGTTGCTGCTCTTCAGATAATGTAAAATCCATCGGGGTCGATCCTCCTTGTAACTAAGGCTGAGAGAGCACATTCTCTCAAACACGATACTCTCCAACGAGTATCATCACAAAACCTTCTGCTTGATTATATCGCACTTTTCGGGTTACGAGACAAGTAACAGGGCTATTTCATTCTCTTCTTCTGCCGCCTTCGGCGGCGAGGAGAGGGAGAAGGTGAGCGGGACGCCCCGCCCCGGCTAAGGGTTAACACCCCTGGACCTCGCTTCTTTCTAACATGAAAAAACTCTAGACAAGTAAAAAAGAATTGACCGTTGTCACCCCTAAGGTGTATTATTCGTAATTATGAAAACACAATCGTTCTGGGATACGCTTCCACAACCAATTATTGGGCTGGCTCCCATGGACGGCGTGACCGACGCTCCCAATCGTACAATGCATGGACTCCATGGACGCCCGGATGTGGTGGTGACCGAGTTCACAAACGTCCAGGGCCTCTGGCGCGGCTCCGATCGCATCTTCCGGGATTTTCTGTATACACCGGTGGAGCGCCCGGTTGTCGCTCAGATCTTTGGCTGCCTGCCAGAATACTTTTACCGCGCCGCGCATGTCGCTTGCGAGCTGGGTTTCGATGGCGTGGATATCAACATGGGTTGCCCCGCCGATAAGGTGGCGAATAAGGGCGGGGGCGCGGCCCTGATCCGTATGCCAGAAACTGCGAAGGCGATTATTCGCGCGACCCAGCAGGGCGTTCGCGATTGGGCCAACGGCCAGACCCTGGAAGGGCTGGGGATGGAGCCCCAGCGCATTGAACATATTCGCCAGATGAATCGGGATCGCGTGGAGCATTGGGGAGACTCTCCTCAGATTGAGCGCCGGTTGTTGCCGGTCTCGGTAAAGACCCGACTGGGTTATGATTCGATTGTGATTACCGATTGGGTACAGGAGCTTCTAGAGCTGGAACCGGCGGTGATTACTCTGCATGGACGAACACTGGCACAGCGCTATAAGGGCGAGGCCAACTGGGAGGCGATCGCGGCGGCGGCTGAGATTGTACGCAAGACAGATACGCTGATCTTTGGCAATGGCGATATTCTCACCCTTGCTCAGGCCGGGCAACGCATTCGTCAGGCCAACGTCAATGGTGTTTTGATTGGGCGCGCTACCTTCGGCAATCCCTGGCTGTTCCGGGGGCGCAAGCGTTTGAAAGAGTTGCTGGCCGCTGGAATCGAGACGACGCCCGAAAATCTGCCCGAGCTGATGCCCTCGCGCGAGGAGCGCTTACAGATGGCTCTTGAGCATGCGCGTATGCACGCCCGTCTGAAGGGCGAGACCCATTTTGTGGAACTGCGCAAGCATATGGGCTGGTATCTGGGGCATTTTCCGGGCGCGAAAATGGTCCGCAACGCTCTGGTCCATATCAATAGTCTCGCCGATGTTGAGGAGATTATTGCGAAGGCGATGGCTGATCCTTATGCGTTTAATGATCAGGATGCATCTCTGGAAATCCCCCTGGAAAACCCCCAAGATCCAACCCTGGACCTGACCTGCGCCCCCTGAAAAGGCGGGCGCAGATCCTCCTTTCCACATCAACATATATATATCTGCAAGCTTGTCATCATGAGTAATTTTTGTATAATGGACATATGGATATGTCTTGTTGTTGGGATGAGGAGGACAGTGAATTTGAAAGACATGCCTTTCCAGGCGTTTCAGCCCCCTATTCAGGGAGTGCCTTATAGACAGCCAAGATCGCTGAGATCGTACGCACCAACAATGCCAGCAGTCTCGCCGATAATAGCTCAGCGGACCAGACGAGATCTCCTGGTGCCACCAGGGCTCTCGCTCCCGACCAATCCGCCATTCAAGTCTTCTGTGGCTTTCACAGAGAACCCGCCTCGAACACAGATTGAGGGCATTGGACAGCCTTATCCCTTTGCTCCGACGCTCCAACCAGCGTCACCAGACTACTCGATCCAGGTGCTTCGACGCCCGATATCCTGGTACGATACTTATGAGCAGCCTGAAGTATTACGAAGGCAGACGGCAATCCCTGAGCCCTTTCAGAAGCATCAGAGCTATATGATTCCAGCCTACTACACACCAGCTTATTTCGCGGATCACCCTGAGAACCGCGAGGCGGGGATCAGCGATATGATGATAAATGGTATTATTATCTTTCTTTTGAGTTGCCTTGGTATGGCAATCTTGTATTTGCTTTCGCCCAGTATCATGTAATCCTCGCTCTGACCTCTGCTTCTGACCCCGCCCAAACCTTTACTAAGTGAGGGATGAGCGGGGTCGCTTGCGCCTCTGACCCCTAAGTTGATACAATACAATTAACTATCCAATGTATTGCTTAGTAGCTACCAGATTCTTAGCTTCTTTTTACCTAAAGATTGATGAAGAAGCACATGTCTCAACGCTGGCGCATCCACAATAGCCTGCTTTTTATAGTCTGGCTTCACTTGATCACAGGCTGGCGCTGCTTGCTCTGGCGTCATTCCTATAAAAAAAATTACATGGAAAATAAAGAAAAGAAACGCAAACAGACGCTTCTGTTTATCCGGCATGGTCAAACTACCTGGAACGTTGAACATCGTTTACCGGGCCAACTACCGGGTGTGCAACTGAATGAGACTGGCAAAGAACAGGTCTCTCGCCTGCGCGAGGCTCTCAATGTCCTGCCCATTAGCACGGTAATCAGCAGTCCGCTGGAGCGAGCAGTTGAAACCGCGACAATAGTAAAGGGAGAACGCGAACTCACAATCCAGATGGAGCCCGCTTTAAAAGATACCGATGTCGGCCCCTGGGCGGGACAGGTGATTAAGGATCTGAACCAGAACGATCCCAACTGGAAAGAGTTTGTGAGAGATCCAACTCAGGCTCCAGAGGGGATCGAGACCTTTCCGCAAGTACAACAGCGCGCCGTTGCCGCCGTCGAGAACTGGCGTCAGAAAGAGGAGAACGCTGATTATCTGGCCTTTATAGCGCATGCGGACGTGATAAAACTCCTGGTAGCCCACTACAGCGGCCTGGAGGTAAAACGTGCCGGCTCTCTGATGATCGATAATGCTTCAGTCAGCATTGTTGAGATTGAAGAGGAGCAGACCCCGCATATTGTTGCTATCGGCTGGAACCCTAGGCCCGGCTGGTTAAAACCTCCAGCTCCCCCTCAGACCGAGGAGCAATCGCGGCAAGAGCCAACCGCGAAAGCCAGTGCCGCGACTGAGAACAAGGAAAAATAGTCAAAAGCATCCGACGAAACATTAGATATCGCACCTTGATATCTGAATTACTGATCTTTTAGCGTCTTTGAAGAGGATAGAATCTCGTATTGATAACCGGGCTACCCATTTGTGGAAAGGGATGACAAAATATGTTTGATCCACGAGATCCATATGAGCGCTACTGGTGGCACTATGAGTCACGCCGCCCTCTTTCGATTTCTCAGATTATCGCGCTGCAAAGTGTTGATGCTGAAACGGCAGGCCTGGTCTGGTTACTTCTGGAACATGGGGCTTCGCTCACGATCGCGGGACCAACAGATCCACAGCCAGGAGTGGGAAAAACCACAACGTTAAACGCGATGCTCCAGTTTCTGCCCGAAGGAACGGCCCTGGCATATATGTCTGGCATGTATGAGGACTTTGGCTTCACACGCCTTCCAGACATTGATCCCACTACAACCTATGCCCTCTGTAATGAGGTCAGCGATCACCTTCCCATCTATATGTGGGGCAAGATCGCGCGTCAGTATCTAAAACTACCCTCTCAAGGTTTTCACGTCGCAACCAGTGTCCATGCTGATACCATTGACGACGTGATCCAGATGTATAGAGGAGATCTCAGGCTGACCGCGAATGAGGTGCGCCGTCTGGGCCTGATTATCAATATCGGGCTGGTAGGACGCTCATATCCACCACGTCGGAAATGGCTCTCCACGCACTTCCTGTTCCCACAGGAAACTGATAATCAAGATGATCAGGTCACGCCGATCCCCCTCTCCCTCTGGAATAGTAGCGACGATAGTTTTGAACATGTTGATCCATCGGTATTGGACGAGCTGGCAAACTGGGCGGGCGTGACCCCTCAGGAGTTCCGAGCCGCGCTAGACCGTCGGATCACCTGCTTAAAACAGATCTCTCAGGGACAGGGCGTTGATACTCGCAGAATGATAGAGGCCATTGAGCGCGTGCGCGCACGTGAGAGCAAACACGCGAATCCTTAAACACATCGTAACGCCCAAGGTATCTCAACGAAAGGACAATAGTTATGTCGATAATATTTAGGAGCGAGGGACGTTGGCCTCGCATCTGCAACCAGTAAAGCACAAAAAGTTAATAGGAGTCTGTTCTGTATGAATACAGCTATAGCCATGCTGAGCCTGCACACGTCCCCATTAGACGCACCGGGAGAAACAAAAGACGCAGGAGGCATGAATGTCTATCTACGCGAGCTAAGTCGTCAGCTTGGTCGCCACTCAATCAACGTTGACATCTTTACCCGTCAGACCCAGCCTCAACAGCAGATGATCGTGCAGCTTTTTCCTGGGGTTCGCGTGATCCATATTCCAGCCGGCCCCTTGAAGCGGATCTCAAAAAACGATCTTTACCAATATATTCCTCAGTTTGTTCAGCAGATCGAGGCTTTCCGCCAG
The DNA here is from genome assembly GCA_964247295.1 of uncultured Ktedonobacteraceae bacterium. Classification (GTDB taxonomy): domain Bacteria; phylum Chloroflexota; class Ktedonobacteria; order Ktedonobacterales; family Ktedonobacteraceae; genus CAXTTV01. The sequence continues at coordinate 14,315 of CAXTTV010000084.1, read as the reverse complement.
CAACAGGATCTGAACTATGAGCTGCTCCATAGCCACTACTGGCTTTCCGGAGTTGCCGGGCTCCATCTGACACAGAAATGGGATATTCCCCATGTGGTCTCCTTTCATACCATTGGCCGCCTGAAGCAGCTTGCAAATCCCAACGCGCCTGAACCCGCCCTGCGTCTGGAGATGGAACAGAAATTGATGCAGCAGGCCGACTGCATTGTCGCGGCGACTGGGGATGAGCGCGGGCATATCCTGCGCTACTGTGGAGTAACTGCCAGTAGAGTTCAGGTAATCCCCTGCGGAGTTGATCTTGCCCTGTTTACATCAAAGGATCGTCAGCAGGCGCGGCTTCAACTTGGCCTCAAACCTGATCAACCGATGCTGCTTTTCACTGGCCGCTTAGATCCTTTTAAGGGTCCCGATGTGTTTTTGCGCGCGGCCTCCTTGATGAAGGAAGAGGCGCAAGTGGTCGTGGTTGGTGGTAGTCTGAGCGGAGATAAAGATCTTCAGCAGCTTCAACGCCTGGCAGCCGATCTACGTATTCAAGAGCGTACTCACTTTCTTGGCGCTCAGCCACAAAGCAAGCTTCCACAGATCTACAGCGCCGCTGACATCACCGTAGTTCCCTCGTACCACGAGATCTTTGGTCTGGTGGCCGTTGAGTCTCTGGCCTGCGGAACGCCAGTTGTAGCGACACGTACGGGCGGGCTCGCGACAATTGTCCAGCATGGGGAGACGGGATATCTGGTTCCACGCTGTGCTGGCTTTTTCGCCGAGCGTCAGGACAATCTGCTCGCCGATCCCCAACGGCTTCAGCAGATGCAAAAGGCAGCCAGATCCTCAGTTGAACAGTATAGCTGGAGCAATATTGCCACCCAGGTACAACAATTATACCGCCATCTGGCGGAACAGAATCAGCGTCTGGCCGCCCTCTAAAGCTTACAATTGTGGAGCTTCCTCAATAAGTAAAGCTCCACAATTCCATAATTAGGGTGGACAATGCCATTTTGATATGTTATACTTTTCGCAATCCAAGACGAAATGACCTGTTAGAGACGATAGAGACACGCAAGCGAGGTTCTCATCTATGCATACAGTCGCGTCATTGAAACGGGTGCAAGCACTCAAAACCTTGAAGATCAGTAAGTGAAAAGCACTGGGGAAGATAATGCCCTGGTGTTTTTTTATTTACCTGTACCTATCGTTCTCTTAGACCCATCTCATTACCCATACGAACGTTTATGACTACGGTTTTTTGCATAGAAAAAACCGATAATCAGTCGAGAGATCATTTATAGAACAGATAGTCTACAGACTCCTACCTTAATGTGGAGGCGAGTGGGCGAAAGGAGGAGGCCAATCCTGACGTTCTACCATATCGTTAACGTGGAATGTCTACGGGGTTCGATTCAACAAGAAAAGATATTCAATCCCTCACTTGCCGGCGTATTATTTCATGCGTGGACATAGAGAGATTGCTAGATTATAAGGAGAGTGATTTCTATGAACTCAAGTATGATCAGCAAAATTGCGAAAGCCAGACGTTACGCTGAAGAGCCTGAGCGCGTTCAATTTACTCATTTTGAAGCGACGTTCCGTGGTGAGAATGATGTGCACACAACTACATACAACGATGGCGAGTGGGATTGTACCTGTCATGCTTTTGAAGACTGGGGCGACTGCTGCCACACTATGGCTATGCAACGCATATTGGGTGTAACCATCCCCGCGATGCATCGTCAGGGTGTACCGGCAGGTATTGGAACCGGACCACTGGCCCACTAATTCGTGCATCCGCGCGACGGATTCTCTATCTAAATCTGAGGTGCCTTCAGATTTCTCAAATAACAAAGGCATTGCTCCGAATACCCTCAAGAGCAGTGCCTTTATTGTTCTACCCAACCTGGTAAGCTACGGTTCGATCGTTAGCGTCCGATACCAGGTACAAATACAAGGGCAATTAAAATCGCGAACATAATAAGTGCCAGCACCCCGATAAACAAAAGGTCTTTGCGCACATAGGAATAGTGCTCTGGTGTAATCAATGTAGCAGCCGAGCGCTGCTGGGCGCGCTGAGTAGACTGGCGGCGCGCGGCGATCTTCGCGGCGGCGCTCCCCTTTGGCGCGGAGGAGGTTGCGGGCGCGGCGGACTCGGGCGTCTCAAGCACAGGTCGAATCGCGACCGCGACAGGCTCTTCCACCTGATCCATTACCCGATCGCGCTCATTTTCCAGTAAAGCCGCAGCAGGCACCTGACCATACGCTTCAAATTCCGGCTCCAAAGAAGGTTGGCGGACCACCTCAAAATTCTTTTGAACCTTCTTGTGGCGCTGCGCCGAGCGCGCCATTGACTTCTTCGGCATTAACATTCTCCCTTGTCCGTAAGCCCCTAGAGAAACAAATTGCTCAGAAGCTTCGGCCCATGGTTTCAATAAAGACATTCTTATAAAACAAGATAAAGATTTCAGTTATTATAACGCACTTACTGTACACACGCTACCCCTAAAGCCATCTCTCCCAGCACAGCCATTGTAAGCAACACGCTTCCATTTGACAACGAACAGTGGGTATGCTACCCTTATTTTGGTATCAAGGGGCGTCACTGGACATCTGGACGGTTACATGTATGTCCTGACTTTTTTCCGCACGAAGACTAGCCCATGGCTAGTCCTTTTTTTCTACTTTTTCTTATCCCTGATTTTATTAGCAAATCTTGATGTGTAAGTGCTCTCTGCTGCCTCTGGCGGCAAGGAGAGAGGATGGTGGAAACACCCCCATCCAGGAGCTCTGCCCCTGGACCCCGCTCAAACGCACGTGCATATCACATTAGGAACATACCCTTTTTCAGGAGCAAAGTATCATGGCGAGAATAGTCGTCGCAATGAGCGGCGGCGTCGATAGCTCAGTTGCCGCCGCCCTTCTTAAAGAACAAGGACACGAGGTCATCGGAATTATGCTGCGCCTCTGGTCTGAACCGGGCGTGATAGATGATGATGGCGTTGAGCAGGTAGTGCAAAATAAATGTTGCTCCCTTGAGTCCGTAGATGATGCACGGCGCGTGGCCCGAAAGCTGGATATCCCTTTCTACCTGATGAATGTGGAGAAAGAGTTTAAAGAGACGGTTGTAGATTACTTCTATGAGGAGTATGTGGCCGGCCACACACCAAATCCCTGCCTCCGCTGCAACCGCCATATCCGCTTTACATTACTACTCAACCGGGCCATGGCTCTCAATGCAGACTATCTGGCAACCGGCCACTATGTCCAGGTCGATGATCATCCTATCACTGGCAAGCGTCGACTACGCCGGGGGGTGGATGCCGGCAAAGATCAGTCCTATGTGCTGCATGTGCTTAATCAGAAACAGCTTCAGCATGCCTGTTTTCCCCTGGGTGAGTTCACCAAGCCTCAGGTGCGAGCAATGGCAGAGGAACGTGGCCTCACAGTAGCCACCAAGGCTGAGAGTCAAGAGATCTGCTTTGTCGCCCAAAACGATTATCGCGGCTTTATCGATCGCTATGGTGTGGCTCAGGAAGAGGCTCTGGTTGGCGCTGGCATGGGGCCGACAGCCAATGGCCTGATCACCCTGCCAAAGCCTGGACCAATCTATAGTCAGGAAGGTGAGCAGCTTGGCCGGCATCGCGGTCTGGCTTTCTATACTATCGGACAGCGCAAGGGCCTGGGCGTCACTTCCCCAATCCCTCTGCATGTTCTCAAGATCGATGCGGATCACAATGCTCTGATTGTTGGTCCGGCATCCGCCCTGGAGCAGAGCACATTTACAGTTGGCACGATGCACTACCTTAGCGACGAGACACCAAATGAGCCCTTTGAGGCCCTGGTCCGCGTCCGCTATAAGGCGGTTGAAGAGCCTGCTGTGGTCACGCCTCTATCCCAGAACCGTGTCCGTGTCACGCTCGCCAATCCCCAGCGCGCGATCACGCCTGGACAGGCCGCTGTCTTTTACGGCGGCGAGAATGGGGATGAAGTGTTGTGCGGAGGAATTATTGAAGGATGACTGATCAAGCACATATTCGCAATTTCTGTATCATTGCTCATATCGACCATGGCAAGTCAACCCTGGCAGACCGCCTGCTCGAATTTACTGGGACGGTCGCGAAACGCGATATGTCAGCGCAGCTTCTGGACCAGATGGATCTGGAGCGGGAAAAAGGGATCACAATTAAGGCTCAGGCTGTACGGATGCACTATACCGCCAGCGATGGCGTGAAATACGAGCTGAACCTGATCGATACACCCGGACACGTGGACTTTACTTATGAGGTTTCGCGAAGTCTGGCCGCCTGCGAGGGTGCGCTGCTGGTGGTTGACGCCACGCAGGGCGTTGAGGCCCAAACTCTGGCAAACCTCTACCTGGCGGTGGAGGCCGATCTCACGATTATTCCGGTAATCAATAAGATCGATCTGCCCAGCGCGGAACCCGACCGGGTAAAGCAGGAGGTTGAGGATGTGATCGGCCTACCAGCCGATGAGTGCATTCTCGCTTCGGCGAAAGAGGGGATCGGCACAGAGGAGATTCTGGAAGCGATTGTAAAGCAGGTCCCTCCTCCCCAGGGAAATAAGGATCTTCCTCCCCGTGGCCTGGTCTTCGACTCCCACTACGATGTTTATAAAGGTGTGATCGCTTATATTCGGATGATCGACGGCGAGTTGCGCGAGGGTGAAAAGGTCGCTTTAATGGCCTCCGGAAGCACCACTGAGATTCTAGAGGCCGGTTCTTTTCAGCCTCGCATGCTCTCTCTTGGCAAATTAACAACCGGCGAGGTCGGCTATATCGCGACGGGATTTAAGAATGTTAAGGATTGCCGGGTCGGCGATACCGTAACAGTTCCTGCCTCTCTGAAAGAGGTTGAGGCGCTTCCTGGATATAAGCCCGCCAAGTCGATGGTCTACGCTGGTATCTATCCCGTTGAGGGCGATGACTATCCCCTGCTGCGCGACGCGCTAGAACGTCTTCAATTAAATGATGCCTCGCTCCACTTTGAGCCGGAAAGCTCGAATGCCCTGGGCTTCGGCTATCGCTGTGGCTTTCTGGGTCTACTCCATATGGAGATCATTCAGGAGCGTCTGGAACGCGAATATAATCTGGACATTCTAGCAACAGCTCCTAGCGTGGAATATCATATTACTAAAGATAGCGGTGAGGTTGTCAAAGTCTCAAATCCCTCGCAATTCCCTTCCCCAGGAGAGATCGAGAAGATAGAGGAGCCGCAGATGCTGATTACGCTCTTTACACCCACACGCTATATTGGGACGCTGATGGATCTGGTCACAGGCAAACGCGGTATGTTTAAGGAGATGAAATATATCGAGGCGGAGCGCGTCCAGCTCTCCTATCAGATGCCGCTCTCCGAACTTATTACTGACTTTTATGATCAGCTTAAGTCTCGCACGCAGGGTTATGCCTCGCTGGACTACTCGTTTGGAGACTACCAGGAGGCCGATCTGGTGAAGCTGGATATTCTGGTGAATGCTGTTTCGGTCGATGCTCTTTCGCTGATTGTCCACCGCGATAAAGCGTATTATCAAGGTCGGGCACTGGTAGAAAAGCTGCGTAGCCTGATCCCCCGCCAGTTATTTGAGGTACCAGTCCAGGCGGCGATCGGCTCACGCGTCGTCGCTCGCGAGACCGTCAAAGCGATCCGCAAAGACGTGCTGGCAAAATGTTACGGTGGCGATATCAGTCGGAAGCGAAAACTGCTGGAGAAGCAGAAAGAGGGAAAGAAGCGCCTGAAAATGGTGGGCAACGTGGAGATCCCTCAAGAAGCTTTTATGGCTGTTCTCTCTCTCGGCGATTAATCGGCAGACCCACAAAAACCAGAGCTATCAAGATTAACATAGCTCTGGTTTTTCGCATAAAAAAAGAGCTTGCATTCGCAGGCCCGGTCATGGCATCAGGGATCAGATGTCTCTACCTATCTGATCCCTGTGTGTTTCTTATTTGCACAACTCCCATGTTACGTTCAACCGAGTGTCCTTCAGATAAATTCAATGAAGGGTCGAACCTATTTCAGGTCCTCTGCGTCCTTTTCAACCGAACAAGAACGAAAGCCGTCCTTTAGACCCATTACGCTGCGATTACGACAGGTAATTATGATGGTTTCGATCGGTTATAAGTTCAGAGGCTCGGCGAGCCCGCCTCTACGGGCACTCCTTGTCAATCTGAAATACCATCCCCAACAGGCGAACTGGTTTCTTCATTGGAATCATATAAAACTCCTTTCAAGTTACCGTTGCAAAGCCTGGGGCTTTGTACCAGGGTCTCTTTCCTCCCTGGACTCCCTTTCGGGATTAGTCAAAATCTAACATATTGTTTCACAAAAGTCAAGGTAAATAAGCTCATAGGATAGGTTTTAAGGATATTTTAAGCTTTTCGGGTAGGTTTCCAAAGGCGTCTAGAGCCTTCTAATGGTGTTTTCACAAATCTTGATCTTGCAGTTTTTCAGAGATAGATTCCTCCAACATCTCGTTCAAGTTCTCCAATACTTCGTGAGGATCAACGGCGGTCCGCATAGACTCCACTTCTGGATCAAAGCGATCACGCACGCCAGGCAGATCCTGTCTAAGTTCTTCAAGCAATTCAATGACTTTGGTGATCTTGCGCTCCTGCAATAAATTGATCTGCAACATTAACTGACGTGAGCGCTCATCTTTCGCGGCCTGCCTTCTCTGAGTAATCAGAACGGCAGTAGCGGTCAATAGACCAACTAAACTGACAAGTCCCTGCAACCAGGCAAATGGTGGCAGATCAAAGCTTCTTAAATGCTCCACTGGCAGTAGGATATTGGTAAGGCACCAGGCTACGACAAACACGAGAATACTATAAAACGTCCTGGGTCTACCCAGGGCGGCAGTGATAGCCTCGATCATTCTTTGATGCGAATCAACATTTTTTTCTACATGAAGATGCAGGTTGACAATCGTCTCAATGCTTTGATCTATTACATTATCTGTCTCTTGTAACTGCGCTTCAATACGCTCCTGTTGCGCGCGCGCGGGTACTATTGGTAGACGGTCGAGATCATGCTGAAGATTTGTATCTGTGCGATCCTTTGACTTTGGCAAATGAACGTCCTTCTCTGTCTCTATTTCCAAAAGCTTTCTGACATCTTTTTACACGTCTGATACAAAGAAGCGGAGTCAGAATAGTACAAAAAAGAGCGTGGGAAGGGCCTTCCCACGCTCTTTTCAACGACCCGCTTTCTGAAGATGTTTAGCGGTTGGTCCTATTCTTCTGATCAGGATCATCACGGTCAGCTAATGAGTCGGCATTGGTAGGGCGATTCGCGTTCCTGGTCGTACCAGTATTCCCCTGACCAGCCTGGTTAATATCCGGCATTGAGTCCCGACTCATAATCATATCGCTGGAAGTCGTATTTCCGCGATCTCTGGTAGAGCCGTTTCCAATATTGGCATTAGATGTACCGCCGCTTCCCGAGATTCCCGTTTGTCCACTTGAGACACCGCGATCATCAAAGGTTGTGCTCCGACCACCAAGGCTATTACCACTCCCCAAATCACTCCCCAGCTTTGTCTCGTTACCGCTCATACGATAGTGATCGGCTTCGTCACCGCCGCTCTCTCGCTGCCCCGCCGAGGTAGTGCTATCCCCCATCTCGACCGGAGTACCATAGTCGCTGTCACTGCGTGAACGTGGGAAGGCTGAACCACTGGAGGTCGCATTGCTCTGATGCTCGTTAGAGCCTGCGCTCACACCAGTAAAACCCGAGCTACCACTGGTGCTCGTCTGATTGATCTGACTGGTGCTATAATTTGGAGTCGTGTTTACATCGGCACGATCAGAGGTTGTAGAGCGCTCTGAAGAGGTCGCAAAGCCCTGATTGTTCTCTTTGATAATATCACGATCTGTGTTAAAGCTCGCGGCATCCGGGTTCTGAGAACGAGCATAATCGCGCTCATTGGTCGTGTTCGTAGCGCTATTAAAACCTGTGGTGCTGCCATAACTGGTGTTGGAGCCATAGCTGCTACCAGGTTTAAGATCATCGGAAGTATTCACACTACTGGCTGTCGTGGAGCGGCCCGACGAGAGACTACTCTGATCCTGAGTGGGGATCACATCATGATCGGTCGCGTAACCAGTGTCCTGGGCGGGATCGTAATTACCACGACTGGTATTAGACATTGAAGTATCGTTAGCCATTGAATCATTCTGTGAAGGGGTTGTCGTCCCTTTGGCAGCCGCGCTATCTGAATGGAAAAGATAATCCGATGACATAGGATCGAGCGCGCCAGCAGGAGCCTGCTCAACCATCTGCGCGAAGTGATCGAGGTCTTGCTGCAAGCGCCGTTCAAAACTTCCACCTACACCAAGGGACTCGGCGACATCCCCCAGAATACCCACTGGCGGATCATAGCTGATGCTCACATTGACTTGAGTACGATCTTTCCCAGCGGACTGGAAGGTGACCAGACCAGAGTTACTCAAACCATCCGTCGAGCGCCAACCGATCTGCCGATCCTCGATCCAGTTCTCATTGACGGCATCCCATTGATGCTGCCCTACAACGTCAGCCACCCAATGGCTTTTCTGATCATCGTAGTACGTGACTTCCTTGATAAAACTCATAAACTTGGGGAAGTCATTGAAATGCGTAAACATCGAGTACACTTGGTGCACTGGCGCGTGAACGCTTACGGAAGCATGATGTTCGGCCATAATGTTTCTGTTCCTTTCAGTTTTGCCTTGCAGCAACCTGCTTTTGAAAGCTCCATTGCTGAAGCTGGGCGTCTATCCCTTTTCTCTCACGCTCAATCATTGCTATGCTTTTTTCAGCATAGCACAGCGTTTTTTAGAAAGTCAATAAATAAAGCACTACCATAATGCAATTTTAATCAGTTTAAATTTAGATAAGAAGACAGACAACCAGGCCGATTCAAGCTATAAGATGAAAATATACTAAAATATTGTATCCCTATACAAGAGTATCCACATGTAGCGGCATGCAGGCGTTTACCTTTTATATTGAGAGGAGCTTCTTTTCAGGAAAGAGCACGATAGGCTGGCTCCTTATAGGTTGAGCGGCCAGAGTCATCGTTTGAGCGGACTGAAAAACTGAGCTCATTGGGAGGGAGATCGACCTGGACAATCCTATCAGAACCAATACATACCAATTGCCTATCATCTTCATCTTCGCGGTAAAGAAGCGTATCCACAGTAAAAAGCGTGATCAATGCACGATAAGCCCCATTGCTGACCCAAACCAGAGCCATTTTATTGCGCTGGCAATCTATAATCAAAGTATCTTTTTGAAGTACAGACGCCCATTGTGGTCCGTATGGGGTTGTATCGACTACCAGCGATGCATCCCCCCTCTTGCAGAAGATACAGGACCTCATTGACATCTATCACTTAAATTCTCCCTTTTATGTAAGCGCGATCAATTCTAACCTTACATGAAGATTGTATTGGATAGGACTCTCATAGAGCGAAACGTTTCTGTGGAGCAGAACGTATCGCATATACCTGCTTATACAGATCCTCAAACCGTTCAAAGGCTCCGATCTCTACTTCCCTATTCTGGAGAAAACCCTGCTTATACTAACTATACTGCTCGTCTCTAGCAACAAAATTTTGCTATTATATCAAAGAGTATGTGGAGAGGTTAACTAAAAGAAATCAGGCATATACCCGACATAAAATAGGGTAATTACTCGATTCCCAGCCAGGACTATTGTCACTATAGTGTGTCATGGAATGTTTCGGCCCAATTTTTCTTCGGCTGTGGATCATGTATTCAATCGATTTAATGGCCTTATCTTTTGGACTCGCCATCAGCGCAACACGAAGAACAGGTTTCTTTGAGAGGATATCGCTAGAATGAGTAACAAACGGTTTCGCGTCCTGACTTTGATTTTAGTTGTATGTGCCTTGAGCAGTGTGCTTCTGGTCGCCTGTAAACGGCCAGGCACGGAGGGGCAGGCAAGCAGTGGCGGTTCTAGCTCAACCGCCTCAAGCGGTCCATCTAACCAGGTAAAAATGTCGGCAGCGGACTTTGAGGCACACACAGTCTCAATCACCAAAGGCCAGAAAGTTGTCCTGGTCGATGATGGACCCTATACTCATATCATTGCTAATGGGAAATGGGACGGCGGCGCAGCTAAAACAACCAAAGAGAATGGAGCTCCCTCGGTCAATAATGTCAATATCAGCAGCGGTCAGATAGAGATTGGCCCATTCGCCACCGCTGGCACCTTTAATATCTACTGTACTATTCACCAGAATATGAACCTGGCCGTGACCGTTAAATAGTACAGATACACTACGCAGTCAGCTTGCAGAGACCAAAGGTTCTCTAAAACTGGCTGCTTTTTTGTGCTTTGGAAATATACCAGATGGGGCATAGCCTATAGGAATTTCGTATCCCATTTTAGGATTTTCAAGAGCTCTGAGTTAATATACACGTATACACAACAAGAACATAAATGGCTCGGGCCAGAAAAGGAAGCGAGTGCCTCTCGGGTAATGTAACTAAACGCGATAAGATCTCGTAATGATTACTATAGAATCGACCGACTATTTCTTAGAGAGAGCACAGTGATTCCTGGTGGTTGATTATTCCATCCATATCCCGTCCCTTTATTCAAAACCATCCAATCGATAAGAGGTATACGTATCATGGCAAGTGCAAGCACAGACATGAAGCTTTGCCGTGCGCTGGAATTAGTTGGCGGCAACATTGATCCAGAGATCGCTGAGTCGTATCCATCCCTCGAAGCTCGTATCCTGGCCCAGGCTCTGGAAAATGTCGAGCAAGCAGAGCACCGCCTGCGCGAGATCCAGCGCCTGATGGGGGACATCGACGAAATTCTTGGCTGAAAACGCTGATGGATGTGGTGTAATGTATAACTTTTTTCAAAGAAGACTTTTGAGTACATTTTCACCACGTCTTTTCTACTACCTATACCATAACACAAATCGCGACTAGTTCCAATGGTCGCTTTTATGAGAAGCTCCCCTATATAATTCCCCTTTCGCCAGTTCCCATAAGAGTTCTGGCACTATTGTTTTCCTTCTTATAAGCTGATACGTATTATTCTTGGGTAGCGATTTTTTG
>CAXTTV010000084.1:0-3182 GCA_964247295.1 uncultured Ktedonobacteraceae bacterium | reverse complement strand
CCACTTTTATCTATAAAACTCAGTGCCCTCCTATTTTCGCATACAATTGCCCTGACCTCTCAAGGAAAAGGAGGTTAGGAGAAAAGGGAATCCTCTCTATGAAGGTCTTTGTGATTCTTAATCCAACGGCTGGCGCATCTCCTTTTACTGACCAGGCCCAGGAGGCTATCCAGACGACAACTCAGGAGGAGGAGATTAAGGAGATACTTCAACAATACCATGTGGACCCTACTTTTCTCTATACTTCTGTGGATGAGTCGGGGACCGGCCTGGCAAAAGAGGCGGCTGCTCAGGAAGCTGATATTGTTATCGCAGCCGGTGGCGATGGAACCATCCACGCGGTCGCGAAAGGACTGATTGGGACAAGGGCGACTCTAGGGATTATTCCACGAGGAACGATGAATAATCTAGCTCGCAGTTTGTTTCTGCCCGAAACAATTAAGGAGGCTTGCGAGGTGATCGTCAATGGGCGGACGCAACGCATTGACGCTGGTACGATTAATGGCCATCTGTTTCTTGAGGTCGCGGGGATCGGTCTGGAAGCCTCGCTTTTTCCGATGGCCGAAGAAATGAAACGTCCTGGCATCCTTTCATCCATCCGAGGAGCCATTCAAGGCTTTATTACGCTTTTGCGCTTCAAACCCGAAAAGCTTTATATCACGATTAACAATAAAGAGCGTTCTTATCGAGCCATCCAGGTTACAGTCTGCAATGCTCCCTACTATGGCGCTCATCTGGAGGTCGCTCCCGACGCTGTCATGGATGACGGTCTACTTGATGTAGTGATCTATCGCAATTTTAGCAAGCGAGAGTACCTTCAACATGGATTGTCGATTAGCCGAGGCAAACGAGACTTTCAGCCAAAGATAGCGCGTCGCCGTATCCAATCTATGCGCATTCTTTCCGAACAACCAATCGATATTCATGCCGATGGGATGCCAAAGGGCCAGACGCCAGCGTTGATCCAGGTCGAGCCGGCTGTTCTACGCGTGCGCGTCTCCGCCACTGCTCATCTCAATGTACAACAAGAAGCGAAAACACAAACGATTGCATCTACTTGAACCTTAGAGAGAAAAGAGAAAGAGGAAATTTTGTGTCATTACGGAAAGATAGCCGCTGGCTTCCCTGGCGTCAGCGCAGTAAACAGCCAATACATCAGCAATCAACGCCTCCACTCCCACTCACACCCGAGATTGCGTCTCAGGTTGTAACGACGGTGGAGCAGAATGTGAAACCGGTCCTTGATGAGGCGCAGCGGGTGGCGGCGGAAACATCTGTTTCGGGACGTGGAGCGGTTTCGCGTGGCATGATTGCCTGGGCTCTTTACCTCTGGCTTCTCTCAGGCGCAGCTCTTTTAAGCCTGATCGCCCGCCGCACACAACTGTTTCCCGGCGATCTTTCTATCACCCGACAATTGCAAAAACAACAACACCCCTGGTTCAGAAATTTTATGTTTGGTGTCTCCGAAATCGGCTTTCCAAAGTTCTCTGTGCCAATAACGTTGGGGATTACGGGAATATTCTGGGCCCTCAGATTTCGGCTGGAGGCCATTTTTATTCTTTTAACTACCTCTTCAAATATGTTAAACTACCTGGTGAAACGCTTGATTAAACGCCCACGCCCTACTCAGGAACGCGTGAAGGTGGTGCGAATTATCAATGAACCCAGCTTCCCCAGCGGACATGTGATGCATTATACAAACTTTTTTGGGCTGCTGATCTATCTGCTGGTCACAAACTGGCGCTCAAGTAGACTGCGCAATCTGCTGGTCTCTATCTGCGCGCTGCTGATCGGTCTGATCGGTCCCTCTCGAATCTATCTAGGGGCACACTGGCCCAGCGATGTGGCAGCGGGTTACCTTTATGGAGGGTTATGGTTTGGTGGCTTAATGACACTCTATTTGCGTATAAAAGCATGGGTCCATCCCAGTGAGGGTGAGACTCCCGATCTAATGAAGCCGCTTCAACAGCCGGGAGAGCCAGAATAGTTCTGGCTCTCTGGCCCCACTAGCTTCGTCGCGCGCGACGCTGATCTAACGCATCCGAGACGGTAAAGGCCTCCTGTTGAGGTGCATGAGCATTCAACGAGGTCTTTTTGATTGACTGCTGAATCTGATTGATGGTTTTTGAACCACATACAGTGGCAGGTTGGTTAGCGGTTGTCTGGCAGATGGCAGCGGTTATATAGTTCGCGGTTCCTATCACCCCTTTAGTGACATCATCGCTGGGATTATTCATCTTATCGCTGATATTCGTCCATGAGAGGCCCATAAGCTTATTCGCGTCATAGCTGGCCCCAGAAAGCAGGTGCTGATTAGCAATATCTATAAAGGGAATATGGCCTGCCGCTTCCTTACTGACATAGGGCTCAGCATTAAATTTGGTGAGCAACTGCGCCTGTTCAGTTGTTGGAGTCTGAAGCGTCGGTGTCTGACCAGAGGCGTCGGCGTTTCCCTGCGTCTCCAGACCGACAAAATCAATATAATTGCTGCTATAAGAGCTTTTATAGAAGGAGAAGGTACTGATAGTGCCTTCCGAGGAGGTAATTTGATCCAGGTGGCTAAATTTACCGAAACGGCTTAAAGCCGCGACAACGGCCCAGCGCTCGGTAGCACAGTAGGGACAATAATCCGCGCCGGCATAGAAAAATTGTGGCTTTCCGGTAGCGCCCTTCAATATCGGCTGGTTCGGAACAGGCAGCAAAGGATTCTTCACATCCCCGGTGCCCACAGTATCATACACTGTTGGATTAACACTGCTGATAGCCGGCAGGACGCTGACCGTTGAGTCAGCCTTGGGTTTTGAACGATCCCAGACGACAAAGGCAACGATAATCACAGTGACTGCCACCAGCACCCCCACGATAATCGAGAGTGGGCTCACACCGGGCCTTGATGAGGCCTTGCCTCTGGATCGATTCTGCTGCCTGGATTGATGATCTCGCTGTAAACGCTGTCGTTCGCGTCTGCTTGCAGCGGTACTTTGTTTTGAGTTTGCCATGAGACGTTTTTGCCTTTTAACAAGAGACGAGTAAAGAGACAATCAAGAATTTGCCCTATTGTATCATAAATGCTCCCAATTCTCAGCCCTCCTGACTCTTCATAAAGTAGAGTCTTGGGTGCAGTTCTTTTTTTTGCAGTGGCAGAAAAAAGGGTCCTTCAGGCGGTGGACGGTGGAGCATCA
>CAXTTV010000083.1:19141-19651 GCA_964247295.1 uncultured Ktedonobacteraceae bacterium | reverse complement strand
TCGACATTTTCGCCTCGTCTCCAAAGTCGTTTTCGCCGTCGTTCCTCTCCGCACCGCGCTTCAGAAGTCTGAAGCCTCAGGGCACAAAGACCCTTTGGGAAGAGCAGAACCTGGGAGAAAAGTATTCTCGGAGGAGAGCCACCTTAGCGTGGCAGTAAGAGCACTGAGCACACGAGAAAACCCTCGCGGGTGTCTGTGTGGGTCAGCTTCGGTAGTATCACACAGAACAGAAGATCTGTCAAGTGATATATTCCCTTTCCCTGAAATGGCTATGGGACCGCTTGCCAGTATAGTTTAACTGGTATAAGTCCTGACCATTCATGGGGACAAGGGAGATTATGCCATAGGTTCTCTGATCCTGTCAAGGGTTTTGGGATAAATATCTTTAAAATGAGAAAAATTGACCTAGCAACATCAACTTATTCACCTTGAGGAAGTTGCCACTGCGTTCGCTGATCGTGGGCGCGAATAAAAGTTTATTAAAGCCCCCGCAAAAGGCGGGCAATATTA
>CAXTTV010000083.1:13470-19131 GCA_964247295.1 uncultured Ktedonobacteraceae bacterium | reverse complement strand
GCCTGTGGTTGTCGTGTGGGTTTGCCATTATATCTGTTTGTCCCCCCCCCACGATCATGCCTGGCAATCTGATCTCGAAGCTCCGTTAAGGAGCGAATATATGTGTCCAGCCAGCGCGTTATGGACTCACTATTGGTCAAACAGATATCACGGTACATTTCTGGACTTCCTGCGGCCAGCCTGGTCATATCTCGAAAGCCTGTTGAGGCAAGGAAAGCAGCATCTGTCCAGGCCGCTCCCCCAGCGATACTATTCATAAGAGCGATCGAGGCAATAAAGGGAAGATGGCTGACGCTGGCAACCAGACCATCATGCTCCATCGGCTCCAGAAAACGCACACGTGCATGAATAGACTCGATCATTGAGGTTACTTTATTCAGGGCACCGGGTGAGGTTTGCTTTGTAGGAGTCAAACAATAAATACAGTTCTGAAATAACGCGGGATCGGCGGACTCTACTCCGCTCACCTCTTTTCCCGCCATTGGATGCCCACCTACAAAGGAAACGGAGTCGGGTAAAAACTCTTCCGCCCAACTTAATACCTGTGATTTCGTGCTGGCAACATCTGTGATGATGGTTCCTGGTAGGACAATCGGCCCTAGCTCCTGTAGCAAACTTTTTATGGCTCCCACAGGAGTTGCTAACACAATTAATTGCGCTCCCCGTACTGCATCGACCATCTTGTCATAAGCCTGATCGATCGACCCTATCTGCTTCGCACGCTTACTTACACCTCTCCCAAGATCAAAGCCAACAATTTCTTGGGCAAAACTAGCTTTATGCAGCGCCAGTCCTAACGATCCTCCTAGCAAGCCCATTCCTATAATTGCGACACGCTCCATGCGTCAATTTACCTTTCTTTCCTGAGGTAGATTGAAGAATTCCACTAAAAGTACACGAGATTCTCCAACCATTCGGAGCCCCCCTGTCCCAGTGATGCCGCAAGCATAGTTGTGGCATCATCACTTAAAATCTGCTCCTGCTCACCTCTATAAGCTTCCAGGAAACGCGGAAGAATGTCTGAGCTATACCTGGCGAGTAGATCAACAGCAAATTGCTCTAGCAGCAATTCGAAAGTAAGATAATCCTCTGAAGTTGTATCTTCAAACCAATCAAAACCCCGTATGGTCACCGGGGTCTTTCCATCCGGCTCGGGTTCAAAGATCTCTTTGTTTTTCTCGTACAAATCTTTATTGATGATGCCCTGCGCTCCGTTAAGCTGCTGAACCAGCCAGATGGCAGCAAACTGTAACTGCCATTCATCGGCCCAAAGCGGAGTCTCTTCAGGCCAGGGACGCGGATCATTTTCGAGAAAGGCCAGAACCAGCTCATGGTAAAGCATAAAGGCGAGCATCTGTTGAGTAGGCTCACCCAACAACGGATCTAACTCCAGTGGGACTGCAAGACTTATAGTCTCATCTGTATAGGATAAATAGGGTTGCAGTCCCATCTCCTCTTTGGGATCTTCTGAAGGTACTAGATGCCAGTCCTCGGGGCGAACCAATAGAACTTGAACAACAGGCCACGGTTGCTGCAAAAGATTTTGCAGAAGCTCACTGGCCTGCATTAGTGACTCACTGATCCAGCGGGCCAGGGTTTCTTCACCCGCTGGATGATATACCGAAATGGCCTCGGATAACTTTTGATAGCTCTCGAATGGAAATGACATGTGTAGCACCTATAATACTTTTTACTGCCCCGAAGTAGGGATTTCATCCACAACCCGACCCGTTACCCCATCAAGGGTAAAGCGTTTATCGTTGCCTTCAATGGCCTGACGACGCAGATCCTCCGCACTATTCTGCTTACGAAAACTTCGATAAAAGCCCAGGAACCTCGAGCGCAACTGATTTGTATCAAAGCTCTTGCCTTGCTCATAATATTCTAGAGCAACCTGCCCAATTGACCACGTGGTTGCACCGGCGATCGCACCCGCTACAAAATCTCCACCAAATGGAACCAGCTTGGCCGCTTGCTCCGCTAGATAACGCATCCCCAAACCGCCAACCATTGTGACAACCAGTTCTTTGGCATGAGCGGTACCTTGCTCAGAATCCAACGGCTCGCCATATAAGGCAGCTAGCTTTAAAACTAATCGAGTCTGTGTCCCCAGCAAGATCGGAATATCAATCAAGGGAATCGGCTCAATCCCCGCTGCCAGACTGATCAGTGTGGAGTTACGGATAATTCTCTGGGCCGCTGCATGACGGTAGACCGGCAGCTCATGGCCGATGACAAAGGCCGCTTCCGGGCTGGCTTCGATGATCGCCGGGATTAGATCTTCCGCGATATTTTTGCCAGTTTTGGCGGAGACAGGGATCACGTCCTCGACTTGCAACATGGTCGCAATTTCAACCGACATCTGGGTCCCACTCTCACCTGCTTTCAGGGCATCTACTTTATTGAGGACCAGGAGGATTGGCTTTCCGGTCTTTTTAATGAGATCATACAACTCACGATCCCTGGCCTGGAAACCTTTGGTCGCATCGATGAGTTGTACGACAACGCTGGCCTGATCGATTCCACTTTCCATGACCTCTTGAAGATGTCCTGGGGTATCAACCAGAGTAAAGGGGCCAAAGTCACTGCGAATTAAGGTTTTAGTTGTTCCAACCTCTGAAGAAACTTTTGAGAGGTTTTCACCTTTTAGGGTATTGAAAAGTGTGCTTTTACCACTGTTCGGCTGACCCACAAACACAACATTGTTATGGAGGCCCTGCATAACCTCATCCTGGGCCTGCTTCCAGTTCACAGCCTTCATAAATCCCTGTACCATCGCGATATTGGCTGGCAGGTTCTTTAAGGCATTCACACCAAGCTCACGCATATTTTTTGGACGAGTATTAGGACGTAAAGCTGATTTTTTTACAATCTCTTTGACCGCCTTGCGGTCCTCTTTCTTATTTTTCTCGTTAGCCACTTGGTCTTTTCCTTCCCCAATGCCTTGTAATAATAACCAGGCATTATTGTAGATTTATTTTTTTATTACAGCCCTTGCGCTCAATAAAAGCAAACAATGGCTATAGCAATACCATATAGAGCCCGGTAATAGGAATTGGCATCTCTGCTGAAATTGCAATAAAATAATCACTGCTACATATGGTACGTACCAGCATGCTCGCAAGATACGTATAACCGAAAAAGGAATAAAGAGGTCCCATTCCTTGTTATAACTGATGAGGATATCAATCTTGACTTTTTGACGATCTTCAGGTAATGTTAAAGGAAATCCCCTTTCAAGGAGCATGACGATAGTGATAGTGTTCAACTAATATGCCGCAGATTGCGGAAGACATTCGGTCGCTTAACGAATAATCCCATATTGATTCTCAATATCGGTGTTTAGCGTCCTGTTTTGCGCGCGTGGTATATGGAGTTGCGAACATGGCACTGATGCTCCCTTTTCCAAGCATTTTTGAGACTTCAGACTTTACAACACTGCCTGTTCAACTATCGCTTCAGCTTTTCCTGTCTATTCAAGCCTGAAAGCACCTCCATATTTATCACCACTTTTGAACAGACGCCTGTTCCTCTCTCTATCGAGAGAACTCACACATAGAAGAGATATATGCAACAAAAAACAACACATGATCTACAGAAACCTGCTCTCCAACCCATAAATGAACATTCCCAGGACACAACTAACAGCACGTTGATGGCAGTTACTGATGATAAGCCGCTTCAGGGTCTGCTCTCTGATGCTCCCGCCCGCGCGATTCTTGTGGGTGTGGATCTACCAGATAATAACTGGCCTGTACATGAGGCCCTGGATGAACTTGTCCAGCTCGCCGAAACGGCTGGTATTGTCTGTGCCAATCAGGTAATTCAAAAGCTTGTTAAGCGTCATCCTGGTACATTGTTGGGAAGCGGTAAGGTTGAGGAGATTGCTGAACTGGCAAAGGCGGAGGACTGTGATGCTGTAATCTTTGATGTGGATCTGACGCCGGGCCAGCACCGCAATCTGGAAAGAAAGCTGGATGTTCAGGTACTCGATCGCACCGCGCTGATTCTGATCATTTTCGGACAGCGGGCACGCTCTCGTGAGGGTCGCCTCCAGGTTGAGCTTGCTCAGATTGAGTACGATCTGCCTCGTCTGGCTCGTGCCTGGTCCCACCTTTCACGGCAGAAGGGCGGCGTCCAGCAGCGTGGTGAAGGTGAAAAACAGATCGAGGTTGACCGCCGCCTGCTCCGCCATCAGAAGGAGCAAGTGCTACACGATCTGGAACAGGTACGTACGCACCGCCAGCTCTATCGCGAGAATCGTAAGCGCACAGGCGCACCCGTGGTGGCTCTGGTCGGCTACACGAATGCCGGTAAGTCAACGCTACTCAATCGGCTCGCTAATGCCAATACGTTGGCTGAGAACAAACTTTTCGCAACTCTGGATACCACGACCCGCAGAATTCGACTCTCAGGTGGTCAGGAAATCTTACTGAGCGATACAGTCGGGTTTGTTCAGCATCTCCCAACAACGCTGGTCGCGGCTTTCCGCGCCACTTTAGAAGAGGTCGCGGAGGCCGACTTGATTGTCCATGTTGTGGATGCCTCCCACCCAACGATGCTGCGCCAGATCGAGGCGGTTGAACAGGTCCTCGGGGAGATTAAGGCCTCCGATCGACCACAGGTGGTCGCGCTCAATAAGACCGATCAGATCAATGGCGAGGAGATTCCTTTCCACCTCCAGGGAATGGCGGAATTCTTGCCACAAGTAAAGGTTAGCGGTCTGACTGGTTCTGGTATCGAGCAGTTGCTCGCTTGCATCCGTGAACAGCTTTCAAAGGATTTTGTCTCGCTGGATGTGCTGATCCCCTATGATCGGGGCGATCTGGTTGCTCAATTCCACCAGTACGGCAATATCCTTAAAGAAGAGTATGAAGAGGGCGGCACACGTCTGCGAGGATCGCTTCCCGCGAACCAGTCTGGCCCCTTTGTGGATCTTCAATTGGTCTAGTCAGTCCAGATGTGTTTATACGGTCGCGGCTCACTTTCCGAGTCGCGGCTTTTTTATGATCAAAAGCTATCTGTGATATGCTTACTTTTGATGAGTACATGGGAAACGAAAAGATGAAAAAGAAAGGGATAGCGGATGGCAAGCGAACTTTCTGCGGTGGTCCACAGCCTTGGGGATATGCGCTTTGAGGCGACCTCTGGCTCTGGTCAGCAGATTATCATGGATGCCGGCTCTGGCGAGAAGACTGGCATGAGCCCAATGGAGCTGGTTCTGGTCGCCCTGGCCGGGTGTACGGGCGTCGATGTGATTTCGATTCTGCGCAAGAAACGTCTGAATGTCCAGGATTATACGGTACGAGTACATGGGAAACGAGCCGAGGAACATCCACGCGTGTATAAAGAGATCACAGTTGAACATATTGTGACTGGACATGATCTTAAAGTGGATGCGGTTCAACAAGCAGTTGAGCTCTCGGCTAACAAATACTGTAGTGTGGATGCGATGCTGCATCTATCCGCCCAGATCACACATGTGGTTCGCTTGGTTGAGGGTGAACAGAGTGATAACACCGCTTCTGAATCTTGACATTACAGGCTCTGTTTTGCCATAATACAGTGAAATAGAAAATCTATG
Source organism: uncultured Ktedonobacteraceae bacterium (assembly GCA_964247295.1). GTDB lineage: Bacteria > Chloroflexota > Ktedonobacteria > Ktedonobacterales > Ktedonobacteraceae > CAXTTV01. The sequence continues at coordinate 13,547 of CAXTTV010000083.1, read as the reverse complement.
TTCTAACGAGAGATATACAATGCAACAACTGCCAATCTCAAAAGAGGGCGACCGGGAGTATCAGGCAGGCTATACCC
>CAXTTV010000083.1:0-13432 GCA_964247295.1 uncultured Ktedonobacteraceae bacterium | reverse complement strand
GCATCTGAGCGACCGCCAATTTGTGTATGAGATCCTCCAGAAGGAACGCGCCGCTCGAATTCAGGAGAAAAGCTCTCTGCCTCTCCTGGTTCAAGAGAACCGTTCCCCATCCTGGAATCGCGGTCAGGCCGATGCTCTCCGCGAGCTACTGCGCGCGCAACGTATTCACCAAGGTTAACGCTCTTATCAACATATTCAAAGCTTCGCCTGCCTCTGCTCACAGGGTTTCAGACGAGGCTTTCTCTTTTGTGAGCGCGATCTCCAGCCATATAAGCAAAGGACACAAGAAAGCATGCAAGATCCTACCACATCAGACTCTACCGAGCCAGTTCCGGGATCGCCATTTCAGGTGACACAAATACTGGCTGAGCTGCGCCGCCTCTATCCTGAGGCTGCCTGTAGTTTGACTTTTAGCAATCCCCTCGAGCTTCTGATTGCAACCCAACTCTCAGCTCAATGCACTGATGAGCGCGTCAACAAGGTTACGGAGACGCTGTTCCAGAAATATCCGGCAGTTACGGACTTCGCGACGGTTTCACAAGAGGAGTTGGAGGCCGATATCCGCCCAACTGGCTTCTATAAGAATAAGGCGAAAAATATTCGTGCAACCTCCCAGCGCCTGATCTCCCAGTACGGTGGAGAGGTGCCGCAGACGATGGAGGAGCTTCTGACGCTCCCAGGAGTTGCCCGAAAGACGGCAAATGTGGTGCTGGGCTATGCCTTTGGGATTATAAAAGGCTTTGTGGTCGATACTCATGTCGGGCGGCTCTCCCGCCGTTTCGGCTGGACCAGTAATGAAGATCCGGTGAAGGTTGAACAGGATCTGATGCGAATTGTGCCAGCCGAGGACTGGCTTGACGCCTCACATCTGATGATTTTTCACGGGAGGGCCATCTGTATGGCGCGTCGCCCTCTCTGTGGGCAATGTGCACTTGCTCAGGTCTGTCCTTCTGCCTTTAAAGCGATCACCCAAGCAAAGTAAAGCTAATGCTAAAAATCAGACACGGACCAGTAACGCGCCCGGCAACACTTCAGCCCGAAATTGCCGGGCCTTTCCCGCCTCTCCATCCGTCTGATAGGTAACCGGCGTAGCACTCTCGACCTTGATCCACTTCACGCGAAAAAACCGAACCTCAGGCTCATGCTCATGCTCTCCCCTCTTCACACCCGGCAGTAACCTCAAGACTCGCAGCAGCGGCGCGTAATGTACAGCACATACATCAAAATAACCATCCAGGTGGTCGGCCCGTGGATTAATTCTAAATCCCGCTCCATAGGCCGGGCCATTGGTGATCGCAATTAAAATATAACGATCCGAGGCCAGAGCAACCTCTTGCTCACCATCAAAAAGATGAATCTTCAGAAATGGGCAAAGGTGATATCCAAAAAGCAACTGTTTCAAGGCCGCAACATTATAAAGATTGGAGCCACTTAAAAAAGGAACCTTTTTCAAACGACCCGCCGTCGCTCCAATCTCAGCATCCAACCCCATACTAAAGGAATTTACAAAATAGCGATCTCCCATCCGTCCAGCATCCACCTCAATTAATTGTCCAGAAAAGGCCCGTTCAACTGCCTGCTCCGGATCTTTTGGCAGATGCAAAGCGTTCCAGGCATAATCGTTACCGGAACCAGCTCCAACGATTCCAAGAGGCACACGCCGACCAGCAGCTAAAAGGCCATTCACAACTTCATAAACAGTACCGTCGCCGCCCACAACGACTAGCGGTCTCCCAGCCAGAGCCGCCTCGCGCGCCAGCTTCTCCGCCTCTCCCCGCTGACTTGTTTCTCTATACTCACCATCCTGCATCTCAAGCTTCTCTTGAAGAAGATCGCGATAACGCTGCATCTTCCCACGGTTCGCTGTAGGATTAAAAATCACGAGCAGGCGAGCAAATGACTCTTCCACGATAAGCTCCTTTGCTTTGATGGAACAAAATGGACATAGATTGTATCATGCTTGCTCGCTAACTACCAACAGGGATCGAACAAAAAAGGGGGGATCTCAAAAGTCCAGGAGGGAAAAAAACAAGAAGCAAAAAATCAAGAAGGGTTAAGCAACCACGCAATCTCAAATGAGTTTTGAGACTGCGTGGCGAACGCTCTAAAGCTTTGGGGCTGTAGACACGATACAGAGAGGAGAACAATCTTTTTGTTCAAGCTCTCACTCCAATATTTAGGAGTAAAGATGAATCGTACACTCGTTCGAGCCAGTATACATCACCGTTGTATCCACCTCTAGATTGGGATTTGGGTTGATTGTCACTCTGGCCGACGAACCAGGTGTGGCTTTCCCTTCACACGCACCAAGAGAATTTGCATCCATAGACTGGGCAGGTCCCATCCACAGATCAGCATGGTTCGCCCCGTTTTGACACCCTTCCGCGTCTGTGTCCCCGCATTTGTCTTCCATAATAAAGTATTTTTTAACCAGTGGAACATAAATAATGCTCCCTATGGGGAAGGTGGACCCGAGGTTTTTGTCGGGAGCCGCAAAGGTGATAGGATCTGTATAGGTTCCACTTCCCTCATGCGCCTCATTATGCAGGGTAGGATACCCACCATTCTGGGGATAGCCGATTATCGCCGATCCATGCTGCTCTTCGACTTGACCTGAATTATCATTATACCCATACCAGGTAATTATCGTGTCCACATCTTGCTCGGCTCCATTGCCACTCTGTACATATCTGGAACCAGCAGCGTGAGCACCCAACACATTTGTAGATAGGAGAAGTCCACCTCCAACAATCACTACTGCCAGAAAACTTAACATAATTACGGCGCGCATAGACTTACCCTTATATTCGCTATGCTGCATGTCAGTATATTTTCTCATGAAAACGTATCCTTTTCAACTAAAAACGTACGAAACGTACTTCAAATCCACTTCTCACACATTTGATTAAGAAGGGTTTACAATTCATCCTTTATCGTCACCATACAAGAAACAATGTGTCCAATGACCTTTACCTAATTCGGTACGTCGGGGAAAGCGTTCTTTACATACCGCCATAGCCGAAGGGCAACGTAGATGAAAACGACAACCAGTAGGTGGATTAATGAGACTCGGGATCTCGCCACGAACTGAGGCTACCGTTCCTTTCTCCACACTTTCTACGCGATCAGGGTCAGGAGCTGCTGCTATGAGCAGTTGTGTATAGGGATGGCATGGTCGCTGAATCACCTCCTCACTGGGGCCACCCTCCACCATCTGACCCGCGTACATCACCAACGTCTCTTCCGCAAAATAGCGTGCGCTGGCAATATCGTGCGTGATAAAGAGCAGAGCTAAACGTTCTTCGTCCTTGAGACGCAACAAGAGATTCAGAATATCCAGGCGAATCGAAACATCAAGCATGGAAACAGGCTCATCTGCCAGTATCACTTGTGGTCTTACAGCTAAAGTGCGCGCGATCGCAACACGTTGTCTTTGACCACCACTCAGTTGATGAGGAAACTTCTCAATAAACTGCTCTGCTGGACTTAAACTCACACGATTTAGCAGAGAGAGTATGTGTTGCCTCTCATCCTCTGTACTAGAAACATGACCGTAGAGCCGCAATGGACGCCCCAGATGGTAGCGCACAGTGTGTACAGGATTGAGTGACGAAAAGGGATCTTGAAAAACTAGTTGCGTATGACGGCGGTAGGCACGTAACGCTATTTTGAGTGCGTTGTTAGCCGTCCCCTGAGTATTCTCCCGAAATAGTATGTTACCCGAGGTCGGTTCATATAAGCGAGCCAGCAATCGGGCGACCGTTGTCTTACCACTACCGCTTTCTCCTACGAGTGCTAGAGCGCGCCCTGGATACAATGCAAGTGACGTATCCTCTACTGCGTGGACTACAGCGGGCAAACCAAAAAGTTTGGACTTGCGTACAGGAAAATACTTTTGCAAATGGATAGCTTCCAAAATCGGTGACGTTGCATCTACAACATTTTTATGTTCAATGATGCTCTCACCTGAGGCAGCATATTCCCTGGCGAAAAAAGCATTTGTGGGTTGTACAGCGGAAGCATTGAAACGTTCATCATAGAGATGGCAGGCTACCTGTTGTCGTGGTGTTTCAAGCGTAGACGCTTGCAGCACAGGGAAAGCTGTCTTACACTCAGCAAACGCGACGGGACAACGTGGATGGAAAGAGCAACCCGACGGAATCATACGCAAGTCAGGGGGTGAGCCCCGAATGCCAGTCATTCTGCGTTGCGCCCCACGAAGTGTTGGAAATGAATGTAACAAACCATAACTGTAGGGATGGTGTGGTTGAACACGTAACTCCTCCGAGGTTGCCATTTCAACGATGCGGCCCGCGTACATAATCGCTACTTTGTCGGCGATTTCGAGGAGGAGCGATAAATCGTGAGTAATAAATATTACGGAGAAGTTGAGACGCTTGCTTAATTCTATAATCTCTGTCAGGATTTCACGCTGCACTACGACATCAAGGGCAGTCGTGGGTTCATCCATAATAATAATCTCAGGCGACAGGGCAAGAGAGATTGCAATCATCGCACGCTGACGCATACCTCCACTAAGTTCATGCGGATAACTACGAATCCGGTCAGGAGCAATACCTACCAGACGCAGTAACTCAAGTGATTTCGCATGTATCGCGTCTGATTTCATTGCTGGTCGATGCGCGTGGAGCACATCAGCAATCTGCGCGCCAACGGTAAGTACAGGATTAAGTGCGTTCATCGCGCTTTGAAACACGATGGCAAGCTCACTCCAGCGAAACGCACGTAATTGTGCAGGTGTTAATTTCAAAATATCAATGGCTTCTTCTTGTCGTGGCCCCTGTATTACATCCTCTCCCTCTTTCACACGCGGATAATAGAACACTTGCCCATCAGTAATCTCTGCGGGAGGGCGCAACAGGCGCGAAATGGCATAGGCTAATGTCGACTTTCCACTCCCACTCTCTCCAGCAAGCCCGAGAATTTCTCCACGCTTCAGCGAGATGTTAACATCATTTAAGGCATGGACTGTCCCATTAGCGGCAGAGTAGTCCACACTCATATTCCTCACCTCTAAGAGTTGCTCTGTTCCTACAAGTGGTATTCTGGTTGAGCTATCTACCGTCATTTCGCCTCCACCTTACGTTTTGACAGTTTTTTCAGCAGTGGCTCTGTTCGTAGACGAGGGTTCGCAATCTCGTCTATACCAAAATTGATAAAGGCAAGTCCTGCTCCTAAAACCGCGATACATAAACCAGGGGACAGAAACCACCACCACGCCCCCAGTAGCAAAGCGTCATTGTTCCCAGCCCAGTAGAGCATCGTGCCCCAACTAGTTCCTGTGATATCGCCTAGACCAAGAAACTCTAACGCAGTCTCAGCGAGAATCGCGTAAATTACGGTCCCTAAGAATTGTGCGGCAACCAGTGCAACCTCATTGGGTAGAATCTCAAAAAAGATGATGTGGAATGAGGACTCACCACTTGCGCGCGCCGCTTCGATACTATCCCAGTTCCGCATAGAAAGCGTTTGCGAGCGCAGTACGCGGGCACCCCATGACCACCCCGTAATTGTGAGCACGAGCGCGATCGTCAGAGGACCTTTATAGGCCATAAAAGCCGCCAGTAATATCGCCAGTGGTAGTGTCGGAAGAACCAGAAAAACATTCGTTATTAATGAGAGCAAGTCATCAATCCAACCTCCAAAGTAGCCAGAGATCAAACCAACGATAATTGAGACGACCATCGTCATTGTACCGATGAGCAGGCCAATAAAGACAGAGATCCGTGTTCCTATCACCATCTGTGCCATAACATCTTGACCTGTTTGCGTTGTACCCAACCAATGCGCCACTGATGGCGGTTGCAGGCGATCTGGCCCAAAAGCATTGGGATCTTTCTGGAAAAAGAGTGGACCAACAATGGCAACCAGTACAAAAAACAGAAGAATAGTCAGTCCCAGGCTTACTTTACGATTCTGTTTTAGTATGCGCGACAGGTCGCGCATACGCGTTTGTGTCGGTGGTGGTATGGTTGTCAACACACTCATCTGTCATTATCCCTTTCTTATACGTGGATCAAGCAATACATAGAGCAGATCTGAAAAGAAATTCGCACCGAGGACAGCCAACGTTATCACCAGAAATATACCTTGTAGTAGTGCGTAATCAAGGTTCTCAATGGCCTGCAACGTGGCATAACCAATGCCAGGGTAAGAAAAGACAATTTCAGTCAGTAATGATCCACTTACAATAAAGCCCAATGAGAGCGCAAAGGTTGTAATGTTTGGGAGAACTGCGTTACGTGCGGCATAAGAGAACATGACTTTCCAGGATGACAAACCTTTTGCCTCTGCCATCAGCACATAATCTTCGGCAAGCGTCGTCACCATCGCGTTGCGCATACCCAGCATCCAACCTGCTAATGAGCCAATGATGATTGTCAGCGCCGGCAAAACAGCATATTGGGCTGCACTCAAAATAAAGTCGAGATTCCAACCAGGCTCTGTATTGTCGGTATCATACCCACCATGAATAGGAAACCAGTTGAGTCGGGAGCCAAGAAAATAAAGCAAAACGAGCGCCAGCCAGAAATAGGGGATAGCAGAAAGGAAAGTGAAAAAAGGTGAGAGCAGCGCATCCACTAGCGAGCTACGACGCCACACAACGATCACACCCAGGCAGGTACCTACAATGCTACTAATGATAAGTGCGATACCCACCAGGACAAGTGTCCATGGCAGATCCTGTAGAATAACTGTCGTTACAGGGGTCGGTAGATAGGTAATAGAAACGCCCAGATTTCCATGCAACAGATTATTGCAATACTGCACGTATTGCGACCACAATGGGTCATGATTGACGCCAAGGGCAATTTCTAATGATTGTTGTGCTTGTGGCGATAATCTCCCATGCAAACGCCCCATCAATGCCTGCGCTGGACTACCGGGCGAAAGATGCGGAATGAGAAAATTTAATGTTACCGACGCCCAAAGCGCGAGCAGGTAAAACCCTGTACGGCGTGATAGATGACGCATAAGCCATCTCCTTCAAATAGAGCATAACAGCGTTGAACTTTCTGTTATGCTGCTTCACGTAACATCTCACCTATTCGTCAAAACGAAGGGCTTTAAATTAATTTACAGGTTGGAGATTGAGCACAACGTATTCAATATCTGGATATACAGCCGTTCCAGGTGCGGCATAGGGATGCTGCTCATCGGGCCAGCCGGTAAACTTCTTCGTGCTATATTGATACCAGTAAGGTTCGTTCGTTAATGGAATGCTTGGTAACTGCTCCACCATAATTTTTTGGAGGCCCATAATCGCTTGCTTTTGCACTATAGGGTCGGTCGTGCTGGCATACTGGTTCAAGAATGCATCTGTTTCGGCATTGGTCCAGCGTTCATAGTTGGAAGGAGCGGCTTGACCCACAGGTGCGCTATCGGAACTTCGCAGTAAACCATCATAGAGATAATATGGTGTGGGGCCTGGATTGGTCCAGAGCATTGCCATGTCATAGTTCCCGGTTTGCAATGCGTTATAATACGCGTTGAACTCCGTGGTGTTGACGGTAACTTTAATACCGATATTCTTTAGATCACTTGCCATAAGTTGACAATCAGTAATCCAATCGGTATAGCCACTCACAACGTTCAGGTTGAAGGCAAGCTTTTTACCGTTTTTGTCGGCATAGATACCGTCAGAACCTTTTTTGAAACCTGAGCTCTCTAAGGTGCTCATTGCCTGGGCAGGTGAGTAGGCAAAACGTTCAGAGCTATATTGAGCGTCCATATAGCTCTTGTGTGCAGGCAGTAAACTGGTTGGATGGGCAACCGGCTCGTAACCACCTTCCCCTACAGTGTATAACTGCTCGCGATTGAGAGCGGCACTGATTGCGCGACGCACGGGAAGCTGATCAAAAGGGTACTTTTTGAGATTGAGGTACAGCATCAGAACATCACTGGAAGGAAACCAGTAGTGATTATGCTGCTTATCCAGATCTATATACGTCTTCTGAATATCAGGAATGTACAGGTTGGTCCAATCTATCTGACCCTTTTGCAACGCCAGTTCCGCATTGGTATTTGAGTTGTATGCAGGTATCCTGATCTCACTCACCGTGGGCTTACCAGCTTGCCAGAACCTGGCATTCTTTTGCAGAACGACCAGTTGAGGTGTGAATGATTTCACAACGTAAGGACCAGTACCAATTGGTTGAGGATCGGCAAATTGGGAAGGATCACCTTTTACAGTAGACCACCCATGCTTGGGCAGCATATATGTTTGTCCACCGATGTACCAGACTATCGGGTTAAACGATCGGTTAAGTCGCACAACAACGGTCTGTGCATCTGGCGCTGTAAACTCTTTGATTACAGGAATGATGCTATTCACATCCAGGGATGGATAATGCTTGAGCAGGTCAAACGTGAAGATGACATCGTCGCTCGTAAATGGTTGCCCATCCGACCATTGCACACCTTTACGTAAATGAAACGTAATGCTTTTTGCATCGCTTGAGAGCTCATAGCTTGAGGCTAACCAGGGTTTTACAGTGCCATCAAGACGATTGTATGCGAGCAAGGTTTCGTAGATCATCCCCTGTGTCCCACCAATGACACTTGGTGAATAAGGGTTAAAGTTACGTGGATAGTCCCCTGACGTGTTTGCTAACATTGTCAGAGACGAATTGTTCTTTTTGTTTGTGTTCCCAGCATTCCCACAAGCAGTCAGTACAATGGAAAGGAGCAGCAGGACAGATAAGGCGGTCATCCTTATTTTACTCTTTTGAGCAAAGAAAGAAGAATACGTCACTGTGTACCTCCAAATAGAAACCATTAAAACAACGTTGTTTCAATATTTGTCAGAAACGCAAGACTACTGCACCTCGTTCGTTGCAATCACATTCTGGTACCAGGAACCGCTTTCCTTTAAGCTACGTTTTTGTGTGGAGTAGTCAACGTACACAAGACCAAAGCGCATGCTATAGCCAAGGGACCATTCAAAATTATCGAGTAATGACCAGACTGAGTAACCCGCGAGTGGCACCCCTTCCGTGAGTGCCGCATGAACTTGTAAGAGGTGCTCACGTAAATAATTAATTCTGCGAGGATCAGACACATGACCCTCTCCGTCGACAACATCAGGGAACGCGGCACCATTCTCGACAAGATAAATTTGTGGGATAGCATACTCACGGTGCAGACGAAGCAACATGGCATAGATACCATGTGGGTACACTTCCCAATCCATAGCTGTATGCTCTACGCCCTCGATATGGATAGAGGGAAATTCGTCAAATGTACTCTCATCGTGACGCAGTACAGAGCGTGTATAATAGTTCGCCCCTAAAAAATCAAGTTTACGACCAATAATTTCTATATCGCCGGGCTCCATCTTTGGAGCCATATCACCCAGCCGCTCAAGCACATCCATCGGGTATGTTCCACGAAAAAGAGGATCTAGAAACCAGCGATGCATCTTGCCATCCATGAAGCGCACAGCCGCCGCATCCTCCGCTGACGGTGTCGCTGGATCAAGATGTGTAAAGTTCAATGTAATACCAACACGCGTCTTTTCGTTGCCATTTTCACGAAGAATAGGGATTGCGAGCCCATGCGCTAATAAAAAGTGATGCGACGTTTGCCACGCGATACGTGCATCTCGCAGGCCAGGCGCGTGAATGCCTTCTTCATGACCTTCAAATGCAGTCACCGCCGGCTCATTTAGGGTGAGCCAGTTATGAACGCGGTTCCCCAAATGGCGGGAGACAATAGCAACGTAGTCCGCGAATGCATATGCTGTATCGCGGCTGGCCCACCCACCCACAGAGTCCTGTAAAGCCTGAGGTAAATCCCAATGATAAAGTGTGGCATACGGCTCGATACCAGCCTCTAATAACGTGTCCACAAGTCGATCATAGAAATCTAGCCCACGTTGATTAATTTGTCCTCGGCCAAGTGGAAGTATACGGGGCCAGGCAATCGAAAAGTGGTACATATGGACACCCAGTTGTTGCAGCAAACGTACATCCTCTGGGTAGCGATGGTAGTGATCACAAGCCACCAGACCACTCTCGTTATTCAAAATGTTGCCAGGAACAGCACAAAAACGATCCCAGATCGACTCACCCCTCCCATCTTCATGTGCAGCTCCCTCAACCTGATAACTGTATGTACCCGTTCCCCAACGAAACTGCTCAGGAAATCGAACCATATGTCCCCTTTTCGCACATTTGTTACAGTTATCAGGTTCTACACACCCTGATGAGCACACTGTAGAAATGTTTGTGAAATAGTAATGTTATACATTAACATTAAGTCAATAGTAACCTTTTTCACCAAAATGTCAATACTTTCTTCGCAAATCGAGAAATTTGGACTTAAAAGAGGATTTGTGCACGCTCATTGACTTTGTGATGAAAATCACGTATCGTTAGTTCATGAACTTCATCGCTCAGAAAAGGAGCCAGTGGTTGTGGTAGAATCAATAACAGCTAAAGATGTGGCGCAACAAGCGCAGGTGTCAGTAGGTACAGTCTCGCGTGTCTTTAACAATCATAGTAATGTGAGTGCGGAAATACGACAACGCGTCCTTAAGGTGGCGGCGGACCTGGGCTATTTTAGAAATGGGAATAGCGGGCAAGTATCTACGTATCGTCCCGATCCCCATGGATTAAAAGATGTGGGATTCCTCTATTGTTCCAGTATCGAGCAGACACCCGCAACAATGGACCCCTACTGGGCACCAATCTTTCATGGCGTGGAGAGCGCCTCCCGGCAATCAAATATCAAAATTACCTATCGTACCATCACCGATATTCGTGATCAGCCGCATGTCCTGACTGCGCTCCTCTATGAGATGCGATTAGGCGGTGTCCTTCTTGTGGGCCAGGCAGACGCCGATACAATCGCTGCGATACAAGCTACAAAGACGCCTATTGTACAGGTAGATAACTACGTTCCGGACCTCTCACAGCCCATAGATACTATTCTGCCCGATAATTTTCTGGGCGCAAAGTTAGCTATGGATTATCTTTTTAGTTATGGACACCAACGTATCGCGTTCATTGGCGGTCCTGGAATTGTAGAACCGCGCCCTCCCTATAGGATCTACTCAACACAACAACGCTGGGTCAGCTATAGTATGGCGTTTTTGGATAGAGGGCTCCCTATTCACAATGACCTTGTTGAAGCCGGAAACCTGACTATGAAAGGTGGATATGATGCTTGCAAACGCCTCATTGAGCGTAAGGCTCATTTCAGTGCGTTGTTCTGCGTTGATGATGTAACCGCGATTGGAGCAATGAAGGCGCTGCGTGAAGCAGGACGTAGAATTCCAGAAGATGTTTCGCTTATCGGCTTTGATGGAATTGATCTCGGTCAACATGTTACACCAGCCCTCTCTACTATCCGGGTTGATGCAACAGCCCTCGGGACAATTGCGTTGAAAACATTGCTTGAACGTGTTAACACACCCAATATGCCATATGTGACAACACTTATTGGTGTCGATTTGCTGAAGCGCGAGTCAGTGGCCACATACAGGTAAGACATAATAGAACCCAAACCCCAAAGCACCCCACTGGAGAGAGCGGGGTGCCACAGCAAAAGCAAGGAACGAAGGCACGAAGGATTACATCTCGGCCTCTTCGACCGTCACCTGGTAGATTTCTTCCAATGTCTGGCCCTGCGCCTTCTGAATGCGCGCCACCCGTTTATTAAACTGGTTGACAGCGTAGTTCAGGTATTCCTGCATGTCCAGTTCTAGTGAAGTGTTATCAAAATTGGCGAAGCTTTCTTGAACCATACCCAGAGCAGGGATCAATAGCAGGTTCATCCGTTCTTCAATCGCGGGCCAAAGCGATTTATCCGCCGCCACTAACCGAGAGATCAGGAAAACACCGTAGGCGATGTGACGCGACTCATCGCGCTTAAGATTACCAATCCCCTGCCGCAAACCCGGCATCAGATCATTTTTTTCCAGGACACTATAGTAGGAGTAGTAACCAGTCTCAGCCAGTACGCCTTCAACAATCATATTATAGGTGGCAGAAGCTTTTGCCAGCGCTACCGTTGACTTGTCGGTCAGCAGCGCATTCATCGCTGATGGTAGCTCATCATAGAAGATCTGTTTGTAACTAGGAGTGTGATAGTGATGAAGGTCCTCTTTGATTTGTACAACCTCATCCAGGAAACGCCGGAAGAATTCGGTATGTTTGGCCTCTTCCCAGAGGAAGGTGGTGAGAAACATCTCTTCCTCAAGATGCCCATCCTGCGCGACTCGCATAATCAGGGGAAGAATATCTTGCGTGACGCTCTCCTCACCAGCCTGGAAAAGCGCCGTTAGCTGCAACAGTACTTCCTGTTCGGCTTTCGAGAGCCCTTGCCAGTCTTTGACATCCTGAGAGAAATCAATGCTCCGAGGGTCCCAGATACCAAGACGCTTCGCCTTGTGATAGAGACGCATAGGAAGAATATGATGTCGCAAGCCTTGCTTGCTCGTAGTAACAAAAGACTCATGACTTAAAGTCATCGTTGGTGAATCCTTTCTGCTGACTGTGCAAAGCGGATAACTATCAACAAGCCCAGGCGTGTCCCCATCCCTACTATCTCTCTACTTTTACTGACTTTACTATTATGACTGACTGTCAGTCATATATATCTATACTACCTGTTCACTTGAACAATGTCAATATATATTGCTAAAGAAAAATAGTGCGTCTCAACAGAATCAAAGGATTCAATAATTTCTTGCTCATTGAGCTGATTGATTCTCGGCATTTGTGATGCGGTTTTATCCGAAATTTGGATATAATTGAGGAGGCACGTGGAATAAAAGCACTTGGATTTCCGGTTATTCTGGAAGGAGAGACTGTTTGTATTTTTAGAAGGAGACACAGAATGCCAATCGCTAAACGTCACGCGGAAGTTACCTGGGAAGGCGGAAATCTCGCCAAAGGTAAAGGCACCCTGCAATCGGGCAGTGGCGCACTTAACCAACTACCTCTCACCTGGGCCTCTCGGGCCGAAAGCCCCGATGGGAAGACCAGTCCAGAAGAGTTGATTGCCGCCGCTCATGCCGGCTGCTATGCCATGGCTTTGACGCTAACACTTGGTGAGAATAACACTCCTGCGGAGCAGTTGAAGGTCTCTGCTACCTGCACTCTGGATCAACTGCCGACGGGACCAAAAATTACGCAGGAGGTTCTCGATGTTCAGGGTCGGGTTCCTAAGCTGACTGATCAGCAGTTCGAGGAGCTGGCAAAAAGGGCGGAGCAGCTCTGTCCAGTCTCAAACGCGCTACGCAATAATGTTGAGATTCAGCTTCGCACAAAGCTTGAGGCCTGAGAATTTTCAGGACTGATTAGTTCGCGCTCGATATTGGATCGCTTCGGCTACGTGATTGGCTGCAATCATCTGGCATTGAGCAAGATCCGCGATGGTGCGGGCCAGTTTTAAGCCTCGATGA
>CAXTTV010000082.1:17800-19679 GCA_964247295.1 uncultured Ktedonobacteraceae bacterium | reverse complement strand
ACTTAAAGATGAGAAAACCGGTCACAATTTTGCTCAAGAAGTTGTAATGATCGCTTTACTTTACTATTTTATGTTCCTTCATATGGATAACCCTGATTTTTGTCCTGCCACGAATGCTATGAAGAATGTGCTTGAACCCTTAAAAATCGAAGAAGCTGCTTCAGCAGAGAAGCTTTTGAAGACGTTGAAAAGATTTGACAATAAGGCAAAGTCTGATCACTTAGATACGATAACGGACCTGCTCTCTAAACATGCCAAAACTGTTCAAAAGTCTAGCGATGCTAAGCCTGTACCCTTATATCTTGGCGTCAATCAACGAATTTTAGATGAAAATTGTCGACGTATGGCGTTGGAGCGAGAATTCTTTATCTCAGGTATTTTCAAGGAAAGAGGATCTCAGGCTCTTAAGTATATTTCAATTGGAGCTCAATCTACTGAGGGAAATACATTTTTTGATCTGCCTGTTACAATCACCTTTAGCCCTCTCGCGTTTAGTACCGCACAGGAACCCCAGGAACAGTTTAACTTGCGGCATGACGTTTCTAAGTACGTTTCGCTCCCAGTACTCTATATTCCTAATGACGAGTCCTGTAAGCGAGTGTGCCAGACTAAATACGGATCGTATAAGAAAGTGATGTTTTACTACAGCGATACACTTCCTCGGAAAAAGGGTAGCAATAAAGTTGATCCCAATGTAGCTTTTGTCTATCGCTTTACGTATACGCTTTTCAGCTATATATTCTTGAAAATTCTGCTTGAAGACGCGAAGAATGAACTTCGGCAACAGCACAAAACCCTTTTTATTCCACTTGTAGATATTCAGGTAAAGTATCTCAAAGATCGTCTTTCGGGTACAGAACCTTCGTCAGAAGGGGATCGTATTCATGGGATCGTGAAAACGATCGCGCATATGCTTGGTCAAGAGTATAATGCCAACTCCCAGGGGTTCACCCGCTACATATTGGAGAAGGGTTACGAGGGAAATGGTCTCAGCTCTTTGTATAGTCGGCTCCCAAAAGTTTTTACTCCTAAAGAGGAAATTGTCGTTCCTGAAAAGGCAAAAGAGCTTCTAGCCTCATCAAAACAGTTGGACCGCCTTGCAATTGTTGTTGTCTCCAGTCGCAAATGTGACTCAACCTTCAAGTCCCAAATTGCTCTCTATAGTGTGTATGGTGAAGTAATTGGTATCCACCGAAAAGGGAGGAGCGTGATTACTGAGGTTTTAACAAAGTTCTCGACAATTGAAGATTCGACGACCATGTACAAACATCCTTTGATGATTCAGGATGAAGTCAGAAAATGTTTTGATCAAGGCTACCATAATGTTATCTATATGGCGAGCGCTCCTTATACCAGTGAGTTACGTTTAACAAAGGAAGAGCAGCACTTCTTTATGTCGAAGGACGTGATTCAGACACTTATGGAGGGTAAAGAAGGATTAAATCTCTATCCTGTCTATCTCGGCAAATACTTTGTCGCGAAGGTAGACAAGAAAGTGTTAAAAGAGTCGTTATATGTAGACGACACGCGAGAATTAATGCAAATCGCGACAGATCCTGGTCAGCGGTCGGTAATTTTCTTTAATCTGTACAACGGTATTACCTTACCAACGGGCTCAGAAAGAAAACCTCGTGTTTATAATGGTATCATCTCATATTCTACACTCGTCAATGTATATGATGCCGTCACTTACGACAAAACCATTCGATTGCACCTTCTCAATGGAGAAGAGGAAGGATCATTGAAGTCTGAGATCCTGGAATTCCTCACCTATCTCCATTTTGCTCGCTACGAAAAAAGAGATGGGAAAACAGTCGCTTTAAAGCTTGGTCCTTATGAAAATATTATTGGTGTAGATTCCGTTGGATCACAATCAATC
>CAXTTV010000082.1:0-17790 GCA_964247295.1 uncultured Ktedonobacteraceae bacterium | reverse complement strand
ATGATCCCATCAGTTGGTTTCAACTTATTAGCATTTCTGACTGAGGTACGTCGTGTGCTTAATACAGCAGAGGGAACAGAACAAGTCGTATCTCAGGATAATAAGTAAAAGTTAAGAAATATTGTCAGAAGCTGAGGAGCGACATATATTCTTCTCAGCTTCTAAATACAAGAGGGAAGATGCTGTGAGTAATTTACTTGGAGCGGATGTTGGACGGTTTTTTGAGGTCGGCTTTAATGTAGGAGCCTTGACATATCTTCATCAGAAAAAGGACCTGATCAATACACAATGCATAGAAAACACCTATTTAGAAGATTTACAGCAGCTCCAGTTTCCCAAAATGGCAAAAAAAGCCATTATCAATGGTAAAATTATTGGAGAAACAAAACGCAACTTGGCAGAGCAGTGGCTGCTCTTTTTTCTTGAGCGTGGTTTTCTAACCGGTTACAACTTTATTGAAGAATATCTTCAATCCCTTTCCTGGGAACGTCAAAGCCCGACGTTAGATCTCCTCTATTATCAATGTAGTTTTTGTAACGATAATAGTATGCATACCATTTATAAGGATCAAGATGATGAATATGCACTTTGCTTAAAGCAACTTGAACAATGGGAAATAGCAACTACCAAAGCAGATATCACAAAGCATAATGGAAAGTCAGAATTTTTACACGCTGATACACTTCTGCTTTTCCGCTTTGGTTCGCAGATGAGGATTCTTTGCATTGACCTTTCTATTTTCTCTATAGCCAGACCTACAGATCTTGTGAACTTTCATGATATTGAAAACCTGAGGCTTTTAATGATGAGCGAGGTCAGCTATCTTCGCTCCAAAGGCGTGTTTAGCAGTTTAAATATTGATGCAGGCTCGACATTATCTTCTCTTCATTTTTCAGAAGGGCTAGCAAACTATCTGACAGCCTTTAAGAAAGCAGATAAAGAAAGCGCGAAACTGATTCAAGCAGGCGGATATGCTTACGACTTCTATGAATTTTTGCAAAACAAGCAATTTCTGCAATCTGACTGTACCGTCGTCTTTAATATCTTTGGTTTTACGAATAGGGGAGTAAATTCAATCGCCATTGATCAAAGTAGCCTTCCACTCCTTAAAGTATGCCAGGACATCTATCGAAATGAGTCCGCAAATGCGGGTATTGAAGAGGCACGCAAAAGAGTACTTGAGATGATTGCTACGAATGCTGAACGAAGCTTCGAGAATAGTGCTGACTTTATTCAATGCTTACAACGAGTGGATGCGATCCCTGATGGTACTCATTGGTTTTCTCCTCATAAAGAAACAATCACTCAGTTTTTAAGCTCTGAGGCCGAACTCCCTATCGATCCTCTTTCAAATCTCACCAAAGAAAAGCTGTCTTTGGGAGAGGAGCAGAGTATTACAGTCAAAAATGCTCATGCTCGCCTGGTCTTCAAAGCTCTGAATGGGCCTGTTCCCTACCTGTTCTTAACAGGAAACCCTGGAATTGGAAAAACATGGGCGATCACGGAATACTTGAAAGATCATTTGACGGAAGGCTTTCTTTTGCTCTATGTCAGTCCTCGCAAACAAGTGAATCTGGATGTGATCAAGAATTTTCATACGAACCAGCCAGATGAGAAGCATTTACGGGAACAGGTGCTGGCAATCACTTCCAATGCACCGATTATAGAAGAGAATGAAGGAAAACCTACAGTTGAATACTACTCAGATTCGTTATCTGGAGATCTTGAAAAACAAGGTGTGAAAGCTCATATAGACTTTCTCGATAGGAAAATCACGAAAAGAACGAAAAGGGATCAGAAAACCTCTCGTATCGAGAGATTTCAGGAAGATTTTTTGAAAGATAAAGGGACACACAATAGCGGTGTTTTGCAGAGTGTCTGTCATGCTTTATACGCCAATATTCAGGAATCGCTCTCAAATGCTGTCGTTGCAACTGCTTCTATTCAGTCTTTAAAACAGATAGGCGGAGATCAGACAACAATTGTCCATCTAGAGAAAATCTTTCATGGAGCATGGAACCAGAAGAAAATGAAAGTAATTCCAGAGAAAATGAAAGAGATCTCTTCTCGCATCAAACATATTTTTATTATGATTGATGAGGTGACAGGCGATGAGGGTGGTGTTGAATTCCTTGAGGGTGTACGTCAGTTTGTTCGTCGATTCGAGCTTGATAATCCGAATTTCGGGTTTAATACAAAAATAATTATTGCTGACGCCTCTATTGTGGATATTGCTGTTATCCAGCATCATCTTGAACGAACCGATTTTGAACCGGATAAAATTTATTTTCGGAAGGCAGATATCCAATCTATCGCGCCGCTCACCTGGGAAGATACTACTTTTGGGAGAAAGCCAGCGATCGCCATCAATGCGAATTCCTATCCAGCCAGTAATCTGCATATCACCTATAACGTGGGTATCCAATCGTTTCTGTATGATGGATCGTTTTTTGATGACAAGCGGAAGATCTTACGTCAAAGCGTCCAAGAGAAAATGCTAGAGGATATTCTCACCCTTCTCAGGAGTTCAGAAAAAAGACAGTGTATTGTCTATATTCAAGATAAACGGCGATTGACAGAACTCATAAAGAAAATCAGGGATGAAGGAGAACCTTTCGTTAAGAATGAGCAGTACCTTGAGATCCATGCCAACATCTCTGAAAAGGCAAGAAACGAAATAAGGGACTTTAAAGATAAAGTTCGAGTAATTTTTATGACGGCATCAGCCAGCCGTGGTCTCTCCTTTCCCAGCGTTCGATCTCTCTTGGTTGACGTTCCTCATTTTGAGATCGAACAGAACTTAATGGAGATTATTCAGGTCATCTACAGGGGAAGAGGAAAACGGGATATTGATCTTGAAGAAAAAGATCTCATTTTGTATCTATCGGATAAAGCTGTTTATTACACTCCCGAAGATAGGGAGCTATCATTGCGGGAGCGCATGCTTCATATCCTCAACGTCTTGCTCATTTTAAAAACGTCTATTATGACCCGAATTACAGGAGCTGGTGTAATCGGGCAGGACCAGTTTATGCTGATCCCGATTGGAGGGAAATCAGTGCTGGCCGCAGGAAACACGTTTATTGAAGCAATGAATAATCTATTTCATGAGCTGAGCAGTGCATATAGAGAGCGACCTGGAGATGTCTGGCTGGAAACCGTTCGTACCCGTCTAAAGATCTTACTTGGACGTGCTAAAACACGCCTGATTGGATCAGGATCAATCTCACGTCAGCAAGAGTTGCGAAACATTCCAATGACCTATCTCAACTTTCGATCAACATTTACCAATCAATTTGAAGAATGCATCTATCAGGGATTTGACCGACTCCTAGATTGGAAGCCCATGGAGTTCGCATACATATCAGGAGGACTTTTAATTGTCCCTTTTAAAGATCGTACCATGCAGGGGCACTATCTGATGAATATAGCCAAGGCTCTTGTAGAAGAAGTTCAAAGTAAGGAATTATGGGGACTGCTTAAGAAAATTCAAGAGGAAGAGGATTATCCAGAAAGCTTACGTCGTGCTGTCAAAGGGGCTCTGGATCTTATCGAAGCGATACAGCGGAGCCCATCGCATAGAACACTGCATTTTTTACAGGATAGTTCTAATGAAGATCAGTATTATGCCATTCCCCTTCTGGCTTTTCTTGGAAGGGACATATTCCAAGAGTATTATTCTAAAGATGTAGAAGAGCCGAATGAAGCCTCTTTCAGGCAAATCCTTGGAGCATATATCTCCACTCTCTATCCATCAAACGAAATCCTACCCATTGGAGATGAATACCAAGAATTTCCCTTTGTTGTGTTTCGGAGTGCTATGTTACAAGACATCAGAAAGCATCTGTTTTCCACGAGTAGCATCTTCAATTCACATGAGTTGAATATTCTTAACCTAACTCTTTCTTATGAAAACGATAGATAGGCTCTAATCGGGAAACCAAATCGTTCCAATCCCAATAGATTTCTTCATAATATAGAAAATACTAAGAGGGGAGTTGTGCAAGAACATCCAGTAAGCATGACAATGATCATAAAGACCCTCGAGAGGACACGTTCGGCCAGCGTAATAGTTATAGATCCTCGTCGAAGGTACCTGTACCTTCGCCTATAATTCTGATTACATGTTTTTCTCCAGTCTCTTTGTCGTAATAGAAAAGTTCAGTTGTCGAGAATTCTAGTCTATTCATAATGTGTAGTTGTAAAAGGACCCGTAGCCGTAGTTCGATTGCAAGATCAAGCAGGAGCTGGGCATCAGTTTTTCCCATCTTCCCTTCAGGGAAGATCAGTTTAGTAAGACCGGAGAAGGTATGATTAATACTGCGAAGATCACGAGCGCTCCATTTGTTTGTAGGGGCCTCAAACCAGTGTTCCCACAATGTTCCATAGTTGCTGATGCGACGGAGCTCCCTATGGAAGAGTTCGCTTGTATAGTCCAGGATAAAGCCAACATGGAAAGTAAACATATCGGGTGTGAGTTTAGGAAGTTCCCAGCCTGGTAGATAGGCAGCCCAACGATCATGAAAAGCTATATCATCGCTGACAGTGGCTGGTAGTGGTTTGAAAAGATGTTTGGCAAGGCGGCCTTGGCGGGGATCAAACTCAATGTTGCCATTGAAGACAAAGCTTGCCTCTCCTGGCACATTAATGGTGCCGCGATTCACCTGTCCACTTTCCATATAATTTTTATAGAGATTTTTGTCATCATCGGCATTGAAGCTACTTCCAGCGATCTCATCAAAACCAATAACATCGCGTTGGGCAATCAGACCAGGTTGGGGCGGATTGGTGTTACTCACAAAAAGTTTCGGAACAGTAACAGCGCCGCCAGCGAGAAGAGTACCATATGGACTGAATTCGGTGAAGCAAAATGATTTCCCCGTCTGACGCGGACCAAGCTCAATCAAGTTATAGTTGCTTTCCACTAGAGGAATCATACGCACGAGATAGAGTAACTTTGTACGTACATCCCGTATCTTCTCATGCTCAGGTTCATAACCCATAGTGCGAACCATGACATTAATCCACTGGTCGCGAGTAAATTGATTGCGTCCCTTTTTATATTCTTCTATATCTACATGACTCACTTGAATGGGTTCTAGACGCTGAATGACAAAAGGGAAGGTCTTACCACGGTAGCGTTTTTCATCGTCATAATAAAGCGTTACTCTACTCCAGACGCCTGCCATGAGCAAGCGCTGATGCTTTTTTACTATCTCTGAAGCTATATGAATCTTGCGGATGTTTGCGGTAAGCAGACTGGCCCAGTAAACTCCTTCTGCCAGACTCTGATCGAGTTCAACTTTCACCATGTCTATCAATTTGTGAGGGGATTTCTCACGAATGGCAGATTTAATAACCTCTGTCTCATCTCCACGCGGAATATATTTTGCAACCTCGTCATGCACAAAACGCAACCCTTCACGAACCTCAATGTCATCGAACAGATTTGCACAATATTTACCAAGCATAAATTCAACGACATAGGAGGGTGCTTTGCTTGTTCCACGAATCTCTCGGGTCAAATCTTTACGAATGACTAATCCTGGAAAGGTTTTGAAGAGTAGTTCATCCAGGGGGTCGGGCCGGAAATAGTCTTGTTCCCTGGTTTGTACGTCGTTTATCACTGCGGTATCTCCTGGCTATGGCGAAAATAGTGGGCTTTATTGTACATGATGAGGATCGTCCTTTCTACTTACCAATTCTCAATGTCCACCATCAATATTGTTGGCTGAGTATCAAATACTTCATTTGTGTGAATGTCACGTAGTTCAATGAGAAGCGGTGTATTACGATCCGCCTCCGCTCCATCTACAGCAATAACTCCTATAGAGATCTCATGCTCATTCGGTTTAATAGGCGTGGGTTTAGAGCGAAAAATGGTCTTTTGCTCTAATGTTCGTATCACGATCTCAATCTCGCGGGGAAACTCGTTCTCGATGAAGAGTTCCTCATGTTGCGTCACAAGAGTGATTTTGGGTCGCTTGCTAAGCAATTTGTCTATTGGCTGAATCCGAATGTCGATTGGTTTAGCACTCACAGGCCACTTGATCTCAATACAAGGAACAATCCATTCTTGTAGCGAGGCCCCTCCATGAAAATAGCCCAGCCCACCATAGCTGCGGAAACATTCATCTCCATTGGGGACCGCGATTCGCCATTTGCCGCCGGGAGCCAGAGCCTGCGGCCCTTCCCATTGCAGAGATGTCGGATAGGCCAGGGCCCGGCGGGATGTATAAGCCGGATCAGGCAATGGTAGAGATGCACGTTGTTCACGAATGTCCGGCCAGTGGATAAAACCGTGATCGGTAACTATAAGAATACGTTTCCATCCTTTATCGCGTAACTGTTCGATAGTTTGGAGATAGCGGTCTTGTACAAGCATGGTGCCAAGTGGTTCTAATTCCTCATCGTGCCCAAGTTTGTCGATCGCATCATCGAAAATGACAAGGCGAGCTTTATTTCCCTCTGCTTTGGGGAAATTCATCAAGCCTTTTGCATCCATTTGTAGGAGTGCTGCTGGTGCAATCTTTAAATGAGTTCGGAGCCATTCGCGTCGGTTCTCTGCTATGCTAAGATTCAGTTTTCCCCCCTGTTGATATACCTGCCATTTGCTATTAACAAGATCAGCAACCAGCTCGTTTTCATCGATGGGAAGAGCCATTCCCATCCCAATCGCCGTAATACTGGGTAAAGCTGTGCGCGCTGGTGTAACCGTCGCACGCTCTACCTCTCCCTCACGCACATTAACTTTCTCGCGAAGCACCATAGCGATGTCATAGCGCAAGGCGTCCAGCATAATGATGGCGGTCGGGCGTGCTTCTTTTTTTAACTGCTCTTTGAGCCATGTTCCCTGGCTCACATAATCCGGAATGGGGTAGCCTGCCTGTTGCCAGAGGTGAGACCATGTAAGCATATAGCCCTCCCAATGGTGGGCATATGTCTGGCGTAGGGATGGAATAAACTTGAGTAGTTCCTGTGTAGGTTTCTTAATCTGGCGCATAATCTCTTCCCCTGCCCTATCAACTCGCCAGCCATTTTGGCTGTACCAATTGACCATCTGTGCCCAGTTGGACCAGGATGAATTGGGCACGGCATCGAGCATCTCTTTAACTGCTTTACTGAGTCTGGCGAGTTCGCCCCATGGGAGACTCTGTGGATGCGTGCTATTGGTGTTTTCATCGCCCCAGAAGCCCTGATGAGCATGATTCTCAAAGTGTGGATAAAGAGGAGCAAATGTTTCAAGGAGAGTACGTCCCTTACTGTTCTGAGTGAGATCCCTACACATATTTGCGAAAAGGGCACGTTCCAGGGCCTGTGAGAGATACGGGCGGGAGTCTAGTTTTGTTCCAGTGAAGTAGTTTCCCAGTCCGAGAATCCGGTCGGCATTGATAACGCGTTCTGACAGGCCCTTGCTTAAACGGTTACTATCGATCCAGCGAAAGATTAATTTTAGGGCATTGTCCCGTTTGTCAGGTGTGATCAGGTAGTCATGGTTGGTGAAATACTGTGGTGTAATATCATGAGCTTGTGTGACTAACAGGTGGGCCAGAGCCTCAAGTCGCCAGCGTTCAAGATTCTGCTCATCAATAGGAGGTAGTCCGATGCTATCCACCGTTAGTTCGAGGACAATCCGTTCGTCTTGTAAGTCGCCTATGATGGAGTTTCCATCTTCTGGTCCCGTTTTTTTTTGATCCGCTTCTTGCAACCAGGGAAGTGGACTGCCAGCAAGCACCTCAAGAAGCTTATCCGGTTCCGGCATGACCTGACCGCCACCCCACTCATCCAGTGGTAATTGTAGATTCTTTCGCGCTAGTCGTGCGATATCTTCATCGTTTGTATTAATGTTTTGTGGCCGCCAGCCCCATTCGCGCAATTTCTGGCGCAAGGTCTGATCTTGAATAGTTTCTGCGAGCAGTGCCTGGGCATGAAGCCAGCCTAGCTCGTTCGATCTGGCTTTTACATACAACACGAAAGATGAGCCGGCACCAATCCACTCCTGCAACTGTTTGCGCGATTGGAGACTCCCAAATGTCTTGGCGGTCCTCTCATCGAGAATATGTAAGGTAAAGCTCTTTTTTCCTGCTGTATCTCTCACACGTTGAATGAGAGGGAGCCAGTCACCCTGCGGATCACACCAGACCAGCCATGAATCAGGATATTTTTCTAAAACACTCTTGATAGCGTCAAGTATGTACTCTTGTAGCGTTCCGTTCATGAGCGAACCTCTTTCTGATCCTGATCTATTGTGTCCTGTAGAAGCATCATTTGGCTCTGCTGGTTGTCCGAAGTGGGCTGGCTGTCACGATCTTCCCAGGCCTGACTGGCAGGGATCATTTCGTCCATCCAACCGCAGCGAGGCAAATTCCCTCCGCGCACCCAGCGGCGTTCATCAGCCCGCCAGCGCACACGATCTCCTAGAGCCTTCTTCGCATCTTTAGGGTTGAGTACCTCTCTGCTTAGTACGTTTGCCAGTTGCAGGGGGGAAATGTTCACGCGCACACCATCATTAATATCCACGTGCCAGGCTTCTTCGCCATGCTGGAAGGCTTCTTTGTTTTCTGGACGCTGGTAGCCATCGCCACTCCAGCGATCCAGCTCTTCTTCCGCTGTAATCTCCTGTAACTCGCGACAGGCGAACCCTTTTTCTTCAATGGTTCGCAAGCGGGTAACAAAATCCTCTAGTTCGTAGATCCGTTCTTGGGCTAAAGCGGAGGTAACATCTTCAGTGAAAAGAGTGTCTGTATCAATCTTGCCGCGTTCGCTCTGCAATAGAGGCTCTACATACTGGGTGCGAATGCGAGCGAGGGCGTCACCGCTACAGGCATGATAATAAAGCAGGCACTCAAAGGCGGGAGTTCGGGTACTGCGACTTTCATGGCGCTTCTTTTTTTCTTCTGGGCCACGCTTTGGTGGCGTACTGCTCAGATGCCAGGCTACAGGTCTTTTCTTGAACTGTGAGCTATGACGCTCAAAGAAGGTAACGCGCAGCCATTGTTCTAGATTCTGTCCAGTGAGCTCTTGCAGAAGCGCCTCTACCTTTTGTGCTCCCAGAGCCTCCTCTTCCGCGTGAAGCCGTTCGCGCACCCGTTCGGCCAGCGTCTTATGGCCTGTGCCTGATACTAGTGGAATAATCCCATCCGGCTCGGCCCAATCGGGGACCGGCTCAAAAGCCTCGGTCTGTTTGGGCCAGCGGTGTCTGAGCAGGCGTAGCGCCAGCACGCTCAGCCGATCCTCTAGCAAGCGTCTCTCCTCAGGTAGGCAGCGGACCATTTCGATCGCGCGCAGTTCCTCCAGCAGCCAGTAGACGCTGATTGGATGCAAGTGCATTTTAACACTCAAATCCTCTAGAAAGGTCTCTGTAGGAATTGAAATATATGCGCCAGCAACAGTTTCCTCATCCTCGCTCTCCTCATCTGGTGAGCTTTCGTTGCCCTCTGCTAATTCAGCTTCCTTTTCCTTTGCTCCTGGTCCGGCCTCATAAAGAGCCTTTAACTTAGCCTTGATCTGTAATAGCTCCTGTGCATCAGGGACAATCCGTTCATGTCTATTCAGGTAGTCATACAATTCCTGAGGCAGCTCAGGGAGATCTTCCATGTCATCTGATAGATCAGGCAGGCTATCATAACAAGTGATGAGGGGGTACCAACCGGCAGGAGTTCCAGTTTCATCTAATATTTGATGAATATTCCGTTTTGAAAAGTTGAATGAATCAGCAACTATTCGATTAATTATACTTTCCATTGTATGGAGTAACACATTTTTTATTTCTAAGTTTTTTAATGCTTCTTTATGAATATATTGGCGCTCGATAATAACTGCTTTTAATACTTCTTTTTTAAGAAAAACTGATAGTTCGACCAATTTATTTATTAAGTAGTAATTATCTTCTTTAATAGGTAGGGATGCAACATAACCTTCATCTACATTCAATTTAGTTGTTAAACCTCTTAAGATAAAGGTGTAGATAATAGAATTGAGGAATCCTCCAATGTATGGACGTTCTTCTTGTAAGAAGATAGCTGGCGAAGCCGCATTTGTAATTTGATGAGCATATAGTTTTCTAACAGCAAGCCCCTTCCCCGACATAGAAGAGAAAGTCCAACCCACTTTATTCAGTGTATAATCTCTAATTTTTATTTCGTAATTGTTTTTTAAATAAGGGAATCTTTCAAGAATAGATATTTTAATAGCTATTCCTGAGTATCGCCATTCAACAGCCCAAAAATCAAACCCTTCCCACTTGCTATAGCCTCCTCCCTTAACATGAGGAAGCCAGCGGCTGCTAGCAAAAGGTGTTTCCCACCACAATCTTAAAAATCTATCATTATTACAAGTTGAAACTCCCCAACCTACATGTCCAAGCTTATTGATAGTTTCGCCCTTACACAGCAGATCTAGTAGTACTTGAGGTAAATGATATACAGAGATAACAGCATCTGTTATTCGTAAAAGTGTACTTTGAGCAACACGAAATATTATATTTTGATTGTATTTATTTGTTTGTAGAGCATTAGCATTCTCTTGAGGACTAATTAATTTAATTAGACTGAAAGAGTTAATATAATTATCGAGTTTTGGGACCGATTTTCTTATTATATGCATATTGCTTTGGACAACTTCACCACTGATTTCTTCAAAAGAGTGAGGCCCTAAATGGGCTAACGATTCAACACTCGTTTCTCTTAATATACCTAAAAAGGCCCCTTTTTTCTGTTCTAGAGACAATTTTTTATCTGTCACTGCTCTAAGTTCTGTAAAATTATGAAGGAACATCCATGTGTGCATTGTCACCATTGCAACTCTTCCACTAGGTTTGCATAATTCTAGACAACGTACTATAAAGGTGGTGTAAAGATCACGTCTGCCAGATGGATAATGTATTTTTACATGATCTTTAAGTAACTTTCCCATATAATTATTACCTAAATATGGTGGGTTGGTTGCCACAACTGCATATTGTCTGTCCAGGACTTGTAGCAAGCGGACGCCATACTCGGCCTCGTGTCCAAAGAGTATCATGCTTACATCATCGGTGCGATTGGCCTCGGCATGGAAGCTGGCAGCAATACGGTCAAGCAATGTCTGACGTAACTGTCCGGGATTGATGTTAGCCATAATGGTGATATCACGTCGAAGATCCATCTCGGCCTGGGTGAAGCCCATCTCGACTGTATGAGGATTTTGAAGATTAGCAATCGCCTGATCAAGATACTCGCGTGAGCGCAGCAGGCTGCCCAGAGTCTCAGCTTGTTCCAGGCCCTCAAAAACCTTTTCAAGCAGCGATTTATAAACGATATCTTCTGGATAGCGTTGGATATGCCGATCCAGAGCACCGGCATCAAGGTTGGTCGGGGTGGTTGCTAGATGCATAGTGGGAGGGATATAGAGAGATGCATCCCCGCTTTGGTGCTCCGCTTTCACCATCTCCCAGGCACGAAGGTAGAGGGTGAGAGCGCTGAGCTGGGCAGCTCGCGGGTCTAGATCAATCCCGTAGAGATGGTGACTGAGGACGCGATCGACGATCTCTACCACGCTCCACTGTGGGTATTGCTCCTGATACATTGCAACAAACATATCGAAGGCAACGCGCAAGAAGTGACCACTTCCCATACAAGGATCGAGCAGGGTTAGCTCTTCCAATAGGAAAATCTTTTCTGGTTGAGTGCTATTTTCGTCTGGCTGTATATAATAGGACCAGCCTTCTGGGAGCGAACTTTTGGGAAAGAACTCTACATAACTGCGCCCCAGGCTGTTTTGTAATAGCCACTGGACCATATAGGGCTCCGTGAAGAGCTGCGTTTTAGCCGCAAGTTCGGCGCGGCTCGCGGCTTTCCCACCAACCTTGCATTTTGCGTCGATCTCGGCCTTGCCCTCAGATTGGTAGAATTGATAGGCCCACCCGATCGCATCTGGATCGGCGAAAGTGGCGTCTAATTCCTGCACTCTCAGATTGGAGATTAGCGGCTGTTTCCCATTTATAACCGCGATACATTGGACGAGAGCGTTTGCGGTAGGGTGGAGTGTTGTATGGGGATCATTTAGGGCAAAGAGACCCGGCAGAGCTTTTGACATCTCCGCACAAGCGTCTTTCAATACAGTCCACCAGCCTCCATCGGCCTCAGTTGAACTCTCAGGTGATTCAAGGCGCAAAAGATACAGCTTTTCGGACAGTTCTCCGTAGTCCTCGCTTATACGTAAAATATCATCGATCAGACCACGTGCCTCCATCGCACGTAAAGCGAGCAGGCGATTTATCCAGGTATAGGCCGCGCGTTCAACAATCTCGCGGCGGGCTGCCGCGCGTTCACGCTCCGGAAGCCGATTCAACTGAGTGGCTACCACACGATAGATTTGTCCATCGCCATTGTGGATATCACTGAGCGCGTCGATCGGTATTATATTACCCTCGCGGTCAATGCCCAGACGTTCTAGTTCGCGATCCAGATCGCCCGGCTTAAAATCGTTGTCTGTGGGTGTCCCAACCAGAATATGGCGCAGCTTGCCCACAAGAGCGCTCATAATATCTTTATGACGCTTGTCCATGAATCGTGTACTTCTTTCTAGTAGAGATAGATGCTTCAAAAGATGGAGGAAGATGAAGTAGCATCTTAGTTTTAAGTAGCCTGAAAGCTTCTCTTTGTACTCCGCTTATTCCATAATCACAATTTTTCCCCTGTCCAGTTCTGTGATTAAGGATTGTCGTGCCCTTTGTAGGATCTGGTCTAGTTCCGTGGGCGAGGTAATCCGCATCGAGCCCATAATATCTTGCCAGCGTAGACGAACCTCTACTGGAGAAACGGCTGGTTCGGCGACCTCAGATTGATAGCGTATCGCTGCTTCTCGAATACGCCCAGGCATACGTATATTTAGCGAGGCCAGATTAGAGCGTATGGAGCGTGCTTCACCATAACTGAAGCTTGTCTTTGCCAGCTCTGTCTGAAGCTGTTGTATCTCCCTGTCTTGGACAAGTTTTTCCCGCTCTTTTGCAATATGCTCTGCTGGAACTCCACCTGAACTCAGTTGATCGGCAAGGCCATCCGTTAGGTGCTCGAACTTTTGACGTGTCTCCTGTACAAGGGTATTAACCTGTTTTTGAAGAGCCTGTCTGGCAGTATGATAAGCTATCAGTAGGTCGCTCCAACGACCGGCATCAGTAATTGTTCGTTCTTTCTGAAGGATGCGCCAATCGTTGATAAATATTCTCACCTCTTCAGAAACATCCTCAGCATTAATCATCTGACTAAAGAAATCATAGATCTCTATATAGAGTGTTCCTTGCTCGTTCCTGAAGTTAGAGAGATCTTTGAGCAAGCCTTTGTACTGAGAAATTGCCTTCCATTCGCGAATAAAATAAGGGATACGAATGCTGGGAACAGTTGTATTCAATAGCTCTGCCACCAGATCGTAGCTGGCTTGGAAGGTTATGGGGAGCGGACACCTTGCTGTAGTAGCCCACTCGTGTAAAATCTGAGCCTGCTTTTGAAGCTCTTTTAGTTGATCGCCAAGTCCGTTATTAAGTGTAGCGACAACGATCGGTAGCTTGATCCCAAATACAGTGAGTATGTGTGCGCGGGCCTCCTGAAGCTCCTGAATTTTTAGCTCTGAACGCACACCTTGCACACGCAGGTTTTTAAAGCGACTGGCCTTGGTCAAAGCATCGGCCACCTCAGAGTTGTGAGGATCGGTCAGATAGGAGGAATTTTCAAGCAAGCGGCATTGAGATGCGCGCAGCAGCAGGGCCAGACCGACTTTTACTGCATTCCCATCCCAGCCATAAGGGGGCTGCTCGATTTTTTGACGAAGTTCATCTGCACCAATCGTGCCACGATCTTCTTCCGCTGGAGGGAGCAAGCCCTTGAGCGTACTAATCAGAGTACTACTTTCGTTCAGGGTACCGTCGGCATTATAGACACCAAGGTTTTGGAGATCTGCGTTTGTGCTATTATCGTTGAGCGCAGCCCTGACCGCAGTAGCCTCATTTGCTATGCGATGAGGCAGGCTCTGAAAACGGGTATAGATAGTGCTAAACAAAAAATAGCTAAGCGTGTTGCGCACCATCTCCTGTGGGTTTGATCCATCCATGAGTTCAAATTTACTGCCACGCAAAAAGATTTTCCCTTCCTCCACTGCTTTGGCGAGTCCACGACTTACATCCTGTTTATACGTTGATAGGTCTTTTTCTCTCGCCTGCCGCGCAACCTGTTTTTCTAAATCATTTCCCGCTCCGCTGCTCAGCACTTCATCTGAGATTTCCTCTGTTGCCACAGCCCTGGCAAGCGCCCGTCGAAGTTCTTTTACGTCCGCCATCCGAAAGAAGAGCGTATTTGGCTCTTGACTTGAGCGTTGTTTTATTGTTGTATCGTCTGCCAGATCTTGATCAAGGTAATACTGGAGTGGACTATAGGCGCGAACCGTTACCTGTGACGAAGAATTGCGTATTACCCGTCCATCAATCTCGAATTTCAGGAGGCGCTCCTCTCCTGTTTTCCCCGGAGTGGGTACTTGCCAGAAACGCAAGGCATTATCGCTCTCGTGATCTTTGAGTTTAAGGCTGAGATCGTAGTTTTTTTTATAGAGTTCCTGTTCTCGGTGGCGGACTTTATCTTGAAAGCTACGTTGCTGTGTACTCAGAAACACATAGAGCTCGCCTACCTGTTTCACATATCCCGCATTGATTAAGTGCTCTAACTGTACTTTTACCTTCGTCCGCTCACTACTTAGATCAGTATCCAGAGTTTGGATAAGCGCTAAAGTCACATTATGCAGTGTACTGGGGATATACTCATCCTGATTCAGAAGATAAAGCGCCCGTGCTACCCTAGTGGTAAATTTATCTGACTTATTAATACTCTCCTCAATACGGAGAATATCTGTGCGCGTCTCTACCGGTGCATCGCTCGAAAGCTGATCGTAGAGATCTGCCAGACTGATCAGATTGCCGACCGAAGATTGAAGGAGGCCAGGGGTTTCAATAATGCCGCCTTGTACCACACCGATCATTGTACGGTTAGAACCAGTCAGAGACTCACTCCTATTGCTTGCTTGAGCAATCCCCTTGACGATATTTGGAATAACATCAATCATCCAAGGAAGATAAGGGTAAAAATCCGCGAAGATCTCTTCATTGGGAGCGCGATAGACGCGTCTGGTCTGTTGTAGGGAGCCCAGATCTGTGATCTCGCCTCGACGTTCTCTGAAGCGTTCGCGCAGTAAACTGCTTGCCTCCTGTTTTTTACGAAGCAGGCGTTCACGTACAACTTTATCAATATCCTCATTACTCAATTTGCATTGGATCACAAACCGCTGATTGATTTTGGCATAGGTCTCTTGTTGGATATTCTCCTTTAAGGCCTGCACATCACCATGAGCCGTGACAGCGATCCAGACGCGCCCCTCGCCATGAGTAGACGCGGTCTCAACAAGCGCCTGAACCGCCATTGCTCGATCTGTCGGGTTCGTGCCACTTTGTAACCACTGTCCTAGCTCATCTAATTGTAGAAGGACTTTATGTCTTCGACCGCCTTTGTCCTGCTTCTCACACCAGCGACGCAAACGCTCAATCAGTGCTTGAGGAGTGACACCGTTTTGGAACGCCGATGTAACTGCCTGTTGGACGGCCTCAGGACTACTGAAATTTTCTGGCAGGATCACCGCCGCCGCCCGATTGAGGTCTTCGCCATAAATATCGGCATCCTGGATAACCTCTTCCCATTCCTTCCTGCTCAGATCGCAGGCACGTTGGCGGAACTGCTCAGTAAGTCCACGATTGTCGATCTGATATTCGATAGCCCAGGCAAAGGCCCAGTTCTGAGTATATTTGCGCTCTTCCGCGAAAAATTTGAATGCGATAAGTGCCAGGGGGTCGTTGCTTGTTGCCATAATCGCATGGAGGTTGCCGCCTACCAGTGAGGTATTGATTTTGCGCTGGCAGATTGCCAGAGACCTCTCAATATCTCTTCTCGCCTGACTTTGGGGCGGGAGACGGCTCAAGAACAGTTGGTGAATGTCTTTTCCAGCAACCTCACCACCATGGAGCAGGATACCCAGAATCTTCATCAGCAATGATTTACCAGAGCCGAAGAAACCGCTGACCCAGATCCCAATTTCTTGTTCATCCTCACGATCAAAAGCCTCGGTAAATTCCTCAAGCATATGATGGAGATACTTTTCCCACTGAGGTGTCATGACCAAATTTGCCAATTCATTCAGAATAATTGCAGGCTTACGATTGGCAACTTTTACAACCGGCTCTATACGTTCTTCAATTTTTGTCGCAAAAGTTTCGCGAATATGCATTAGATTTCCTCTCCCCGGTAGAAATCAAGCTGGATTTGATCAAGAAAAAGATAGGATCGGCTCGTCTGAGGTGGTCTAGAGCCGGGAACAAAGAGCACAATAGGCACAATTGTTCCTGTGCTGGGATTGCGTGGCTCCTGTTCTGCTAAAAACTCCATAAGCGATGTTGGGTCGCCGAGTGGATGCAACGCTGCTAGATTCTGTAAAACCACAACGGGGCGCTTCCCAGTCTCTAAACCTGTTAAAGTTTGTTGAATTTCAGAGCTCAACCGGCGAGCCCACAAACGGAGAATTGCTTCAGTCTGGCTCTGGTTCCTCTGAGGATCATTTAGGAACTGCTGGCGTCGCTCTTCCTGGCCGTCTAAACTCGAAATTGTAATTTTTAATATGTTTATGCAGAAAAAAGCGAGATCCGCATATGTTTTCATCTGTAGATCCACCATCCGTTGAATCTGACGTTCTCGCGGCGGCGGATATACAAAGTAAATATAGGGGCGACCGCTACTATGTCCGATACCATCGTAGGCAGTACTCAAACGATTGAGTAGCAGATCGAATCTTTGTTGAAGTTCATCAATCA
This sequence comes from uncultured Ktedonobacteraceae bacterium, assembly GCA_964247295.1. GTDB lineage: Bacteria > Chloroflexota > Ktedonobacteria > Ktedonobacterales > Ktedonobacteraceae > CAXTTV01. The sequence continues at coordinate 911 of CAXTTV010000082.1, read as the reverse complement.
TACAGTGTGCTCCTGATTTGCATAACTATCGAGCGCTTTCTGCACTTGAGAGATATCCAATAGCCAGATTTGCCAGTCAAGATGTTGTGCAATTTTATCTTGTGCAATGCCTTCGGCCTCGAGCAAGCGAATTAAATGGATGGTCAAGAATGGAGGGACTGTAGGCAACACAATCTGTTTTTTTACTTCACCTTTGAGCAGTTTACAATCACGGAGGACCTTCAGTGTATTTTGAGATACTTTTTCTCGTGTTGCATAGCTCCAACTATTTACCTCAGGGTGGTTTTCCTCATCGGCGTCCATAAACCTCTGGACATCTGAAGGCGTTAGATTTGTCATTCCATTATTCCAGCGGGGAACAACTACATCTTGAATAAAATTGTAAAGAAGGGGGTCCTGGCGCGCGATATGTAAGAGCATTGCTAGGGGGAAAGCGTCGGAGTCAGGTGTTCGAGCAAAGGATATGAGATCTGCGAGTACCCAGGAGGGCGGATGCCAACGAAACAAGCGCATACGCAGGACTTGCACAATATTTGTGCGTGTCTCTCGTGAACGTTGTGGTAATAAGGTATCTGTCAGAGCCTGACAAGCCGTTTGAACATCGCCAGATTGAGCATAAGCTTCTAGGAGTAGCCGACTCTCATCCAGAAGACTTGATTTACCTGCCAACGTGGCCGCATAAGTACCCTCTGTTCGCCAGAGAGTTTCCCGAATGGATGAACTTGACACAACAAACCTTTCCACAGTAGGATTTTGAGGCAGCTTCATCTATTGCTGTTTAAAGAAATGCACAGCAGAAACTTTTTCACTTCGTCTTAGGAAATGCATAAATAAGTAGAATTTTATTCTTTACGAATTAGAAACAAAAATAAAACTTTCTGATTTTTTAGCATCCTATAATAATTATAAGT
>CAXTTV010000081.1:0-19711 GCA_964247295.1 uncultured Ktedonobacteraceae bacterium | reverse complement strand
TTTAAGCGCTTCCATCGCGCGAGTAGCTTGGATCGCTCGTTTAGTGGCCTGGGTTTCGGTCTGTATATGGTTAAGGAATTGGTGAGTCTACACGGCGGACATGTCTGGGTCGAAAGTAGCGAGGGCATGGGCTCTACTTTTTACTTTACATTGCCTTACTCCTCTCCCCCAAACGTGATATAACAAAGGGGCTGTTTTTGTTCATTTCTAGAAGGTAGGAACCACTATGCCAACACTGACTTTTTTGATAGATGTCGATAATACTCTGATCGATAACGATGCGGCTAAAAAGGATTTTGAGACCCATCTTGAGGCTGAGGTCGGCCCCCAGTTCAGCGAAAAGTTCTGGAAAATCTATGAACAGGTTCGTCAGGAAAAGGATGTTGTAGATATCCCAACTTCTCTCACTCGCTTACGCGAACAGGTTCCCGAAAACGAACTAGATGAGGTTACGTTCCAACATGCGAAGTCTATTTTTCTAAACTATCCTTTCCATACAAAGGTCTATCCTCACGTTATTGGGACTCTTAAACACCTCTGCTCTATAGGACCAACGGTAATCGTTTCTGATGGCGATCAGGTTTTCCAGGCTGAGAAGGTTTTCTCTAGCAATCTGGCTGAGGTGGTGGAGGGCCGCGTCCTGATCTATGTTCATAAACAAGATCATCTTGAGGAGATCCAACAAAAGTATCCCGCCGATCATTATGTGATGATCGATGATAAAGCGAGGGTCCTAGACGCTTGCAAGAAAATCCTCGGGGATCGCCTGACGACGGTCTTTGTAAAACAAGGACATTATGCAGCCGAACCCTTTCCTTCCAATTTTATACCCGAACTGTCCGTAAACCAATTTGGAGAGCTTCTCAAGTTTACAACTGCACAGTTCCTTAATCCCGGAAAGGAGAACCTGTAATATATGCGCTATCATCTTAAGGAACGAGCCTTCCACTTGACTGAGACGTTTCTGGTTCGCGATGACTCTGGGCGCGCGGTTATGGAGGTACGCGGCAAGTTTTTCCATGTCGGTGACGATCTCCTGATCTACGATACTGCTACCCACCAGGAGATTGGACGTATTAAACAACATATAATCTCTTTCCTACCCAGCTACGATATTTACCGCAATGGCGAGCGCTGGGCCAATGTTCATGAACAAATCCATCTGTTCGGAGAGAAATTTAAGATTAAAGGCGCTAATGGCGAAGTGTTCCATATCCAGGGCAATGTCTGGAATTGGGACTTTACTATTAGTAACCAGCAAGGCGATCTCCTGGCAAGCGTTAACCGCCGCCTCTCTGTTTTCCGCGATAGCTATGCAATCGATGTGGTTTCTGGGGTCGATGTCCCTTTTGTAATCGCTCTGGCAATTGTTATTGAAATGGTGAAAATTCATCACGAGGAACACGAGCACGACGAGGGCTAATACCGCTTTTCTTATCTCCGGGCAAGCACTTCCATGAGGAATGTGCTCGCCTGCCCACTTTCGATCTCTTCAGTTAGAAAGCTCTTTTTATTTATGCAAAACCATACAATTGGAACTCAACACCTTTTTATTAACCAACTCTCACAACAACAGATCCTCACCGATCTCCTACAACGTCCTTCTATCGAGGCCTGCGGCGTCTTCCTGGGCACTCAGGATGCCGATGGCTGGCATGTGGCAGAGGTTCGCCCTCTTCCAAATATTTTTGCCTCTCCCGTCTATTTTGAGTTCGATCCACTGGACCTACTGGCTGTCGAGATCGATCAACCCGGACGCATTATTGGGGTCTATCATAGCCACCCAACTGGCTTCCCTCGCGCAAGCGATACCGATATGCAAAATATGCATCGCGTGAATGTGGAGGAACAGATCCCCTGGGCATGGTTGATTGTCTGCGGCCCTTTCAATACTCTGAATTCTAAAAGCAAGATCAGCGATCAACCCTCTATTGCCTATTTTGATGATGCCCGCTCAGGGCTACAACAGCTATCTGTACATTTCGCTTGAGCATGACTTTTTCTTTTTACGATCTTTATGACTCTTATGCAACAATTTGGCTAATGCTTCGACAAATTATAGCCAGGGTAATCTACATACGTTATAATACATTCTATCTGTCACCTGACACTTGTTCTGAAGTCTAATGCTGCAAGCAGGAGAGACTGTTATTTATGGTATGTTCAAATTGTGGGATACAATTCAGTCCGGAGAGGTTTTTTGTGGGCAATGCGGAAAACCTGCTATCTATGGTACAATACCCTCCCAACCCTTTTCTATGCCCGAACCTACCTTTTCTCAGGATGCTTTAGGGACAATCACATCACTTCCACCCCCTATGCCTGAATCCACTGGCTCCATTACCCCTATACAAAAAAACGATTATTCTTTGTTCCAACCCCTCTTATCAAATAATTACCCTATACTACATACAAGTAACCCCTTGCCAACCTATGAGGGCGGTTCAGACTCCCTACAGTCTGGACAATCTTTTTCTAAGCAACAGCACTCCCACCAGAATAATCAGATGGTCTGGATTGCGGCTCTCTCTCTCTTGACTGTCGCTGTTCTTATTTTAGGGACTCTTTTTATTCTTTCTCATAACTTTTCAAGGCCCGGATGGAACCCACCGCCTAATTTAAGGCATCATGGCCCTTTTACACTAACGGAACAGCCAAAAAATTTATTCACTCCAACTGCACTTCCTACATCCCCGCCCGATACTAGATTCACCTGGTGCAATCAGTTATGCGCTCCCAATGGTTTCCAGGTAGAGTTTCCTTCAGGCTGGGAACAACGTCCCCCCTCTACAGGTCCCGGAGCCCAGTTTGTCAATAATGATAAGCCGGAAATGATCGCTATATTTAAATCTTTAAGCACCTCTCCTGCCAATGCAAATGTTCTGGTTAATGATGATCTGGCCTCTTATCAGGTTATCCCTGGTTATACACCTCCTAATCCTAAGGACAATGGCACAACGACGATCGGCGGCGAAAACTGGATTTATATGATGGCGAAGTATACAATAAATGATCAACCAGTGCATATAACTGTACTTGGTACTGTCCATAAGGGTAAGGGATATCTGATTGAACTCCAGTCTTTTGAAAAAGATTATAATCAGGCTAATCAAACATACTTTGTTCCTATGACTGGACGCTTTCAGTTCCTGTAAATAAGGAGATTCAGTTGAGATACTCGCTTCCAATTCTGGTTTTTACTGGGGGGATGACTGGCCTGGCTTTGGAACTCTGCGCTTCTCGCTTGCTAGGTGCCTACTTTGGCTCTTCTCTGATTATCTGGGCCTGTCTGATCGGTCTGATTCTCCTCTATCTGACGACAGGCTATTTTATTGGTGGCCGCCTCGCTGATCACTACCCCTCCGAACGCTGGCTCTGCGGCCTGACGACGATTGCGGCGATTGCGACGATTTTCTTACCCTTTATGAGTCCCGGTATTCTTCACCTGGCTACTATCGGCCTGAGCGAGATTGCTGTCTTGCCTTTTGTGATCTCACTCGCTGGCTCTATTCTGCTTTTTGCGATCCCTATGATTCTACTTGGAGTGGTCTCTCCCTTTGCGATCCGTCTGGCTCTCAAAGATGTCAGGGGCAGTGGACGCTCTAGTGGCGGCTTCTATGCCATCTCTACCTGTGGCAGTATCCTGGGGGCTTTTCTTCCAGTCCTGTGGACGATCCCAACGTTCGGGGTCCGCCGCTCGATTATCATTTTCGGCGTTTTCCTCTTTGCGGCTTCTCTTTGGGGCCTTAGACCTGTGCTACGTCCTTCTTTTGCTCTGGCCCTGCTGGCGGTTGTTATCCCGCTGGGACCACTGAAGGATATTCCCTATCTGACATATGAGAATGAGTCTTTCTATAACTATATTCAGGTGACCCAACAACAGGATGGCACTCGCCAGTTGATCCTTAATGAGGGCGAGGCTATCCATTCGGTCTATAATCCACATGCCTCTTCTCCTCTTACTGGCTGGTACTGGGATTACTTTCTGGCCGCTCCCTATTTTAATCAGGGCTTTACTCCCGATAAGTTGAAGCACGTTGGGATTATTGGTCTGGCTGGCGGGACGATTGCCCACCAGTTTACTCAGGTCTATGGGCCTGTTCCTATCGATGGCGTTGAGATCGATCCTCAGATCGTTCAGGTCGGTCGTCACTATTTTGATATGACTGAACCCAATCTCCATGTCTATGAACAGGATGGCCGCGCTTTTCTGAAAACGACGAAAAATCAGTACGATCTAGTTGCAATTGATGCTTTCCAACAACCCTATATTCCTTTCCAACTCACAACAAAAGAGTTTTTTCAAGAGATCCACTCCCATCTCTCTCCTACAGGTGTGGTGACTATCAATACCGGCCATACGAATACTGACTACCGACTGGTTCAGGCTTTTGTGAATACGATGAAGCAGGTCTACCCTAGTGTCTATGTGCTTAATGTTCCTAATACAATCAATACAGAGATTATGGCGACAATGCAACCAACTAGCCTGGAGACGTTCCGAGAAAACCTGGGAAAGGTACCCACGAATACGACGATGGGACAGGTGGCAAGCGAGGTTATGCCTGTCGCTACTGTCGGTAAACCTGACAATGGTCTTGTTTTCACCGACGATAAAGCTCCTATTGAACAAATTACGGATCAACTGCTGCTGAATTATATTAACCAACCCTGATATTATTATGTAAATCTTCCAACTTCTCTCCTTTTCTCTATTGACAGAGTGTGAATTTGTGATGTAATGTAACACAAGTAACAGAAATGCTTCCCTTAAAAATGTGAGTCTAGGGGAAGCACGTGCCTTTCACCAGTTTCCTACTATCGAAAGCACAGGTCTTACTGTTATGAGCGAGCATTAGAGAACCGGATGCGTCCGAATACGATTAGGAAAAATGGCTCTTCCTTGATGCAATGCCTGCCTCAAGTATCTTTAGCCCATAACATAAACAGACACCAATGGAAGGCCCAATTCTCTCAATTGGACGTTTCACTACCCTCCTTTACCTACTTCTGTAATATAAAGGATCAGGCTGCTTTCTATCGGCAGATGTCGAACCAACGGCGGCTCACATTATTCAATCCTCCTACCACTTACTTTCCCTTAAATCTGCATGTGCTTCTTTTCTATTTCACGTGTAGACGTACAGCGATGTACCCCCTTTCTGGATTATTTTCTAAGTGTAACACCTATCGAGTAGGACGATTACTTTTCCAGTCTTTGGGCCTGACAATGTCTGTATGTCTGCTCTTTCATGGGTTTCCTGTGTATGGATAACCAATATAATGGCTATAGCACTATCAGGTAGCAAGAATTGGTTGGAGAGATTTCTTTTGTAGGATAGATGTTTTACTGCGCAATGGTGAAGTGGACAGCGCTTGTTGCTTCAGCCAGTAATGACCTGCATACATAATACTTTTGTAATGGTAAAATGGAAGGCCTTTGGATGAAGATCTATGGATGCCACATCCAAACGGCTGATCAATAAAGCTGAGAAGGAACATTCACTATGGCAGTAGTTGCAGTTATCGGAGCGCAGTGGGGAGACGAGGGCAAAGGCAAAATTGTCGATGAGCTTTCGATGAACGCTCATGCGGTGGTACGCTACCAGGGCGGCAGCAATGCGGGTCATCGCGTTGTTTATGGCGATAAAGAGTTTTCTTTCCGCCTTGTACCCTCGGGTATTCTCTATCCCAATATCACGTGTATTATTGGCAATGGCGTGGTTATCGATCCCAAAGGTCTGATCTCTGAGATGCAGGATCTTCAAAAGGCTGGCGTCGATATCTCTCGCCTCTACATTAGCGAGCGTGCTCATGTGGTTATGCCTTATCACTTCTTGCTCGACCGCCTGGAAGAAGAGGCTCGTGGCTCCGATAAAATCGGGAGCACTCAGCGCGGTATCTCCCCTGCCTATGTGGATAAACATGCTCGTACCGGCATTCGTATCGCTGATCTTCTTGATGTCGATACGTTCCGCAGCAAGCTCTCAACTATTCTCCAACAAAAGAACCGTATGATCACTCAGATCTATGGTCAACCTCCCCTCTCTCTGGAAGAAATCCACGGCGAATACTTTAGCTACGGTCAGCAACTCCGCTCCCATATCGCCGATACTCAAGATATGCTGCATGAGGCTCTCTTCGATCATAAAACGATTCTGCTGGAAGGCGCTCAGGGCGCTCTTCTCGATATTGATTTCGGTACATACCCTTTTGTAACTTCCTCTTCAACAATGGCCTCTAACGCTTCCAGTGGCGCTGGCTTACCCCCCCGCTCTATCCACCGCGTGATCGGTATTTATAAGGCATATATTACACGCGTGGGTAGCGGCCCAATGCCTACTGAGCTCTTCGATACGATCGGCAAGGAGATGCGCGATCGCGGCCATGAGTATGGCACAAATACTGGACGTGAACGCCGTTGCGGCTGGTTCGACGCGGTAGCCGGTCGCTTTGTGGCCCACTTGAATGGTCTGGATGCGGCTGTGATCACAAAAATGGATGTTCTCGATACCTTTCCGACGATTAAGATTTGTACGGCCTACAATCTCAAAGGAAAGATTATTCATAGCCTTCCGGCAAATGCGAATGATCAGGCCGCCTGCGAACCGGTCTATGAGGAAATGGAGGGCTGGATGACTCCTACCAGCGCGATTACGACGTACGAAGAGCTTCCCGAGGCGGCAAAAAAATATCTGAGTCGCCTGGAGGAGCTGCTGGAAACTCCGGTCTCGATGGTCTCTGTCAGCCCACAGCGCGGTGGAACTATTCAAATTAAAGATGTGCTTTCCAATCCTGAATACGATGGTACCTATCCCCGCACCATTCATAGATAACATCTCAAACTTTTCAAGCCAAAAGATTCTTTTTTCTGTGTATAATAGGAAAAGGATCTTTGTTATCTGATGAATAATATTCGCTTGTCTGACTTTGTATTTAACTCATAACTACTCTTGAGGCTTTCTACCTACCTGCTATAAGCTTATAGACGAAATGTTACCAAACTGGCAACATAACCTCCACACAAGAGTGAAAGCAAGCAAAAAGAGTATAGTATGAAAAATACTTCCAACATTGTCCTGCGTGAGGTCATTATGAGTGACCTCCCCATTTTCTTTGACCAGCAACTGGACGCGGAGGCCAATTGGATGGCTGCCTTTACAAGGAAAGATCCGGCTGATAGGGATGCTTTTATGACACACTGTACGAAGATTTTGGAGGATAAAGCTACCACCAACCAGACCATTCTCTTCAATGGAAGTGTGGCTGGCTCGGTCTCCTCGTATGTTGATGAAGATGAGCACCTGGAAGTCACCTACTGGATTGGAAAGCTCTACTGGGGCAAAGGCATTGCTACCAGAGCGCTCTCGGCCTTTCTAGAGCACAACAAGTTGCGTCCTGTGTACGCTCGTGCTGCTAAAGACAATACCGGCTCTCTGCGCGCCTTGGAAAAATGCGGATTCACAAGGATCGGTGAAGGCAGAGGATTTTCCCAGGTGCGTGGGGCCGAGGTAGAAGAGTTCCTCCTTCGCCTGGATTAAAGGGGAGGATACAGCTTTTCCTGAATTTTTTGCTTCTTTGCCGACTAAAATGCTATCTGCGCTTTTCTGCCCAGTGGCTTTTTCGCTATGGCCGCTCCGCTCCTCGGATATTGCTCCGGGCAAGCTTTCTCTCGCTTTAAAATAAATAATCTCCGCCCATCCTCTAAACTCGGCAGTTGGATAGCGTAATCTTGCTCCAATCTCGCCCCTACGAGTGCCTCTGCTCTCTTTTACCATCTTTCTCCCAAAATATATCACCAACGTGCAGGTACCAAAACACCCAGTTTGCTTCGAGCTCACTCTGAGCTAAATCGCTTGGCGTTGAAGGAATCTATGAAGCTTTCACTCAACCTTACTCTAGCCATGAAAGCCGTCAATCACTTGAAATTTACTCTCGTCTTTCCCTTTACAAGGTTCAAAAGGCCTATTAAGCAATTAATAAAAAAATTTCATCTTTAGTAATTTTAGGCCCAAGAAACCTGTGGTAAGTTATAGTATCTTTAAATACTTTCCGGATAATAAAGAATTATTTTACCGTATTAGTATCCATAGTACTTGAAAATTACTATTTTTGACTATATAATTTTCATTATAGGCATTAAAAGACTTTTTTCATTGCATAAGTCTTAAAATATATTTCAAGTACAAAGGATGCTTGAAGACCTTCGTGCTACGAGCGAAAGAAAGGTAGGGTGCCATGAAGTTAGTTTCTCCTCTCAGCAAAAAAACAGACGAAGGAAAGCCTCAAAGAATGCAAACGTATAGAGTTGTATTCGCTCTTATTTTTGTATTCTCTTTATTTACTGCATTAAGTGGAAGAGCGCTCGCTTATTCAACAGAAGGTGGAAGGTGGTATGGCGGCGGTAACATTAGCATCAACTTCCAAAGTTTTGCCCAAGGATACAATAGGCAAGGCTTTATTGATGGCTATAATGCTTGGAATAGAACGAACTCACACGTCCATTTCTCTGAAAATGGTGGATCACTGACGGTTCATGATGTAGATCGCTCTGATGTTAAGGGTACACCACTTACAATATTAATTCATTCGGATATTTCACTTCCGCCGATGCATGGGTCAATACCCACTTCACCAGTCGATATAACAGAGCCACAATACAAGAAGTAGCAGCTCATGAACTTGGTCATGCCCTTGGTCTCGGTCACACTAATGATTGCATCCTCATGAACCCTAATACAGGGAACCGCTGTGGGAATACTCCAAGACAAGATGACATCAATGGTGTAAATTCTCTCTATTAAGTTCAGCACATTGAATGCCATGCTCATTCTCATGTAAATGAAAGCCTTTTGAGAAAAGAAAAACATGTGATTGAAGAGCCTGGAACAATCAGAAGGGGAGATTCGTCCTCGTTGGAGGAAAAGAAGAGGAGAAAATACTTATAAAGATATTTCTCTCTCGAAAGAACTTTGAGTAAAAAGGGGTATTCACATGAAACATTTCAGCTCTGGGAACTGGCTACATAGTTACCTTTACTCTGAAGCAGCTCGCCTCGTGTTGTTCCTGGCAGTTCTGCTTACCTTTGCGTTGTGCATGAGTGGCTGTGGAGATGCTAACAATCAAAAGGTTATAGGGCATGCGAGTTGGGCGGAACACGCTACATCTCTCAAAGCGCTAAAGCACTATGCGGATTTTGCTGTCAGTGGAGAGATTACCAGGGTTGGTCCCCTGGTGAAGCCTGCTGATAAGAGCTTTCCCTATTCAGAGGTCGCACTGACGGTGAGCAATGTGCTCTGGAATGCTCATCCACAAAAAAATGTTCCTTCAACAGTCACTTTTCATGAGAATGGAGGAAAAGATCAAGATGGCACAATGTATATCATGGAAGATGATCCTCTCTACCAAGTAGGGCAACATGTTGTCCTCTTTATCGAGGAGTATAATCCTGGAAAATATGTCGTGGCTGGCGGACCAACAGGACGATTCGTCATAGAGAATAACAGCGTGAAACCAATCGCTGGAAATGGTGTCCAGCTTCCTTCAAATATGAATGAGAATACATTAAGCAATAGTCTGAGGACAGCTCCTTGATTTATTACTCCCTATAATCCCTGCTAGTGAGCAGAGAAGGTAAAGCGAAAGGTTTTGATGTTTTTACCAAAACCTTTCGCTTTACCATTTCATGTCATGAACCCAAGGATACAAAGCGTCATGTACGCTCTCCCGCAAACGGACGATGCAAGTGGATAAATGCAAAAAGTCCGGTAGTCAATACGAGGTCATTCTAATTTGCTGACCGTTTTTCTTCTTTGCCTGTGTTAACTAATGCTCTGCCCCTGATGAAGGCAACCTTCACTCCACCCAATATGTTGCTTCAAATTCTAGCAACCTCCATGGTCATAAATAAAACTCATAAAAATGTGATATAGAGGCTTCAGTCCAAAGCTCTGCATAAGGAAAGCACCCTGGATAATCTTCTACCCGTTCGAGTTGACTGACCTTTTGAAGAAAGAAATCCATAGATGTTGGATGTATACGCCAACCTCTCCGTAACAATTGATTCCAACTTGCTCGACCTTGCAGCGAAGGCATTTCCTCTGGTTTGATCGTTTGGACAAACGCCGGCGGAAAAAGCCGTGTGTACGATTCCCAGTTGTAGAGCCATGATCCACCAACTACCCATAAGGCATCAGGATGGTTGCCCTGGATGTGTTGAAACATCGCCCGCAATTCCTCTTTGCGCTGAGCAACGCGTAAATGACTGAGGGGTCCATGTCCAGACCGATCATAGTCCCCAAAGTAGAGTCTTATTTTCTTGGTCTTTGTAGAGTAATCATACGCAAAACACCCCCAATATGCCTGTTCTTCGACAGATGTAGGAATGCTGGGATAGCGTTGAAGATAATACTCGTAGGTGTATTGTACTTTATCTGCGGCAAGGTTCAATCCACAAGTATACGTTTTCCAAACAGGGTTAGTAGGATCAAAACTCCAATCCAGGCCAAAGATACGATAAAAAGCTGTGTAGCGCAAAGCAACCTGTTCGAGAGATTGGTCCCCGATTTTAGCGATTTTTTGCGCCAGGGCCAGTTGTACTGCAAAAAACTCCTTTTGATACATAGGTGAGCCAAATCCAATTTATTCGATAACCAACAATTTTTGCTTTTTTGTCGGATCTAAGGGCGTTCAACTTATCTGCCTAACGGCTTTTTCGCTATGGCCGCTCCACTCCTCGGATATTGCTCCGGGCAAACTTTCTCTTGCTTTAAAATAAATAATCTCCGCCCATCCTCTAGACCCGGTAATTGCATGGTGTAATCTTGCTCCAACCTCACCCCTACGAGTGCCGCTGCTCTCTTCCCCTGCTCCAGTTCCCCTTCTAATAATCCTTTTTTCGGGAAAATAATCTTTCCACACACGCGACAAAATGGAGACGCATTCTCTAATAAATTGGCAATGGAGGAGACGGCCCTGGCTGTCACTAGATCAAACATTCCCCGATACTGCTTCTGCCGCCCCAATTCTTCGGCTCTCCCCTGAACCGCTTCAACTCCCTGCAATCCTAGCACACCGATGACATGCTTGAGAAACTGTATCCGCTTACCTGTGGCGTCCATTAAGACAACCTGCCAGTCTGGACAGGCTATCTTCAGGGGGAGACCTGGAAAGCCCGCTCCTGTCCCGATGTCTAAGAGCCTGGTCTGCGGTCGATTATAGATCTGCAATAATGATAAAGAGTCCAGAAAATGTTTTGATAATACTTCCACTGGATCTTTGATCGCGGTTAAATTCATCCGTGTGTTCCAGTCAAGGAGCTCGTCACGATAGCGCAAGAGCTGAGTAAGCTGCTGCTCACTCAGCTCCAGGCCAATCTGTTGAACACCTTGCAGAAACTCCTGCAACGCTTGTTCCATTGTTTCCTACGAGACGTGCTTCCGCTTACTATTCAGATAATCTACGAGCAGGTATTCTCCCAGATTATTTTTGTCGGTGTAAAAGGTCCGTCCATGATTGATTGAGGCCATCTGATTCACGAAGGCGGCCATCCATTGATCATCCTCTAACATAAAGGTGTTGATGACGATCCCGTCCTTTGTGCATCGCTTGACTTCTAACAGGGATTGCTGCTCTGCCCAGGGATTGGGCGGATACCCAAACTGCCAATCACCACCTTCATACCAGACGGTCGGCCCACCATCGGTGATCATGATGATCTGCTTGTTTGTCCCTCTCTGCCGGGCTAGCAACTGTCGCGCCAGCATGAGGCCGTGAGCCATGTTGGTCCCTGTGCTATGATCATAACGCCCAATCTCTACCAATTCGTCTGGCTTGTATTCTCGTGCCATAAAGGAGAAGCCGACGATGTACAGGTTATCACGCGGAAATTGGGAACGGATCAGGCTCTCCAACGCGACTGCAACTTTCTTTGCGGCGGGCTGACAGCCATTGTAGATCATACTCATGCTCATGTCGATCATCAGTACGGTCGAGGACTGGGTGGTGAATTCTGTTCGATAGACCTCGAAGTCGTCTTTTCCCAATAACATGGGCGTCCCAACTCCATGGCTATGTACCGAGTTCATTAAGGTCTTTTGAAGATCCAATAGGAATGGGTCTCCAAATTCATAGGTCTTGCTCTCGTCCGTTCTTTCTCCACCAACACCTCTAAAGGGGCTGATATGCCGACCAAAACCGTCTTTCTTCAACTTGTTGAAGATGTCCTGTAAGGCTTTCTGCCCAATCTTGCGAATACCACGGGCGGTGAGCTCCCAGGATTTCCCTTTCCGTTGAATATATCCGGCCTCTTCTAGCGTCTTTATTAACTCTTTAAGCTGCTCAATCGACTGATACTCGGCGTCACCCAGCAGGTCTTTGACTTTCTCGCTATCTATGGCCTCAAGATTATCCAGTCGCCGCGCCTCTCGAAGCTGATCCTCCAACCCTTCCATCTGCTGCAATCGCCCCATCTGACGCATCGCTTCGTTAAACGGAAGCGTTTCGTCTCCTTTGAAGCGGAAGCGATTTCTCCCCTGCTGCGATGGCGCGGCGGCCTCTAAATTCTGGGCTAGTTCCATCAGATCCACGCGAATCCGATCATCACCCATCATCTGTTCCATCAGCTCTTGCAATTCTGAACGCTGATCTGCCGACAGATTGTCCATTAAGGCTTGCATCGCTGCCGATTGTTGCTGCATCTGGTCAATCAGGTCATCCAACGAGTTGACGCCCGGAAAGTAATCTCCGTATTTTTGCATGAATGAGTCAAAGTCAGGTTCCAACCCTTGTTGGCGCTCTTTCAACATTTGATTCAGCTCACGGATCATCTCTCGCATCCGCGCTATGTCCTCAGGGGACATGTTCTGCAACGATTGCTGCATCCCCTGAAAAAACTGCTGCATCATCTGCTGTTGTAAACCCTCCAATAGATTCTGAAATTGCTCCCGCGCTTCATCATCCATGAAGTCATAATCGGTTAACTGCTTGATCTGCCCAGGAACGTCCCCAGGCAGAGCGTCAAGGTAATCCTGCTTACGCTTCGCGATCATCTCTAACATGCGCTGCTTCTGCTCAGGCGAAAGTTCTCCACCCTCACTCGGTTGATCAGATTGACCCTGCTGAGATTGACCACTCTGCCCCGATTGGCCCTGTTGCCCTTGCTGATCTCGCGATGACCGCTGTCCCTGCTGACCTTCAGGAGACTGTTGACCCTGCTGGCCTTGCTGATCTTGAGACCCCTGCTGAGGGCTTTTGGCATTGTCGAGACGCTGTTGAATCCCTTGCCGTTCTTTCTCTTTGATCTCTTCTAGCTGCTTTTTGAGATCTTCCATCACTCCAAAGGAGCGACTATACTGGTTGAGCTGCTGGTTACGCTGATTTTTCAGTCGCTCCAACATCTCACGCAAACCCATGGTTTTCTGACCATCTTGACCACCCATCCCTTCCCGCATCAGACGTTGCATCGCCTCTTGCAGGTTCCCGTTCTCCATGTAATCATCTGAGAGGGCATTCAGGATATCATCAGCGTCTAATCCTTCGATGCGCTGAGTTCCATCCCAGCGCGAATACCCAAACCGATTCTTAGCAACTCGTCTGAACATAAAGAATTGTCCCTCTGAAGGCGCTTAACGCCGATAGCGGATCTTCCCATTCACCTCGTCCTTGTTCAGGCGACGGTTTAAGTGTAATCCCTCAAGGATAAACTCGACCGTCGAGGCAATTGTTGCGGGATTCCCACGACCATTTAACTTGTCTATGGCTTTGCTCAACCCTCCAACTTTTGAGAGCTGCGTTACATAATCCATTGCTGACATGTCTTCGCCAACCTGGACGTTCAAGCCACGCTCAAACCCAGCTACTAACTGCTCAAACTCTTTGGTTTCAAAGTAGTCACCAAAAACGGACATGACGGCGTTGTTGATAAGCTTTTGAACGACTCGCTCTTCTTTCACATCCCCTACGGTGTCCAGCTCGATCTTTCCACTGGTCGAGGCGACGATCGCGACCAAATCACTGACGCGCGGCGCTGCTGAACGCTCTTTCAGGCGCAGAGCTCGCTTGACAGCGTTGCTGACAACGTTCTCGTAGTTCGCGACGGAGACGCGTACGCTTACGCCTGAGCGCTGGCTGATGTCGGTGCTGCGCCTCGCCAGATGGGTGACTTCGGCGATCACTTCTTTCATAAAGACTGGCACGCTGATATCCAGCCCTTCGGTCGGGTACTGGTTGCTTTCGGTCTCCATGATCTGGATCTCATGCTCGATCACCAAGGGATAGTGCGTCCGAATCTCGGAACCAATACGGTCCTTTAACGGGGTGATGATCCGCCCACGGTTCGTGTAATCCTCCGGGTTAGCACTCGCGACGACGTATACATCCAGTGGCAATCGGATTTTGTACCCACGGATCTGAACATCCCGCTCTTCCATGATGTTCAATAAACCTACCTGAATACGCTCGGCCAGATCAGGCAATTCGTTGATGCAGAAAATGCCCCGGTTCGTTCTGGGAATCATACCATAGTGAATGGTGAGCTCATCTGAAAGATAGCGGCCCTCCGCGACTTTGACAGGATCAACCTCTCCTACCAGATCTGAGATGGTGATGTCTGGTGTCGCTAGCTTCTCACCATAACGCCGATCTCTCGGCAACCAATCGATCTCTACTGCGTCTCCCTGCTCCGCGATTTTGTCTTTACACGCTTTACAGATAGGATCATAGGGATCGTCGTTAATCTCACACCCTTCAATCATTGGCACAAATTCATCTAACAGGTTTCCTAGACTTCGCGCCATACGCGTTTTGGCCTGACCCCGCTCTCCCAAGAAAATGACATCCTGGCCCGAGAGAATGGCGTTCTCGACCTGAGGAATGACGGTATCTTCATACCCCACTATCCCTGGAAAAAGCTCTTCTCCATCACGAATCTTCTGTATTAAATTTTTGCGCATCTCTTCTTTGACAGAGAGCACTTTATATCCACTTTCACGCAGTTCACCAATTGTTCGCGGTCGAGTTGAAATGGTCATTAAACCTCCAAAGAAAAGATACCCTGGCTGATTTCGTTTAACCACGGGAGAAGAACAATACTCATAGATGCTACAAAGCGCAGACGCAAAAACACATGGCACCGGTCACTGCAATCGCTCGGAAACCGGGCTGACATCTGTTCTTTTCCCGGCTCTCGCCATGCGGTTGTGAGGCTTCTACCTTCGCTTTGTGCTACCTTTCTGGGGGCTGATCTGTGGAATCGCTGTTGAGCATGAAGCCGGGATACTCTTCCCTCAACACTTCTACTTAATCCCACTCAACCAGATAACAAGTGGAACCACTTGTATTCTACCTGTTTCAAGCACATTTCGCAAGGGCAGAGGGCTGCGCGAAATGACTCCTGACCACTATTCTTTTCTCCTCTATAAAGAAAGATGCTCCCCAATCCTTTTCTGGCTACTATGACTACGCTGTTATTTGTACCGGAATCTGTAATATCCCTCCATTATAAAAAAGCTCGATTTTGTACTGACCAACGATGTTGACTGCACTACAACGAAAGCTAACTGTAACCTCCCTTCCCGGTTTTAGGAGATAAAGCTGCACTGGATCACTTAAAATTAGCCCTGGATCAGATGAATTCTGATCCTGCGCCCAAAGTAAAACATGGTCACCCATGTTCTTTAAGTTGATGGGAATACTTCCACCAGATTGACAGACGTGACTATAAGAAACATCAATGGTTTCAGGATCTGATGAGAGTGCGGCCCGTTTCATCCCACTTACCTGTGTCGGCGTTGCGTTTATGGTGGGCGTCTGAGTCACTGACGGGCTGGCTGTAACTGCTACCTGACCAGGTTGAACTTCGGCTGTAGGCATGGCGGGAATATCTGGATCAGGATGCGGGGTGCTTGTCGGCTTCAAGGCAACACTGCTGGCTGTGGCTTCTACTCTGGCATTTCTTTTTACCGCTACAGCAGATGGTTTTTTTTCGATCTCCGCCGTTGGACTACAAAAAACACAAGAACCGGGGTGTGGATCGGGCTCCAAAGCGGTCTTAGTTTGCACATTAGTATTTGCAACTATATATCTGCTCCCTAGAAACAGAAAGATTAAGGCCAGTCCAACTCCAAGTAAATCAAAGGCAAACTTTATTGCGTTTATATCTACTTTTCTTTTTCGCTCTTTTCTTACGTTACGTTTGAAGGATTTCTGATGAGGATGGATCCAGATTGGCTCTCTTTTTATCACTGGGAATACTGGCTGCGTTGGTTGCTCCGAAGATGGGACTCGCTTTCTCCACATAACACATCACCACCACACAACAATTACATAGATTTACTTCTATTATAACTTATAATACTAGAAAATGCATTTGTTGACAATAAGCAATATTCTTCTTGCTATTTCATAACGAAAAATGCTTGCCTTTTGACTCAGTTGTGCTAGAGCCCACTAGTGTGCTGGTTTTGTATGAATGAGTCACTACGGGACTCGGACGACGTTGTACGACCAGGTCTCATAGTGACTCATTCCTTGAATATTCACGATTTTCACCGCATTCTCCTGACAAAATTGGGGAAAAGGTAGGCATATCCATCTCTAAGCTCACAGAAATAGGTGTCGTTCTTCTTGGTTATGCACCCTATGAAGTGTGGTGCGAAAAATGCAGCAAGTTTTTCATATTTTTTCTAGAGCTTGACCAAAAACGTGTTATGAACCAGTTATAGGGAGCCGTCTATAGCATGCGTTTCAGCCCATTCAATTAAGCTTGCCAATGGGACCAATAATGACATTCCTTGCTCAGTGAGCGAATACTCGACCTGAGGAGGTACGGTGTAGTGGACCACACGCCTCACAAGATTTCTTCGCTCTAGATTGTGTAACGTCTGGCTCAGCATCTTATGCGAAATCCCCCCAATCTCGCGATGTAAACGACCATACCGTATTGCTCCATCCGAGAGCTTGACAACCAAAAGCACACTCCATTTGTCTGCGATCAGGTTGAGTAACGCACGCGATGGACAATTAGCATCCCAGATGTTCACTTTGATTCTAACTGTATTCTGCTCCATGAGCATCCTTTCTCTTCTTACCTCTAAGTAAGTATCTTACCAAAAAGTGCAGACTTGTAGAAACATTAAGACTAAATTATAGTAAGTATATCACTTCTGTAGAGTGCATGTGAAGCATTCGAGAGAATACTTTCTATCTCAACAGGTTATGTGGTGATGTCATATAGGGAATTTTCTACCACCCCAATACGATACAAGTTGTGTTTCATACTGAAAGGATTTCATTATGTCTTTGCCAGAACTTAACTCCACTCGCCCGATGCAACGTCGCAATGTACTTAAAGCGGCGGGAGGAATCGCAGGCGCGCTTGCCCTTGGAAGTCTCGTCCCATCTCAAAATGCTTCTGCTCAGGAATACTCGAAGGAAGACCAGAAGAAGATACAGCTTGTTCATCAATTCTATGCTCCCTTCAGCACGGGCGATACGAGTATCTATAAGAGTATCCTTGCCGTCAATTGGGTCAACTCCCCGCTTGCTCCAGGCGAAGTACCAGGACGCGATGGCTTTGCTTCCGTTATCAAAGCCTATCGCACAGCCTTTGCTAATCTCCATGCCACTACTGAGGATATCCTTGTCACTCATGACAAGGTTGCTGTTCGCTCAACTCTGACGGGAAAACACGCAGGCACCTTTCTCGGTATCGCTCCTACTGGGTTGCCAGTCACTTTTCGGACGATAGATATTCATTGCATTAAAAATAATCTGTTTGTCGCAACATGGCATCTTGAAGATCTGCTCTCCGTTCTCACTCAACTCAAGGCGTTCCCTACACACTCTTAGGTGAGAAGGGAATTTCCGAGAGAACCCGGAATGCTTCCCGGCGGCTTTACAACCGAAGCTGCCTGGAGGCAACCATCCTCCTCTCTCCTGGAAAACAGGAGGATGGTTCCAAAACACTGCGCCCACTTGCTTAAAGGCAAAACATACGCTAAGGCCAGGGAGGAAGATAACTACTTCCCCATTTTAGAGGATTTCTACATAACCTTCCGTTCCATTCACACGAATTCGTTCCCCATCTTTTATCAGTTTGGTAGCACTTTCCACTCCGACAACTGCTGGTAAACCATATTCACGCGCGATCACTGCTCCATGGGTCATTAATCCACCAACTTCTGTGACGAGGCCTTTTATGAAGACAAACAGCGGTGTCCAGCTTGGGTCAGTAAAGGCGGTGACTACTATATCTTCCTCTTCTAAATCTGCATCTTCCATGTGTAAAATGACACGTGCTCGTCCCTCTATCACTCCGGAAGAAACAGGGAGACCTACAAGAGCTCCAGATGGAAGATGTTCTCGTTTGTACTCACCTGTAATGATTTCACCATCAGACGTGAGAACACGTGGGGGAGTGAGTTTTTCATAGAATGTGTACTCGTCTTTTCGTTTGTCGATGATCTGATAATCCAGTGTATGCGTGCGTATAACTTCGTGAAGTTCTTGAAAAGTGAGATAGTATGTGTCGTCTCTGTCATGAATAACGTTGGCCTGTACAAGTCTTTCGGCTTCTTTCAGTAAAGCTTGCTTATAAACAAAGTAGCGATGAATCATGCCGTATTTTGGATATTCACGATAACCGATGAAATTTCGGATGAGGCCGATCATTCGTTTTGTCTCTCTGGCTTTTTCTTCGCCATCCGGTAATTGCTTCAACCGATATAATAACTCTTGTTCTTTTTTCAATGCTTCCTGTCGCCCTTGCTCAAATCTCCGCTTGCTTTCACCTGGTTCAAAGTTTTTGATGTGACTGAGAATTATTGGGACAAGAGTGGTTGGTTTTTCGCTCCAACGAGGTCTCGTTATATCAATTTCCCCGGTACAGCGCATGCCATATTTGTTGAGATAAGCAAAGAGAGCGTCCCGGCTTTCCTGCCCACCATCACACTGAACCAGTCCATCTAAAAAGCTATCATCTTTTACATGCCGCAAGTAATTGATTACTTCCGAATAAGGGCGAATCACATCTGCGACATCTAAGAGCGCCAGCCCCATTTCCGAAGTGATATTGTTGGGTGCAGATTGAGAAAGCGTGTCCGCCACGTTTTTTTCACTTAACCACTCCTGCATTTTTTCATTGATCCATGATGAAGCATTCATAGCAGTCATGATCACACCAAAACCTTGCGGACCAGATAAACCCTTCCTTAATTGCTGAATGTCTTCTAAAATAAAATCCATCAGATCCGATCCTGATTTTGTTTGGATGGTTTGTTTTAACTCTTCTATCGATGTTTCACTACGCTTGATCAAATCAGAAACAATTGCCGGATCGTATTCGTTTAGCGCTTTAAAGTCCGCAAGCGCCGGACCTTGCTTATCATTCGGTAGAGATTTGATAAAATCTCCCCGCCCTAAGATGGTCGTGAGTGCGTCTTTTATAAGCGGATCGGATTTTCCCAGGGTATCTATTATCGTTTACCTGCTGACAGGTGAAGCCAGATGATGTGTCATATCGACAAACAACCTTCCACCAGATGTAAACATGGGACGTGCAGCCGTTAGCTGCCAGAAAGAGATTCCTAATGGTTTCATGGCGTCCATCATCATTTGTTGATGACCGACAGATACATATACGTGATTTTCTTGATCATGTGCTTCAGGGATGGGGTATAGCGTTGTGATTGGCCGGCTCTGGACAATGTAAAAT
>CAXTTV010000080.1:7789-19955 GCA_964247295.1 uncultured Ktedonobacteraceae bacterium | reverse complement strand
ACTTTCGACCCAGACATGTCCGCCGTGTAGACTCACCAATTCCTTAACCATATAGAGACCGATACCCAGGCCACTAATCGAGCGATCGAAGCTACTCGCGCGATGGAAGCGCTTAAAGATATGGGCCTGATCATTTTTCGCAATGCCAATCCCTTGATCTTTCACCCAGAGCAGGAGTTCCTCATCCTTTTCGGGCACATAGCGGAGACCGACATTAATTTCCCCACCTTCGGGGCTATACTTAATAGCATTGCCAATCAGATTATTAAGGATTTGAATCAGGCGGCCCTCATCATAGAGACAAGTAAAATCTGGGTTATTGACAATGCCCTCGGCCCGAAAAGTAATCAGATGATTTTTTGTAGTCGCCATCTGGCCCTCGATCACCTGTTGAACTGTATAAGAAAGATAATGATAAGCGGGAGTTAGAGAGATCTGTGCTTTCTCAATGCGACCGATATCCAGCATCTCATCGATCAGGCGAGTGAGGAGTTGGCTCTGGACTGTAATACCCTTAATCGCATGGAGGCAACGGGAGGTATTCAGACTGTGGCCCAGATCCGATTTAAGCTGGAGAATTTCAGCGAAGCCCTGAATAGCCGTAATTGGAGTTCGGAGTTCGTGACTTGCGATCGAAATAAACTCATTTTTCTGTTGTTCCAAAGATTTTTGTGTACTGATATCCTGGAAAACCGTCACCGCTCCATTTAGAGTTCCCTTCTCCGTATAGATAGGAGCGGTTGAACAAAGGAGTGTTAGTATCTGTGCATTATTGACACGAAGGCAAAGTTCCTGTGAAGTCGTAATTTGTTCATCCAGAGCGCGAGCAATGGGATGTTGAGATGGTTTAAGAGGAGGGCCATTGGGGCGAGTCACCGTCTCAACGCGGGGCATACTCGCGAACTCATGTCCGACCAATTCATCGCGAGCAACATTAATAATCTGTGCAGCCGCCTCATTCGCATAGCTAATCTGGCGAGTTTCAGCCTCAACGAGCATCACCCCCTCAGGTGATTGATCCAGCACCACGCGTAATCGGGCGCGCTCGCGTTCCACCTCAGCATGGAGGCGGGCATGGGCCAGAGCCGCAGCGATATATGTACCACTGCCCGAGAGCGTATCTACCTCAGTCCCATCCTCCTGAATAGGGCTCTCGAAAAGGGCCGTCAAAGTCCCCTCGAAGCGATCTTTAAACCAGAGAGGAGTACAGATATAGCCATTAGCCCCCAGTTCCACTACGCGATGGTTAGGAGAGACGCGCCCGTCCTGTCGGGCCTCGGCCACATTCTCAATAATGATAGGATCGCGATAGTGGCGGCCCTGAGCGATAAAAAGAGAGCTATGGTAAGGAACAAAATCCGCGCGGAGGAGAGGGGCCTTATCGGGTCGGGCATAGACATCCAGCATGCGGAGCCCTTGCTGTTCTGGTTCATCGATATGGATAATCACACAGACCGTGCGAAAATGGGTACCAATAGCCATTGTAGCGGCGCGACCGATACTCTGGGTATCCAGGACATCGCGGACGCTATGGGCCACCGTCTCAATCACCTCCAGGCGTTTGCGTTGGCGGTTCACCTGTTTAAGAGAGGCCTTTGCCTGATCCGCCTGTTGACGGGCATGGATTTGATCGGTCACATCTCTAATCGTCTGGACCAGGTAGTGATGAAGAGGATCTTCATCGGAAGCTGTGCGAAGAGTCCAGTTCCAGTAGCAGGTCTCGTCATTTGGGAACTCATAGGCCACACCCTCAACATGATAGGACTCGCCGGTTTTCGCAACTGATTGAAAAGCTGGAAGCATAGAGAGCGTCACAGCTTCAGGAAACAAAGCTTCCAGAGGCTGCCCGACCGGATGTTGCAGGAGATCTAGAGAGAGGAAGCTTTGAAAAAGAGAGTTTGCCGCGAGAAGGTGAAACGTCGTTGCATCGTAAAGAGCCACCCCGACCGGGATATGTCCAAGAATAATGTCGGCATAGCTAGATAATGAGTATGAGGAAGGTTTATCTGTCTGCACCGTGTTTGCCTCTCTCAAGAGCCTGAATAGATACGGATAGGTCGCAAAGAATCGGCAAAAAGAAAAAGTCACAAAACCAATACTTGTCTATGAGTCACTATAGCATAAGAACGTTCTAGAAGCCCACTTTTTTTCGTAGATTTTGTGAGATCAAGTGAGTTATATACAGAAATTTCAAACGGGACCTTTCCTGAGGTATAATCTGAATATTCTTGAAGACAAACAACCAGACGCAGATTTGGATATTAGAGACTATAGTTATTTTTTTTTATAAGTGAGAACGTCGTCATGAAAGTAATTTTTCATAGTGAAGATTTTGTAAGTGTAGAGTACGCGGGATTAGGGTTTGGGAATCGGCATCCAGCCGTCAAAGAATGGCATTATGTAGGGAAAGTTGATAACCCACGTTGGCAGGGAGAGTTTGAATGCTCCTGGGATGAGAGTACAAAGCCGGCCCAGCTTTTATGGATAATAAAGGGTGATGAGCGTTTATTTGCTCTAGCCCTGGCCTTGAAATCGCAAGGTTTTATTGTCACGGTTAAACAAGATCATGAAAACTAGCAATATAGAGCAAGAGCAGCAAGCGAGTCGGCGTGTTTTGTTATTAATGTCTCCTGCCACCTATCGAGCAGGAGCTTTTTTAGAGGCAGCCAAACACTTGAACATAGAGCCGATCGTCGGAGTAGATCTTCCTGAAGTGCTAGCCGAGAGCTGGCATGTCCCTTTCCACATAGACTTCGCGGAGCCTGAGGAAACGGTGAATAGAATTGTCGAATTCGCCAGAGAGCATCCGCTCACAGCAATTCTCTCAGTCGACGATAGCGCTAGCGAGCTAGCAGCTTTAGCAAGTGCCAAACTACACCTGTCACATAACTCTCCGGCCAGTGCCGAGGCTGCACGGGATAAGCTCATCATGAGGAGAAGGATGTCGGCAGGAGGAGCCGCCTGTCCCCATTTTCAAGAAATTTCTTTAGGGGGATTGGCAGAAAAGATCGCGCAGAGCGTCAACTATCCCTGTGTACTTAAGCCAAGGCGGTTATCAGGGAGTCGTGGAGTCATTCGCGCGAACAATCCCGAGGAATTTCTTAGAGCTTTTACAAGACTGAAGCGGATTTTGCGAGCAGAGGGAGAGGGAGAGCAGAGCACCTTTTTAGTAGAAGATTATATTCCAGGGTGTGAAGTTGCCCTGGAAGGTTTGTTAAGTCATGGGCAGCTTAAAGTCCTCGCTTTGTTTGACAAGCCTGATCCTTTAGAAGGTCCTTTTTTTGAAGAGACTATTTATATAACGCCCTCCCGGTTAAGTCGTCAGGACCAGGAGAAAATCGCGACATGTGTCTCTCTCGCCGCCGCCGCCCTGGGTTTATATGAGGGTCCAGTGCATGCTGAGTTACGAGTAAATGAGCAGGGGCCGTGGATGTTAGAGATAGCGGGGCGATCGATAGGAGGGTTATGTTCAACCATTTTAGAGTTTGGTTCGGGGATCTGCCTGGAAGAGTTAATTTTGCGGCATGCTATAGGAGAAGAGATTGAGAGTCTGGAGCGAGAGCAAGGAGCGGCTGGAGTCATGATGATACCGATTCCCAGGGCAGGAATGTTAAAAAGTGTCACAGGAGTTCGGGAGGCAGAGTTGGTGCCATATATAACGGGAGTTGAGATTACCGCCAGATTGCATCATCCACTGGTACCCTTGCCTGAAGGGGCGAGCTATCTTGGTTTTATTTTCGCGCGGGGAGAGAGGATTGAGCAAGTAGAGGAAGCGATCAGAAAAGCGCACAGTAAGCTGCATTTCGAGATTAGAAGAGAAATACCGATTTTGAATGCCACAAAGTAGTGTAGAGAGAAAAAAGAGTGAACTTAGTATCGCGCCAACTTGCTCTTTTTTATCAAATATAAACACGTATAATTCTGTAAGATAACTTGTCAAAATTTGTAAGAAGATGTATGTTGATACAACATTGTTTACCTATCAATACTATCGGAAGGAGGTAATAATCATGGAGTCTCGAAAGAAAAATCAAAGTAGTCGGAAAAAAATAGATAGGGAGAGCATACCCAAATACACCATAGGGGTAGTTTCTCAATTGCTGGGTTTACCTCCTCAGGTACTAAGGCGTTATGAAGAGTCTGGCCTGCTGAGTCCAGAGAGACAGAGTGGTAAAAATAGATTATATTCAGATCAAGATCTGATTATTCTTGAGCAAATTATAGAGCTTTCGCAGCAAGGAATAAACAACGCCGGCATTCGACAGATTCTATATATGAAGACACAGATACACATATTACAGCAAGAAGTCAAGGATGTGAGAGAGGCGCATGAAAATTTCCAGGCAGAGGTAGAGCGTCGAGACGCGCATCAAGAGTAGGGGTAGTTTATCATAAGGGGCCCTATGGGGTCCCTTTTTAATTTTTATATAATAGAGGGGAGTGTTAGAGATTTGTTAGAATATATAAAATATCTTGTAAGATATATTGACAAAATTTGTAAGGTATTGTATTTTATAAACAGTAGATGAGGAGGACAAGAAAAAAGTTCCACCTCTCTAGAAAAAGAAAAGATATCTGTGGAACCTCTTTATTGAAGTGTAAAAACTTTGGAAGGAGTAGATATGAGCAACGTCACGCGCTATGATCCTTATCGTGAGGCTGTGAGTCTGCGCAACGCAGTAGATCAGTTATTCTCACAGAGCTTTGTGTATCCGAGTATCTTTGGAACGAGATCGGAAGGGGCAAGTGGCTGGCAGACGCCGATGGACGTATTTGAGACCGAGCATGGATATCAAGTGCGTTTATTATTGCCGGGGGTGAAGCCAGAAGACATTGAATTGACAGCGCATCAGAACACCTTGACCATTAAAGGGCAAGTGCATGCCCAGCAGAGAGAAGAGAAGCAAGGGAACTGGCTTGTAAAAGAGATTGGATCGGGAAGCTTTGAGCGCAGTGTCACCTTTGCCAAGCCGATCGTCGCGGACGGAATAGAGACCGTGTATGAGAATGGTTTGTTAAGCATTCAAGTACCGGTTAGCGAGGCAAGCAAGCCGAAGAAAATCAGCATCACGCAGGGGCAGAAGGCATCGGAGATTGAGGCACAGACTCGCTAGCATTGATAGAGGGCAGGGGAAGTTCAAAGAACTCCCCTGCTTTTTTGATTTTTTGGGGTTAGAGAGAATAGAGGGGGAAACGTAGAGAGAAACAGAGGGATGTTAAGATGACAGGCATTTCCTGGGGGAGTAGAAGCTATCGAGGCCCTTTAGTACGTGCTAGAACATAGAAGAAAAATGGCGCAGTAAAAATAGCCTTTACACGTCCTAGGCGTCAAAAAGCACGGAGAGATAAAAAGTATGTCACAGACTGCATCAAAAGAGTTGAAAAGGGCTGAAATCCAGAGCCAGCAGTATGAAGAGGATAGCCGCCTTGGCCCCTTATTATGTTGGGCGGTTGTTTTTGCCGATATAGGAACCTCCATCTATTATGTTCCGGGTATTCTTTACGGAACAGTCGGGAAGTTAGCGGGTTTTTTTGTTTTCTTGACCATGGCAGTATTCATCCTTCTGACATTTAAGTATGTGGAAGTAACCTATCGTTTTCCTCAGGGGGGAGGTGTCGTCACAGTAGCAGCGCGGGCCCTTAACAAATGGTTTGGAGCCCTGGGAGGAATGTTTATTCTCGTAGACTATTTCCTTACCTCAGCGATCAGTTGTTTATCAGGAATTCTCTACCTGAGCGTCATTTTTCCAGCAGTAGGGCCGCAATCGCAATTTTTAGGATTTAGCACAACCCTCTGGATCACCATCATCGTCCTGATATTGCTAGGAGTCCTTAACTGGTATGGGATTAGTGAAAGTGCTAAAGTCAGCATGGTGGGTGCAATCGTCGCGTTTGTAAGTGATCTTGCCATTTTGTTCACCGTTTTCTCGCACCTCTCATTCGGGCAATTCTGGACCCTTTTCGCGCAGATGTTCACAGGGAAAGCCCTGACCCCAGTCTCCTTACTGGTAGGCTTCGCAGGATCTTTTCTCGCGTTTTCAGGACTGGAGAGTATTTCTCAATTATCGCCAGCAATGAAATTGCCTAGGCGAAACGTTGGAAAGATAGCCTTATTTCTAGTAGTAATCACCGTTGGGTTAACCAGTCCATTGCTCACACTGCTGTCAACATTACTATTGCCGAAGCAAGCGGGTGATCCAGTCAACTCCTCGTATATCATCTCATCATTAGCGGGACATTGGGGAAGCGGCTTTCTACAGACAGAAGTATCTATCAGCGCAAGCGCATTGCTTGTTTTTGCCAGCAACACCGCGATAATCGGAGCGTATCATGTATTCATGGCGCTGGCGCGGGCCGAATTTTTTCCTGAAATCATATTAAAGAAAAACAGATTGCGTGGGACGCCCCATTACTCAATTGCGTTAGCAGTAGGTATCCCTATCATTGTCCTATTGTTAGTTCGGGGAAACATCAACATTCTGGGAGACATGTATGCTTTTGGACTGCTAGGAGCATTTGCCTTAACCTGTATAGGCATGGATATCGTTCGACATCGGGATCGTATAGAGCGTCGAAAGGCATCGAGTCAACAGGGGAAGCGGAGGGAACGAGCGCGAGAGCCGATAGTATCTTCCGCAGATCCCTCAAATACCAATACCAGTCATGAAAGTGGTCAGGGAGAGGAAGAAGGGAAGCCTGCATCAGTGGATGCCCCGGAGCCGACGGGCACCTGGTCCCGTTCCAACGCAAACTTCTGGTTAGGTATTCTTACGACCGCCCTGGTATTAATTGCCTGGTGTACCAATCTGATAGCCAAGCCGTTAGCCACCGCCTTTGGAGGAAGCGTGACCCTTATAGGGATGGGAATTGCATTGTACCACTATCGGCAGCATCGGAAGCGTGGGTATGTACCCGTGATCATCACAGGAGTAGAGCAGCATTTCCCAGGCTCTATTCTGGCAGTGCTTTCCAGTGATAGCCGAATCGAAGATAACAACGCGGTTATAGCGGCGGCGGTTCAAAACACCGAAAAGAAACCTGTAGTTTTTCTATTTCTTGGAGACAAAACTTCGGATCAAGAGCCAGAGCTTTTCCATATGTTAGAGCCTCATCTGCATGATTTAAAGGCGCGAGAAGCTTTTGGTAGGGCCAATCATCTCGCGTTAGAGAAAAAGATCGAGACTCGTTTTGTCTATCGTCATTGGGCGCAGGACATGACGTACAAGATATGGGAAACATTGCACCCGTACGACACCATTGTCGCGGAGAAGCAGAGGGAACTGGAGCAAGAGATTCAGCCGACGCGCATCTATGAAGAAAACCTTGAAGGTGGGAAGGCCGTGCATCTACTTAAAGAGACAGTCAAGGTCTAGCCTTGTTCAAGCGGATGTGAGGAGCACAGGTATTTATTAAAGAAGAGCTTTGAAGCGTCAAAAGCAAGTGAAACGTTCTATTGCTATGTGCAGAGATACATCTGCCAGATCAAGAGATTTTTTATAGTCAGTTGTTACAATTGATAAAGTAGAACAACCATAGTTGAGGAGTTTAATATGGACAAGGCAACAGTGCAATCGAAATTGAGCGAAGCCGAGTTAGGTTCATTGTCACAAGAGATAGACAAACTGACGCACCCATCGATCAGAATTGGCTCGAACCTTGTAGACGAAGCCACACTAAAGCCAGGAAGCTCTAAAATAGGAGGATTGCCAGATGTCCCATCTGGTGTAGTATGGCCGGATTGGAAAGGCGTACCGCAGTCCTTTGTGGCTCAGATTCGTTTAGAAGATCTGCAGGCGTATAATCAGGAAAAACTTTTGCCAGCTTCAGGGATGCTCTGGTTTTTTTATGATGCAAAACAAGAAACATATGGAGCGGATGTATCGGATCGAGGGGGATGGAAAATTCTTTTCAAAGAGGGTGATTTGACAGATCTCAAGCGAGCGGCAGCTCCAGAGAAATTGCCCAAAAAGAGTTTATTTAAGGCAGCAGCAGTCACCTTCTCCAATGAATTAACCATATCGGCCCAGCCAGACTTAGAGATAGCGGGATTAAAGTGGGAGGATCAGGATCAAGAAAAGTATGATAAAGTATTTGAAGAGTTTCATAAGAGTGATGACAAAGTCGTACCGCATAACCGGATGTTAGGATTCGCGGATACGCTTCAGGATGACATGCGTCAGCAGGCCCAACTTTACGCGAATGGACTTACAGATATAGAAGATCCCAAAGCGGAAGAACTACTCAAAACTGCCAACGACTGGGTATTATTATTACAGGTAGATTCAGACGAGAAAGCAGGGATGAACTGGGGAAGTGGTGGAATGATCTACTATTGGATCAAAAAGGAAGATCTTCAGAAGCGTAATTTTGATGCAAGCTGGCTCGTATTGCAGTCGGAATAATCATCAAAAAGGAAGAGCACAGCTATATGCGTAATCAGTACTGGTTGCTTGTGATGTTTACAATATGTTTATTGCTTGCGAGTTGTAGCAGCACAACAACCGCGCCATCCGGCTCAACAAAGAGCGGTAGTAGTAGTAGTAACAATAATCAATCTTCGAGCAGCTCTGGTTCGCAAGCGAGCGAGCCTAATTGGGGAATGCAGAAAAAAACCACAGGTTGCCAAGTAAATGGGAAATTGCAGGACAAGGATTGTACGCCAGGAGCAATCATTCCGGATGCAACCAAAGCCAAGATCTGTGTACCGGGGTATGCAAAATCGGTCAGAAATGTACCGCAGGGTATAAAAACAAAAGTGTACTCCTCGTATGGCATCAAATCGAGAAAGCCGGGGCAGTACGAGATTGATCATCTTGTAAGCTTACAGTTAGGAGGTTCAAACGACATAGCTAACCTATGGCCCGAGATAGATAAACCGGTGCCAGGCTTTCATGAAAAAGACAAAGTAGAGAACTACCTGCACGCGCAGATCTGTAGTGGTAAAATGACCGTTAAGCAGGCCCAGATTGCGATAGCGACCAATTGGATGGACGTATACAACAAAATGTCCAAGAACCAGAATACAGAAGACTCGGACGACTCAGAATAGGGTGTATTGTATAAAGGTAGAGATCGTTAGACCAGAAATGGTTTAATGATCTCTCTTTGTATAGAGACTTTGAGAGTCTAGAAGCTGATAGATATGTAGAGGGCTAGCAAAGCTGGCCAGAAGCCGTAGAGCAAAGGATCTTTTTCACTACACGAGTCCTGGGAAAAAATCCTTCTTTATCTGCTTTGGATTAACATGAATTTGTTTGAGTAAGTGCTCAGTTGCTCTCACCATTTCTGGGGGGCCAGAAAGGTAAAAGGAGCGCTCCTGATAATCGGGAAGCAGCTTGCCAATCATATTCGCATTTATTCTACCGGTCAGGCCACGCCAGTTTTGAGGAACTGTCTCGATATCAGTCAGCGTATAGAAGACGCGGGTGCCGAGCAGCTTTTGAGCCTGTGTCAAAACATCTGTATAAGCAATTTCGTCCATCGTCTTATTAACATAAAAAACAGCGATATCGCGAGATTGCCTTGTATCGATGAGGAATTTCAGCATACTTCTGAAGGGAGTAATGCCGATGCCGCCCGCGATAAAAACCAGCTTTTGCTTGGATGATTTAGGCAGAGTAAAGTCTCCGGCGACCTGGCCCGCAAGCATATTAGTATATTTATTGATGGAAGACAAAGCTTGTTTGAAGCTGCTACCCTCAGGATAAAAGCGTACTCCCAGACGGAGATTCTCCTCAGTAGGGGATGAAGCTAGAGTAAAGTAGCGGCGATTGCCCCGGCTATCGGCATGAGAGTGTGCAAGCGTAAACTCCATATACTGTCCTGGTTGGTATGCCAGCCGATGCGATGGTTTGAAAACGAAATCGACGATATTGGCCGCGATCGTACTTTTCCTTCTCAGCTTAAGTAAGACTTTATGTTTAGGACTGACGCCATAGGAGTAGAGATTGCCCACAACCAAAGCCAATTCAGGCGTTGAGTAGATTGGGCCGACATGCAATTGGGGAATGAAGAGCACGCCCACCAGAAGGGCGTAGATATCCCTTAATTTTTTGGTAGGCGGCATAGTCAAAGGTTCAGTAAACATAATAGTAGCAAAGAAAAAAAGAGGTGATGCCAGCAACAATTGTTGTAATTCTTTCACGAGAGAAAGTTTTTGCATGATACTGACAACACAGATAGTTGTAAGGGCAGCCGCAAGGAAAAGGCCAATAATTCTTTCCTCGCGGAGTTTGCGCACGACAAAATAGCCACCGATAAGCACGGCTGGCAACATACTTGCCGTACCGATCCACCAGCTCGCACTTTCTTTGAGGGCGAAAGCAGTAATGACTGCGGCAATAGCAGCAGGATTAAAGAGATGTTTATTATAGAGTGCCAGCACATATTTAGAAGACATAGCAAGAATCGCAGCCCAACCCAGAACCGGAAGATTATCAAAAGATTTCGCGGGATCAAAAATCAGCGCGAGAATTAGAGCAGTAATATAGACGGACTCCGCACTCGTAGGGACCTGAAAGATAGCAGCAAGAAGAGAATTAGCGGCCCAGCACATCATTACGAGAAAAGCAGTTGAAAGCAGCAGTGCCAGGGGAGAGAAAGAGAGCTGGTGGGTGTATGCCAACGTAGTCGCAATACCGACCAGCCCGATCAGAATATAGAGAACCAGGCGATACATAGTAGTGTGATCCAGCAAGGAGTCAAGAAATTTTATCATAGTTCAGTTCAAACCTTTCAAAGTTGCTGGTAAACGTTGCCCGAGTCGAAGAATCTATCATATATCCTTCAAAACCTGGTAACTGTTCTATAAAATAGATACCTCTCCTTCCCATAGCAAAAGCTGCCGTAGCGAAGCGATCAGCTTCATAGATATTGGGTCCGATCACAGTCAGACTCACGACATCCTGAATGGTCTGCATTAGTTGGTGGGGATTATAGATATGCTGACCACGAATCGCCGTGCCAGAAGTAGCAACCCCTTTTTCCGTAATTGCCAGCACCTTCACATTCTCGTCACGATTGAAAGGATTGCGGATACCGACGCGCCAGGGATTGCCATTATTTGTACCTGAGACCTGAACATCGCCGCCGGCATCGATATAGAAATTGGTGAAGCCGGCCTTTTTGAGCATCTGTGTTGCCTGGAGAATAGCCCAGCCTTTAACGATGCCAGATGGATCAATGAGATCATCATGTTGAATATTAAAGTAGCCGTAAGTTTCCAGCCGAGTTTGCTCACTCAAAGCCAGAATCGTTTTCACAGTATCACTGTGTGCCTCTGCGTTCAGCTCGCCGCGATTGATTTTTGAGATCTCGCTTTCTTGCTTATAAGTGCTAAAAATATCATCAATAGAGCGAAAAAAGGCAAAGACCTGTTCTATATCCGTTGTTGTAGCGGTAGCATCGAGTATCTCGACAGTAATGGGCATGCCCATCAGGAGTTGAAGTTGTTTCATAGATCAAGCCCTGGCCTGTGAAATCACATTAGAGAGGGACTGTATGAACGCCTCGCTCGTATCGGTCGCCCCGCTCACAATATCGACCTGCGCGTTCTGTGCCTGGATAGCCTCACTGACAAGCTGCGGGTCCGCATAGTTATTAATTTCTATTGAGCGATTGCGTTCATTTGGATACTGCAAAAACTGTACATTGGTGATTTTCCCATTTTGAATAACAGCCTGGACCTGCACCAATCCCCATTGGGCATCGGCAACGCTTCCTGTATAAGTGCCATCTTTATAAGAAGAGCCAGATGGATTGTTTGTTGGTGTTGAGTTTGTCGCAGGGGTTGCTGTTACACCAGGAAGAGGTGTTGGACTTGATGAGTAAGAACGCGAGGTTGATGTCGTTGTTGGTACGAGAGCAACAGCATTAACCTGAGTGTGCGCGAAGCAGTAAAGAACAAAGATACCAATAATAATTGCTGAAACAATTGTTTTTTTCATATTAAATCCCTCTCTTTACAAGATCTTGTGATATACGATCTTCTCATAGTACTGCTATAGTACTAAAGCCGTATGTGAACTTCATTGGAAAAAGATGAGAGTTTTCTCATTAAATAGACTTGTTTTTATCTATTAATTATTGGTAGAACGGTCGGAAAGAAGTCGCATGGATAGAGGCGTCTGACCGGACAAGTAGATAACAGTAGCGTATAATAGTGAAT
>CAXTTV010000080.1:0-7779 GCA_964247295.1 uncultured Ktedonobacteraceae bacterium | reverse complement strand
TAGTATCCTTATTTTCAGGTAGAAGAGAAGAGCGCATTTTGCTTTTTTCAGGGGCATAATCAAGTGGCCCTGTCGGGAAATTCAGACGCGAGCATATTCCTACAACTGTTTATGTTTAGGATCTAACTGATCCTTAGTGGGCTCTGCTCAGCAGAACCAGGACTCAGTTAGATGGGGAAGAACTTTGCGTTGGCCATAGGAGCGCAGCTCCTCTTCCTGATCGATGTGGTAGCCTTCCATAGAGGAGGCAAGGGACTTAACTTCAAAGAATGTTTTGATAGGATCGGAGCCCTGGCGTTGGTCTGTCTCGACCAACATCGCCACCTGTTGTTGTAAGGTATCCATGCGAGGGTCCGGGTGTTGCCATCTAAAGGAGTAGTTCGCCGAGTCGAGATCTTTGAGCCAGGAATGAGTATTGGGTAGAGAGAGGATCGCGGAGCCTGGTGGGATCAGCAAGCGAATTGAGAGATGGATCAGATCCAGATGCTCGACGAGATGACGTTCCTCAAAAAAGTGTAGGAGCTGAAGGTAGCTTTCCAGGGTTTCCCAGGGTGTAAAGGGAAGGAGTGAGGGGCGTAGGGGGAGATTTAGATCCTCAGTCAAAGTAAAGAGCAATTCAACATCTGCGCGGGTATGGGCCTTATGGAGTTGTTGAAGAACATCGTCGTTTAAAGACTCAACCGCAGAGACAACAAAAGCGCATCCGAGATCTTTAATCTCTGGTAAGCGGTCACGATACTTGAGGAGGTGCTCAACCTTAATTGTCGCGTCAAACGTGAGGTTAGGAAACTCGTGATGCATTGAACGCAAAATGCGTAGTGCATGCGTCGGGCCATTTAGAAAATCGGGATCGCCAAACGTGATATGTTGAGCTCCTTGAGCTACCTGTTGACGAATATCGTTAAGAACGATCTCAGCAGGGACCGCGAAAAAGCGACCCTGATAGACAGGAGTAATCGGGCAGTGAGTACAAGTATGTTTGCAGCCTCTGGTAGTTTCCGTATATCCTGATATGCGTTGTTCGCCCAGCCACTCCAGGCGAGCGTATTTTTCAAGAGAAGGAAGTAGAGCACGATCTGGTAGAACAAAGCGAGGGGGTGTTAAAGAAGGCATATTTCTTGTCATCGATGTACTGATGCCTGTGATTGAATCTGAGCAGTTTATCGCAAGGTTTGAGAGCAATTTGAGCATAGGCTGCTCATACTCACCACCGATAGTGGAGTCAACACAACCATTGAGAAGGTATGTTGCGTTAAGTTGAGCGTAGAGGCCATAGAGGCAGATATGGGCCTGGTGGTTAAGGGAACGAATGCGTTGCGCTACCTGTTCGCCCAGCCGCAGGGCAGTATGCATAGGGACAGAGATCGCCACAAATTGAGCCTGCCGAATTATTTGTTCATCAAGATCCTCCACCGTAGTATCTACCGCGCGAGGAGAGTAGCCTTCCTGTTGAAGCAGAGCCATCAGAGAAGCCATTTGAAAAGGCTGGTGACCCAGTTCATAGCAGGAGACAAGTAGAATTTGGCCTGGAGATCTCATTTGCGGCGCGGTGCTCCGCCGCCACCTTTGCTATTGGGAGCGGCACCGCCGGCACCAGCCGTCTCTGGAGTCCAGCCCTCTGGCATCTGCGCGCTGGGCCCGAAGAAAAATTCCTCCATCTGTTCACGGAGAATCTTACGGGCCTCAGGATCGGCCATATTCAGGCCATAGTGATTGATAAGCAGGCGGCTCTGGTCCTGCCACATATCGTAGGCCTGTTGTGAGATGCCCTCGTAGATGCGTTGTCCCAGGGGGCCGGGAAAAGGAGGGCGCTCCAGACCGGGAAGCTCCCGGTTAAGTTTGACACAATAGACAGTGCGTGCCATGATAGTCTCCCATATTGTCAGTAGCTCTTTTGTATTCGTACAGATATTATAAACGCTATGCCAGCCATGTCAAATCAAAAAAACCAGATTTCTGAGCCCGGTATTCTCTTTTTTGGAATGTTGGGGCGTTTCTCATCGCTCGTGTTACAAGAAGTATTGCGAGCGGGGATCACCATTAAAGCAGTAGTGATCCCGCTTGATCCTTTGCCGATGAGAGTTTCCAAGCCGATCCAATTGCATCAGCCAGTAATGGGATCGAGGGTCTGGTTGCCGCTGCTTTCAACGACAAGTTTCCCCAGCATTGTAGAGATCGCAGATCGGCGAAAGATCCCTGTATGGGAAGTCACGCAGCTCAGGTCACAGGAGACTCGGGATAGATTAAAAGCCTGCCAGGCTGATGTAGCCTGTATCGCCTGTTTCTCAAAGCGGATACCATCCGAGCTGTTTACCGTATCTCGCCATGGATTTATCAACGTGCACCCGTCTTTATTGCCACTTAATCGGGGGCCTGATCCCCTCTTCTGGGCGTTTCGAGAGGAGCCAGACAGTGCTGGAGTCACAGTACACTTTGTCGTAGATCGTCTAGACGCGGGAGCGATCCTGGCACAAGAGCCCTTATCGCTTGTTGATGGGCAGAGGTATGAAGATGTAGAGAAGCAGTCGGCTGAAATGGGTGGGCGATTGCTTATAGAAGTTATCAAAAGATTAGTAGAAGGAAAAGAGCAAAGGATAGAGCAGGATCAAAGAAAGAGTAGTTATCATCGAGAGCCGGGAAGCGAAGAGTTTCTTATCAAGGTAGATGATTGGTCCGTGAAGGATGCTTATCGGTTTATAAGAGGGACAGTTTCTCTTTATGGGCCATTGATTTTACAGAGTCAGGAAGAGCACCTAGTTGTCTGGGACGCGCTTGAATACCATCAGGACCGAGTAGAAGGCAGGCTAGCCGTGAATGAAAATAGACTACAAAAATGGGTACATTTTCCTGATGGATGGCTTCACATACTATATACAGAGTAACTTATATAAAGATTGGGGTAGCCATGCTGCTTTTATTTCATATATCCGCAGTTGTCAAGACGATTTTTATTTCTGCGATTACAATCGCCGCATTGTTAGGAATCATGGTCCGACCCTGGAAAATCACGGAGGCCAGTGCTGCATTGATAGGGGCGGCGCTTTTACTTGTACTGGGTCTAATCGGTCCGATAGAAGTTACCAATACGCTACTGGGGGACTGGAACACCTTTCTCTTTTTTTCTGGGATTAATAGCGGTTGCATATATAATAGCCTCTGCATGGCAGATACCATTATCCTTAGTATCATTAAGTGGAGCATGCTTCTTATTGAGTGGAGCGTGGTTTTGGAGGCAAGCAACCCTGGTGTCAGTAGGGAAGAAAATTTCCTGGCCTATTTTTGGATTCATCATAGGAATGTTTATCATTGTGCAAGCATTTGAAAGTACCGGACTAACAACGAAGTTTGGTCGGGTGTTATTATCATTATCGGGGGGGAGCAGTTTTGGAGCCGTCTTTGTTGGGACATTTGGTTCGGCCCTTGGAACAAACATCATCAACAATGTTCCGATGGCAGTTGTCCTCAACTCGTCATTGAAAGGAATTCAGCAATCCCCGTTAGTGATACAGCATAGTTTTATCGCCGCCAGCATTTTTGGCTGTGATCTAGGACCCAACCTAACCACAGTGGGATCATTAGCAACTGTGCTCTGACTTTTGCTTTTGCGCCAGAGGAACATAGAAGTTTCAGGACTTGATTACTTCAAAGTAGGAATGATTGTAACGCCATTGATGCTAGGGATAGGAGCGTTAGTTATCTGGTTATTGGTATAGAAGATTACCCAAAGACATCCATAGCGATAGTACAGGCTGCTCGACGGTCTTGTCGGTCTATGATATCATCGGAATATTCTGACAGGAACCGAACTATATAATCTGAGCATGATAAAAGTGAGCTCAACCGTGAGTAAGGAAGGCCAGCGCATTGTATCTTAAACGTCTGGAAGTATTAGGTTTTAAAAGTTTTGCATTGCGAACCTTTCTAGATTTTAGTCCTGGTATCACAGCCGTAGTGGGGCCGAATGGATCGGGGAAATCCAACGTTGCCGACTCAATGCGGTGGGTATTGGGTGAGCAGAGCATGCGCCAGTTGCGAGGGAAGAAAAGCGACGACATTATTTTTGTGGGTGGTCATGGAAAGGCACCATTAGGGATGGCAGAGGTTTCCCTGACACTAGATAATAGCTCGGGTTGGGTGCCATCTGATTACAGCGAGATCACCATTACGCGGAGGAGTTATAGATCTGGTGAGAACGAATATCTCATTAATCGGCAGAAAGTTCGATTGAAAGATATTATCTTACTGCTAGCGCAGGCGAGGATCGGGGCAGACTCCTACACCGTCGTAGGGCAAGGATTGATTGATCAGGCGCTAAGTTTGAGGGCAGAGGAGCGTCGGGCCTTATTTGAGGATGCGGCTGGTATTCGGCCCTTTCAGGTACAGAAGACAGATGCAGAGAACCGGTTGAAGCAGACCGAGATCAACCTGGAGCGGCTGCGCGATATTATCAGCGAGATAGAGCCGCGCCTTCAACCGTTATCGGAGCAGGCCAGACGGGCCGCTGAACATACCCAATTGAATACAGAGCTACAAGAAGTGTTACTTTCCTGGTATGCCTTACAGTGGCGGCGTTTTCAGGCGCAGAGGGATCAGACCGTTAGAAAGGAACAGGTGCAGGCACTTCAGGTTGATCAGCAGGAGAAGGCTGTTCAACAGATGAATGAGCGAGCCAACCTTTTGCGTGGACAGCGACAGCAGCTTCAAGAGAGGATAGAAGCGGCCAGACAGCAGTATAGTAAAGCGTCTGGTGAAGCCCAGCAGATCGAACGGGATCTGGCGGTCAGTGAAGAGCGTCTGACAGGGTTAGTGAGACAGAGACAGAGCCAGCAGCAGGTAGAGCGGCAATTGCGGGAGAGCTTGATCAGCACTCAGCAGAGAGCGATAGATTTAGAAGAGCAGTGTGATCAAGCGGACGAGAGTGTAGACCAAATCTCCGTGAGATTAGCGGAGCAGGAGCAACAGATTGGGCGGCTTCAGAAAGAATATGAGATGGATGAGCGTCGATTAAGAGCGACGCAAAACGATCTTATTCAAGTACAGGCGCGATTGGGAGCGAGCCAGACAGATTGGGGGCGTCAGCAGAAGCATCTTGGAGAGCGCAATAGAGCACTAGCGAGTCGGCGTGAAGCCATCTCGCAATCGAAGCAAGTTTTACAAACCCTAGAGGCGCGGCTGGTAGAGCAGAGTCAGCAACTGGAGACAGTGAAAAGAGAAGAACATCAACTACTCCAGAAAAAGCAGAATCTCCAAGCAAGGATTAGCGGATCGCAGCAGGAGATAGAGAATCGAAAGGCAGAGCTACAAGAAGAAGAGAGGCAAAGGCGAAGAGTAGCGGATCGGTTACAGATGCTCAAAAGTTGGAGACAGAACCTTAGTGGATATAACGATGGTGTGCGTGGGTTGCTAAGAGCTCCGGAAGGAAAGATCGCAGGAATTGTGGGGCCAGTACCTCAGCTAGGGATCGTAGAGCCGGGATGGGAGAGAGCCTTAGAAGCCGCGCTGGGAACGCGTTTACAAGCGGTTGTCGTCGAACGTTTTGAAGATGCGCAAAGTGGATTGGAGTATTTGGAAAGTATGGGAGCGGGTAAAGCCATCATCATCTGGCTTCAGGGGGTGGAGGAAGGAACTTTACAGAATGAAGAGGAGCGACTCCAGCGGCTGGGAGCGATCCATCCCATCATACAAGAGCCATTATATTTCGCCTCGCACTACATGCAGTGTGAGGAGCGTTTGCGCCCCCTTTTTCAGAGATTACTCCGAGGGATCGTCATCGTCGAGAGCTTAGAGGGAGCCGGACGAATACTGGAGCGGAGCGCTCGACATGATAGATTGTTAATAGAGAGAGCTGTTACCATAGCAGGTCAGGTCATGCATCGAGAAGGTTGGTTTTCAGGAGGAAATAGCAAAGAGGTATTGCAGCAAGGATTTCTGGTTTACGAACGAGAGCTACAAGAGCTTCCGAAGCAGTTAGAGAAGTATATAACAGGGATTGAGAACTTGAATCAGCAGATAGGAGAAAGTGGGCGCATACAAGAAGAGCGAAAAAGAGATCTTAGCCGTATAGAGAAAGATTTACAACGGTTGGGAGCGCAGCTCAACGAACTACATCGGAGCGTAAATAACATTCAAAGGGAACAAGAGAGAGCGCAAACAGAGTTCAGACTTGCCAGTTCAGTAGAGCAGCAGCTTATCAACGAGATTCAGGGTTTAGAGCAAGAAGTAGAAGTAGTGCAAGAGCGAGTAGCCAATCACGAAAAAAAGCAACGTGAACTAGAGGGATTAGTAGAATCCTTGCAATTAGATGTAGAGGAGCGTGGAGCTACCTATCGAAGGCAACAGGAAGAATTAGGGAAGAGTAGGACCGCAGTAGCCTTAAAGCGTCAGGAAGCCAGGACACTGCGACAGCAATTGCAAGGACTGCAAAGTCAAGTGGGGGAGCTACGGAGCGGTGTAGATCGGCAGAAGGCCAGGATGCAAGAGTTCGAGCAGCAGAGGTCTGGGTTAGAGCTTGTAATTAGTCAAAGAAAGCGTGAATTGGAGCAAATTCGAGCTCAAGTGAAGGTATATGGGGAAAATGTACAGCAAGCAGAGGGTCAGGTAGGGGATGTAGAGCAGAGGATTATAGAAGTAGATCAGCGGACGCAACAGTTGCACAAGCGCATGGCCGAGCTAGAAGTGAATTATCGAAAATGCTTATTAGAGAGTCAGAAAGCCCGAGACGCCTTAGAGACGCTACTCAGTCAGTTACAGGAAGAGATGGGGATCGTTGATCCTCAAGAGTTAGTGGTTTACATACCGTTAAAGGAAGAGCGGGATAACAAAGGGGATCAAGTAGATCTAGGGTTTTTAACAGAGGCAGCTCAGGAGCTTACAGAAGCGGAAGAGCA
The DNA here is from genome assembly GCA_964247295.1 of uncultured Ktedonobacteraceae bacterium. Taxonomy (GTDB): domain Bacteria; phylum Chloroflexota; class Ktedonobacteria; order Ktedonobacterales; family Ktedonobacteraceae; genus CAXTTV01. The sequence goes on along the minus strand of CAXTTV010000080.1, from coordinate 892 downwards.
GGATCTCAAAAAGTTGCGCCGGCGAGTTGAAGGATTACGAAGTCGATTGAAATTGCTGGGTGGATATGATCCTGACGCGCCCCAGCAGTACGAAGAAGCCAGGACGAGATACGCATTTATGAGTAGTCAGGTAGCGGACATGGAGCAAGCGACCTCACAATTGCAGCTTATCATAGCACAGCTTGATGCCAGCATGGCCCAGCAGTTTGAGCAGACCTTTCAAGCCGTCAATGCCCGGTTCAGGGAGCATTTCATCACCCTTTTTAATGGAGGGAGCGCACGTCTGGAATTAATAGCCGCCCGTGCTAGTGAGGAAGAGCAAGACCGCAAGGTTGCTGATCACAAAGAGAAGACCGAATTGATGAGCAGTATGCCAAGTGGTGTTGAAGTCATCGTCCAACCGCCGGGCAAAAAAGTGCAAGACCTCTCTCTGTTATCGGGAGGGGAGCGAGCCTTGATCTCAGCGGCCCTATTATTTGCATTGCTAGAAATCAACCCGCCCCCCTTCTGTTTATTAGACGAAGTTGATGCGGCATTAGACGAATCCAACGTCACACGGTTTTGTGAAATTTTAAAGAAGCTATCGCAGCGGACACAATTTATCGTCATCACGCATAATCGGGTCACGATGACAGCGGCCCAGGCGGTGTATGGAGTCTCGATGGGAGGGGACAGCATCTCGCGTCTACTCTCGATACGATTTGAAGACACCATGCCCAGGGCAACGCAGTTATCGTTGCCCACATCAGGGAAACTCGAGTGACATAGAGGAAGCAGATAGTCGTAGGCTGTGCTACAGGTTGTACGTAGTTTGTGGAGGATGAGATGAAGTGTATTCAATGTGGAACATTCACCGTTGGTCAGTGTCGTTGTGGGAGAGCAGTATGTGTAG